>DASXSR010000068.1:0-21406 GCA_036505875.1 Blastocatellia bacterium | reverse complement strand
TGTGAAGCGATGCGCGAGTGACCTCGGCGAAGTTGTGCGTTGAGCTTATCTCTTCAGCGAGCTCGGTCAGCGCGCTGAAATTATGCAGCATCTTCCTGAGCGTCAGGTCCGATTCATTTTTCATTGTTAATTGTCCATTTCCGATTCTCCATTGTCATCTTTGGGGTTCATTTGCACGCGGCGAATAGTGATAATCTGCGCTTCCAGGGCAAATGAAAAATGGAGATGAACAATGGGAAAATGATGCCGCCTCTACACCGGGGCTTGACTAACTTCTCCGCACAACCTCTCAATCGCGGCCTGCTCGGTGTCTGCGGTCTCGACGTGCGACATGAGGCCCAGCAGCTCGAACAACTCGCGATTGGAGGAGTTCAGATTCGACAGCACAAGCGTGCCGCTGGCGTTGTTTACCGCTTCGATAACGCCCAGCAGTATCGAGATGCCGATGCTGTTGATCAACTCGGTCTCCTCGAAATTGATCACGATTCTCCGCACGCCGCTCGCGAGCAACTCGCGACACTGCACCTCGATGCTTTCGCCTCTCAGTTGATTCAAGTAGTGGCCGGGATAAATAATCGCGGCATTTTCGGTCAACCTGCCTCTGATTTCAACAGCACTCATAGCGTGCCTCCAGAAATGTCCAACAAACTTCAGTCTGTCGCTTGCAGGCAAGATCGACGACAACCTGAAGGTTTATCTGACTGCTATCAGCAGTGGTTCCTGCTACTGGGTTTCGGGGCGTTTGAGGTGCTTGGTCATCACCAGGCGCGCGCCGTCGTCGGTGCGCTCAAAGCTTACATCATCCATCAGCGCGCGGATTATTTGAAGCCCACGTCCGCGCGTGCCTTCCACCGTGTGGGTCGCAACCGAGGGGGTCGATTGACCGCTGTCTCTGCCGAACGTTTTGCCCTTGTTCGACACCGTGATTATAAGCTTATTTTCGTCAATTGCGAAATGCTGATGAATCTTTCTGTCCGGGGCGTCGCCGTGCTCGGCGGCGTTGATGCAAGCTTCGATCAGCGCGGTCTTGATCTGATTGATGGATTCGGCGTCGAAATCGGCGGCGCGAGCGATTTGCTCGGCGGTACGCGCGGCTATCAGCTCGGCTTCGTCCTCGACCGGGATGACCAGCTCAAACTCACTCGCCGGGCGACGCTTGCCACACGACGCCAGGCTGGTCAGGTGGTCTTGTATTAGATCGATATGAGAATAAGTTGAGCTGTACGCGTCTAAGCCTGACAACCGTTCAGATGCTACTGCTGAGAAGCCTTCTTTGCTGACGTACCAGTGGAGAAATCTGGCTGGCGATCCGAATTTCGCGCGGCGTTCACGCACAGCCGCGTCGAGTCGCTGTTCGATGCGCGCGAGCGTTTCGTCGTCGAGTGCCTCTTTCGAGTTGATCAGAGCGATCATCCAAACCACTTCGTTTGAATCGGTGTAAATGCCGCCTTCAAACCCGGTTGCTGCGAACAAGCGCAATCCAATACCAGACTCTTCGTGCGATGCAATCTCGTGCACTGTAACAATCTGCGGAAGCCGCACGCGTTTGGGCTCCTCGTCCAACGCTCGCCGCACTTGGACGCGGCTCATACCGCGATAGCGCTTGTCATAATCGGCGTGATGAAACAGAGTCGCCGGAACGTTTTGAAAATCGAAGCGCGACAACAACTCGATTAGTTGCGATCGTGTCGCGCGGTTATGCCGCGACATCATCAGTTTGTGGGAATGCTTGAGCTTCTCTCCCAACAGCTCTTCGCCGGCAACAGGCCGCGACACGCCCGCAATCTCCTTGCGATACTTGGCGCGCACATAATCGGCGAGAACCGGATCGTCGGACGCGCTCACAAAACCGTAGCTCAACTCCAAGAGCTCACGAGCGTGCATCCGCGCCAACAGCGCTTGCGGATCATGGGTATGCTTTGCGACATGTTCGATCACGCGATCGATCGGGACCGGCTCGGCGGCCTCGGCCAAGAGGTTGAGCGCCTCAAAGACAGCACGCTCGTTTCGAGACTCTTTCGCCACCTCTCGTATGAGCGAGCCGAGGTAATGATTGATTCGACCGCTCAGCACCTCGGCGACGTAGGCTCGCTCGAACTCCATGAAAGTTTTCAGCGACGATCCGCCTGACGCCGCCGCATCCAGAATCGAGCGCGTGTAAAAGAGGTCCCTTTCGAGCTGTTGAATCATCAACTCGATTGTCGAATCGGAAATCTCGATTCCAAAAAGCTCCGCTTGCCGACGTATGAGTTTCTCCGTGTATTCTTCCGAGATTCGCCCAACTTGAATCACCTCGAACCGATTCAAGAGATCTTCAGATGGTGGGAGCAGCTTAGTAAGCAATCGGCTCAATCCACTAAACACGTAGGTGATGTCCCTTTGTCCCGAGAACTGGTTCAAAAACTCAGCGCGAATCTCGCCGTCTGCTATCAAGTGCCAGTTGTCGATCATCACCAGCGGGATGAGCCCAGCTCGCGACGCGCCTCGGGCCGGGGCAGATAAAGCGCAGCGCACCGGCAACGACGCGTCTCCGGATCGAGAAGCCTGTAGGAAGGAATCGACTATCGACTTGATCCAAACGTAATCTTCGGAAGGCGCGGCTCGGGCAATAGCCGAAAGCGGCTCATAAGCAATTTGGATCAGACTGGGGTCTTTTCGTCTGAATGCCAACATCTGCCCGACGAACTGGGCAAAGTAATCGCTCGCAAACTTTTCCGGATCGAGGTGCGATTCTCTCACCGAGTAAAAGACCGGCAAGACCTCGCCGGTTTCAGCAAAGAGCCGGTCGTAACTCTTGCGAAGAATCTCAGACTTGCCTGTTAACCGGCGGCCGAGCAAGAGCGCGACAGAACCGGCGCGAGTCGGCAATGCCTTCGCCAGACCGCAGACTCGCGAGACCTCGCTTTCTCGGCCAACGAACTCGGCGTCCGAGAGCCGGCTCAGGATCTGTGTTGATTCGGAATCACTCATCGAGAATCACTGATCAACGGCGCGAGCATCCTCGTAAACCGCTACGCAATTCCGGCCAAGCGCTTTGGCTTGATAGAGAGCGCGGTCGGCGGTCTCGATTATCGAAAGAGGGCTTTGTCGTGAGGCGCTGAACGACGAAATGCCGATGCTGATGGTCACAGACTCCATCGGCTCGCCCTGTTCGGTTAGGCATTCGGTTTCGCTTATGCCCCTTCGCAAACGCTCGGCGATTTGCGCCGCGTCGCCCATCTCGGTTTCGGGCAGCACGATGCAAAACTCGTCACCCGCAAATCGCGCGCTCAAGTCAATGGCGCGAAGCGAACCGCGAAGCAGTTGCGCGGTTTTGATCAGAACCCGGTCGGCATTCGTATGTCCGTAGACGTCGTTGTAGTTCTTGAATCGATCGACATCGATGATCATAAAAGAGAGCGGCGTGTTGTAGCGTTTCGAGCGCTCGACTTCTTCGAACAACCTGTCTTGAAGATATCGGCGGTTTGGCAAACCGGTCAGCGGATCAGTCAAAGACATTTGCTGAAACGTCTCCGCCTTCTTCGCCCATTCAGTTCGATCGATTATTAAGGCCAGATGAGGCGCCATCATCTCGAGCATCATCAGATCGTCGTTTTGATAAGGGGCGCCGTCGATTCGATCTGTCAGATTGATGACGCCAATTTTCCGCGAGCCGAGTGTTATCGGGAAGCTGATAAATGATGTCGTGCGGTAGCGCCCCGGTCTCGATTGCGGCACTCTCAGATCGTTGTCGGCGTCGCTGACGACCAGAGGAGCGCCGTTGGCAAGCACCGCCCCGGCTATTCGGTCACCCAGCTTGACGCGATCGCCAGGCGGCTCATGATCGGCTCCCAGAGCCGCTTCCAGGACAAGCTCGTTGGATTCCGGGTCAAACACCATCAGCGAGCTGCGTTGTGATTGCATGATCCCACTGAACTTTTCGAGAACCGATTGATATACCTTCTGAGAGTCGATGGCTGAAGTTATGCTCCGAAGAAATTCATAGAACCGGCCGATCGATCGCCTCCGGCTTTCAAGTTGATCGGTCAACCTGTCGATCTCCTCCTGGGAATCCAACACGCTCGGCGCCGCTTGCGTGCCTGCACCCTTGCGCGCATGGTGAAAATGATAAGCGGCGGTCGAGCCTGCAAGCGCGGCAGCCTCCGCGAGATCGCGAGTCTCGATGAACTTTATGTTTTTGAGGCTCTCGCCGCTGGCGATCGCAGGCAGGTCTCCACAGTCTCGCAAGAACTCGGCGTACTCAGCCGTGGAAGCAAACGATCTGCCTCCGAGTATCACCAACTGCTTTTGAGCGATTCGAACCGGAATGGCAAAACAATGAAGCCCGGCGTGACAAGTGAAATCAAATTGCTTTCCCGCGGCCACCGCATTGCTGTAAGCGGCGCCACAATCCGCGGCGCACAGCGGTGCGCGATCGGGAGAGACGCGCATCGCGCGGCAGATACTGTTGTCATTCTCAATTCGCCCGATGACCGCACCGTCGCGACTGAGCGTGGTGAGCGCGACGCCCGTTCTTTCCGCCAAAGATTTCTGAAGACGCAGCCATACCGCCAGCGAGTTATCTGGATCACTGTCGGCGGTGTATGTCTTTGCCTTCTTAGTCGTTTCCTTACTCAACTGTTCTAAGGCTCCTAGTGCACTTCTATCCTGTAGAAAGAGAGAATGACGCGCAAGTTGGTCGTCCATTCTTGCGCGAGCGCTGCAAACCGGGGGAACGCGATGCCAAACTAGCACACCAGCATTGAAGCTTTCAATAGAAACGAAGGTCCCTGGTCCGGTAGTGCTGCGTCGTTACGGATTCTCCCCGGTCTAAGGGACCCGACGGTTACTATTGAGACCGACTGTGCAATCGCATAAGATATCGTTGCCCCATTCGCTGACCTGATCGCTCGGTCTTATTGGCCGCGTCGTTCTCCTGCGGTCTGAGCGTTGATTTGCTCCTCATTGTCTCTTCAATCAGCGTGGCAATATTCCACTGACGAGTTCAGAAATGGGGTCTAATAGAACAGAAGAAGCGGCACAGAACTTGCCGTCAACCGGGGGTCCGAAATCTCTAACCGAGGATCCAATGAAGATATTGGTCATCGATGACGACGAACCGATACGCGAGTTGGTTAAGCATGCGTTGACCGACCGTGGTTATCAAGTTTCGTGTGCCTCGAACGGAGCTGAGGCGCTGACGCTAGCCGCTGAGCAAGATTTCGAACTTGTCTTTTGCGACGTCGTTATGCCGGGGCTGACCGGGTTTGACGTGCTGAAAGCGTTTCGCGGCGACGGCTCCCGCTGTGAGATCGTGTTGATGACCGGTCGGGCGTCTATTGAAGCCGCGATTGAAGCGGTTCATAACGGCGCGAATGATTACATTTGCAAGCCGTTCTCGATCGGCGTGCTCCAAGCCATCGCGTCCGCGGTCGAGCAACGCCGCTTTCCGAGTAAGCTAGTGACGATTGAAAGCTCAGGTTCGCAGCCTGAAATCCTGGGCAACAGCCCGGCGATGATCGAGGTCGTAAAGACCGCCGCGCGCGTCGCGCTTACCGATCTGCCGGTAATGATCCGGGGCGAATCAGGGACCGGGAAAGAGCTGATCGCGCGGCTGATTCATCGCAAGAGTCCGCGAGCGAACAAACAGTTCGTTGCGGTCAACTGCGGAGCGCTGCCTGACACGTTGCTTGAGTCCGAGCTGTTCGGTCACACGCGCGGCGCGTTCACCGGCGCGGACAGCTCGCGTCGCGGCTTGTTTGAAGAGGCCGACGGCGGAACGCTGTTGCTCGACGAGGTAACCGAGACAAGCCCTGCCTTTCAGGTTAAGCTGCTGCGCGTCCTGCAAGAAAGTGAATTCAGGTCGCTCGGAACGAACGCCCGTAAACGCGTGAATGTGCGAGTTCTGTCCGCTACAAACCGTGACCCTCAAGCGCTCGCAGAACAGGGGTTGTTTCGGAAGGATCTTCTGTATCGACTCCAAGGTGTTCAGGTCTTGCTGCCGCCGCTAAGAGATCGCTGCGAAGACATCACGTCGATGGCTCTGTCGTTTCTGTCACAGCACAGCAGTGCGGGACGACATCTGTCGATAACCAAAGACGCTTTGCTGGCGCTGGAACGCTACAGCTGGCCGGGCAATATTCGCGAGCTGAAGCACTTGATGCAACGGCTCGCCGCACTCAGCAGCGGGATCATCAGGATCGAGGATCTACCGGCTGAAATCGTATCGACGCCTCGAGTGACTTCGGTCATGAATGATGTAATCCCCGAAGGCGATCTGCCGACTTTGGACCAACTCGAATCCAGCTACTTGCTGCGAGTGTTGAGCGCCGTCGGCGGAAACAAATCCCGCGCCGCCCAGGTGATGGGCGTAGACCGCAAGACGCTTTATCGAATGATCGATAGACAGGGGAGCGCGAGACAGGTTGCCAAGAATTAATCCTGAGACTGAGTCCTTGTTTGAAGATCATCTCCCGGCTTCAGCAGTTGACCGATCAAAGCTTCGCGTTGACGCGTACGACCTAAAATCGACTGCAAGTATTGGCTGAGCATCTCTTCAATCTGTGCGACCGAGACAATAGTTGCGTGCGGGTCGGTATCGAGCCGCTTCCACGGAGCCTTTTCGCCGTGCGAGTAATCGTCGAAAATTACCACCGGCGTTCCGTAGGCCACAAGTGAGCCGTTCGTCTTCGAAAGCATCCAAGGCTCTGCCCAGCCGTAGATTGGTCTAGTCTTTCCCGCTTCGATTTTGTTGAGGATGGTGCCGAAGGGGGGACTCGAACCCCCACGGGTTGCCCCATACGCCCCTCAAACGTACGTGTCTACCAGTTCCACCACTTCGGCATGTTTTTGGAGGACTTTAGGATCGTCAAATCAGAGGCCGACTCATTTCTTCTTGGCCGGCTTCGCCGTCTCCTTCGACTCGGCTGGCTTCGTCTGTTTGTTGGCGCTTTCATCGGCCGGCTTCGCAGGAGAGGCAGCAGGCTGTTCCGCTGGCTGGGCTGCGTTGCTGGGCGGCTGTTCCGAAGGAGTAGCTGGGGTTACGGGAGCTGCCGGCGCGGATTCCGCGGGTCCCGCGCCTTCTCCCAGCGACCTCCTCTCGAATAGTCCCGGAATGGAAAACAGAAACGCAATCAAGAAGAACACGATCGCCGCGGTAATCGTGACCTTTGCCAGCACCGTCTGAGTGCCGCGCGGCCCAAAGGCCGCCGAGTTGACGCCGCCGCCGAACACCGCCGCCGCATCCGATTTACCCGGCTGCAATAAGACGAACATTATCAGCACGAGGCAAGCGATTATATAAAGAACGGTAAGAATAACTGCAAGCATTTTTCTAACTCCTGATCTTATCTGTAATTCACAATCTGTGCGAATGAATCCGCTTCCAAACTCGCGCCGCCAACCAGCGCACCGTCAATGTCGGATTCACTCATCAACGCCGCGATGTTATCGGGCTTAACACTGCCCCCGTACAGGACCCTTGTCTGCTCCGCCAGCAGCTCTCCGAACATCGCCCCGATGCGTGACCGGATCGCAGCGTGCATCTGTTCGGCGGTTTCAGGTATCGCGGTTCGCCCTGTGCCGATTGCCCACACCGGCTCGTAAGCAATGATGATACGAGAGGCCTCAGGGGCAGTCAAGTTATGCAATCCGCCGGTAAGCTGGCTCTCTACCACCTGCTCCGCGCGCCCGGCATCTCGCTCTTCAAGGCGCTCGCCTACGCAAACGATTGGCGACAAGTCGGCGCCCAGCGCAGCGCGGACCTTTCGGTTCACAGACTCGTCTGTCTCCCGGTAGTACTGTCGTCGTTCCGAATGCCCGATGATCACCAGCCGGGCCCCTGCGTCCTTGATCATCGACGCGGAGACCTCGCCGGTGAACGCGCCAGGACCAGGTTCCGCCGCGACGTCTTGTGCAGCAACCTCAACGTTCGAACCTTCGAGCCGGTCTGCCACGGCTTTGATTGCCGTGAACGCCGGAGCGATCGCGACTTCGCAGTGTGTTGTCACCATTACAAGCGGTTTGAACGCCCGGACGAATTCCAACGCTTCCGGGATCGTCTTAAACATTTTCCAGTTTCCGACTATGATGGGCCGTCGCATGTTCCCTACTTGGAAGACTCCGCTATTTTTTCTCCGCGAACAATGATGATGTTCTTTCTTCCTGTTTGAGGGTCTCTCTTTACTTGCACCTTCGCAGTGTTGTCTTTTCCTTTCTCGAGATTCCATTCGCACATCTCGGGGTCAATAATCTTGTCGTTGATCTTCCACTGGTTGTCCTTGATCGCCTGATTGTAGAAGGCGGCTATCTTATCCATCTCATCAGATGTTTGAAGGATGATGGACACCATGTTAAGCTCGCCGACCGGGCCCAGTTGAACGTGAACCCGCGCGGCACGCGGATAGTTGGGTACGTCTTTTATTTGACCTCTGGCTTGATCGAAAAAAGAAGGCGGCTTGTTAGTTGGAGCTTGCGGTGGCGGCGTGACGGGCGTTGGCGCCGGCTCCGACGCCGGTGGCGGCGACGAGGTTGCCGGTTGAGTCGCGCTGTTCTGATTTTGACTGCTGATGGGTTTGTTTGGGTCTATATCGCTATACGCGGGCTTGTGGCGGCATGCGCTGAATACGACGATCATAGTCGCAATCAACAGCAAACTCACGCGTCTCACTTCGTTGTTCATTAAGTCCTCTTGACTGAAAAATTCCTATTTGTCGGTCAAAGCGGCGACGCCGGGCAAGACCTTTCCGGCCAGAAACTCCAGGGACGCGCCACCTCCGGTAGAAATGTGAGTTATTCGATCCGCAACCCCCGCCTCGGTGATTGCAGCTACTGAGTCCCCGCCGCCGACTATGCTGGTCGCCTTTGACGAAGCGACGGACTCGGCGATCGCTCGGCTACCCCGGTCGAACGGTGGATGCTCGAACATTCCCATCGGCCCGTTCCACACGATCGTTTTGGCCCCCACGATCTGCCGCGAAAACTGTTCGATTGTTTCCGGGCCTATATCAAGCCCAATCTCATCCGAGTTGATCGCGCTTGTCGAGCAGACACGAAAATCCACGACCTCGGCGTCTTTATTCCAGTCCTTGTTCACTACCATGTTATCAACCGGAAGCATGAAGTTTACGCCGCTGGCTTTCGCTTTTGCCAGAAGCTCGCGAGCGACATCGAGCTTATCTTCTTCAACCAGGGAGCGACCCGTTTCGAGCCCTTGTGACTTGAGGAAAGTGTACGCCATCGCGCCGCCGATCAATATTGCGGTTGCTGACTTCAACAAGTTCTCAATTACGCCAATCTTGTCCGAAACCTTGGCGCCGCCCAATATCAGCACGAAAGGCCTTTCGGGATTCGCCAGCGTATCGCCAAGGTATCGCAGCTCGTTCTCCATCAAGAAACCCGCTGCCGACTGCTGCTTGACAAAATGCGTGATCCCTTCCGTCGAAGCGTGCGCGCGATGGGCCGCGCCGAACGCATCGTTGACGTAAACATCCGCAAGATCAGCGAGCTGGCGAGCATACTCACTGTCGTTTTTCTCCTCGCCGGCGTGAAACCGGAGATTTTCAAGCATCATCGCTTCACCGGGTTTCAATGCGTCGACCATCGCGCGAACCTGTTCGCCAACCGAATCGGGCGCCATTTTTACTTCTTTGTCGAGCATCTCCGACAGCCGCCGCGCGACAGGAGCGAGCGAGAACTTGGCGTCGGGCTTTCCCTTCGGCCTGCCGAGGTGAGACGCCAAAATCACACGAGTGCCGCGCTCGAGCGCGTATCGAATGGTCGGAAGAGCTGCTCGTATGCGGGTGTCATCCGTTACGTTTACATCATCGTCGAGAGGGACGTTGAAATCGACGCGCAGAAACACTCGCTTCCCTTCAAGTTCCAGGTCTCTGATTGAAAGCTTGGGCATAGGAGGATTGACACTTGATGCGTGAAACGTGATCCGTGAAGCGTGATGCGTGAACGAGCACGCCGCGCGGAGAATCACGCCTCACGAATCACGTTTCACGTTTCACGCGTCACGAATCACGAATCACGCATCCCCTTCACAGTCCCTGTTCGGCGATGTACTTGATTAAATCGACTACGCGGCAGGAATAACCCCATTCGTTGTCGTACCATGAGAGCAGCTTGACCATGTTCCCTTCTATGACGCTGGTGTAAGGCGCGTCCAAAATCGACGAGTGCGGATTTCCCCGGAAGTCGATCGATACCAGCGGCTCTTCCGAATATTTAAGAATGCCGCGCATCGGCCCGTCGGCAGCCTTCTTCATCGCCGCGTTCACTTCTTCCTTGCTGGTATTCTTGGCGACCTCTGCTACAAAATCGACAACCGAGACATTAGGGGTTGGGACGCGCAACGATATGCCGTCAAGCTTTCCCTTCAGTTCCGGCAGCACCAGGCCGATTGCCTTGGCCGCGCCTGTTGTGGTGGGAATGATCGAGAGCGCCGCCGCACGCGCGCGCCGAAGGTCGCTGTGCGGCAGATCGAGCAGGCGTTGGTCGTTGGTATAGGAATGCACGGTGTTCATCAATCCTTTTCGGATTGTGAAATTGTCGTGCAGCACCTTTGCGATAGGAGCCAAACAGTTGGTCGTGCACGACGCGTTCGAGATGACGTGATGCTCCTTCGGGTTATAAGCTCGCTCGTTGACGCCCAGAACAATCGTCACGTCTTCGTTCTTGGCCGGAGCAGTTATGATTACTTTCTTGACCGTGTCGTGCAGATGTTTGGCTGCGTCGTCGCGTTTGGTGAAGAGGCCCGTCGATTCGATGACGATCTCGGCGCCGACCGACGCCCAGTCGATCTTGCCGGGGTCCCGCTCGGTAAACACTTGAAACTCATCGTCGTTCACGGTGATCGATTTGTCGCCGGCCTTGATGTCGGCATCGAGATTTCCCAAGACAGAGTCGTATCTCAGCAGGTGCGCGAGCGTTTGCGTGTCGGTAATATCGTTTACTGCAACAAAATCTATCTCGCCTTGATTGAGCGCAGCGCGAAAGACGTTCCGGCCGATTCGCCCGAACCCATTAATCCCTACTTTGATTGGCACGTTCTCACCTCCGATTTATCCGTCGTCTCATGTAGCCTTTCGAGCCACGACGGGAACAGAGCACGTTATCGAACGCCATGAGGTGTTGTCAAGAAATCGCGCGTTCGTCACCGCAACGGCCGGAGTTTGAAAGGGGACTCAAGGGCTATTCTTCTCCAATCTCACCCCAGCTTTGTGGTATTCTTTCTGAGTTGTGAACGGCTCGAAATTGTCAGGCTTGATGGATATGAGGACGGCGTTTGACGTAATCGTAATCGGCGCGGGGCACGCAGGCTGCGAAGCGGCTTACATCGCCGCGCGCATCGGCGCGCGAACCGCTCTGGTCACGCTAGATATGAATTCGATTGGGCAAATGAGCTGCAACCCTGCGATCGGCGGAATCGCGAAAGGCCATCTCGTTCGCGAAGTCGACGCACTCGGCGGACTAATGGGCGAGGTCATCGATGCGACCGGCATCCAGTTCCGCTTGCTCAATCGGAGCCGTGGCCCCGCAGTTCAATCGCCGCGCGCACAAGCCGATCGCAATCTCTATCGAGCGGAGATGCGGCGCAGGTTGTCACTCACTGAGAATCTGACAGTCGTCGAAGGTGAAGTCGCTGAGATCAAATTCAATGGCGATCATGTTGCAGGCGTCGAGCTGGCCGATGAAACGATGATCGAAGGACGCTCAGTCGTGCTAACGACAGGGACCTTCTTGAACGGCTTGATTCACGTCGGCAAGAAAACGTTTCAAGCCGGGCGGAGCGGCGAGCCGGCTTCAATGAAGCTTGCCAACTGCATTCGGGAACTCGGATTCAATACTGGCAGGCTCAAGACCGGAACGCCGCCGCGGCTAGACGGCCGCACGATCGATTACTCGAAGTTCGAGGTCCAGACTGGCGACGAACGGCCGGTGCCGTTCTCGTTCAAGACCGACCAGATCAATCGCCCGCAGATCACCTGCTTCATCGGCTACACGAATGAAGCGGTTCATGATGTGATCCGAAATAATCTCGACAAGTCACCGTTGTATAGCGGAGAGATTCAAGGAATCGGGCCACGCTATTGCCCGTCGATCGAGGACAAGGTCGTTAAGTTTTCTGAAAAGCCGCGGCATCAGATCTTCCTCGAACCTGAGGGCTATCACACGTACGAGGTTTATCCGAACGGCATCTCGACGAGCATGGCTGAAGAGGTTCAGTACGAGTTTGTGCGAAAGATTCCTGGGCTTGAGAGCGTGAAGCTGCTGCGCCCCGGTTACGCGGTTGAGTATGACTTCGTCGATCCGCGCGAATTGTTCGCGACGCTTGAAACTAAGAAGATTCGCGGATTGTTTCACGCGGGTCAAATCAACGGAACCTCAGGCTATGAAGAAGCGGCAGGGCAGGGAATCGTCGCGGGCATCAATGCCGCGCTTTCGGCGCTGGGTCGCGAACCCGTTGTGCTCGATCGAACGGAAAGCTACATCGGTGTGATGGTCGACGACCTTGTGACCAAAGGCGCCGACGAGCCGTACAGAATGTTCACCTCGCGAGCCGAGATGAGGCTTTCGCTGCGCTACGACAATGCGGATCAAAGACTGACGCCTCTGGCAAATGAGATCGGCACGATTGATCAAGCTGACTATGAAGCTTTTGAGAAACGTCAGCAAGAGGTCGATCGAGTCAAGCAGTTTCTATCCAGCGCCAAAGTCACCGATCTGGGGGACAAGCTACTCGAAGAGCTTCAGCTTGAAGGCTCGCCGGACAGCTATCGCGGAAGGAAGCTGGATTATCTCGCGCGCCGGCCCGACTGCAGCTCAGATAAGTTGATCGAGATAGTCGAAACTTTAATGGGCAGCAATGTTGAACAGCGAGAGATCGTCGTCGCGCTCAACGACATTCGATACGCCGGTTATCTGAAAGACCAGGAGGCGCTGGCTCGCAAGCGGGGGCGCTACGACGATCTCGAGATACATCGCGGATTTGACTTCTCCAGCGTATCGGGGCTGTCGAACGAAGTAGTTCAAAAGCTCGACCAGGTTCGACCTCGAACAATCGGCCAGGCGGCGCGAATTCCCGGAATTACGCCTGCGGCGGTCTCCATACTTCTGGTTGAATTGTTGAGAACTTGACCCGAGTTGGCGAGCGCTCAACGAGTTTGGTAAAATAATTTTGGCAGCACAAGAACTGCCATCTCTTCTCCAAGAGTGAGCGGAATGGTAGAGGGCGAGACGATGTGCAACGCCTCGCCCTCTTTTTTGGCTGCCTGTCGGACAAACCAAGTTTTCCTGCTGGATATTTCCTCTGAGGAATAACGATGAAATCTAAAAGATTCTTTTGCTCCCTGTTTGTTGCGCTGTTCGCAACCTCCGGCATAAGTGGGGCCCTTGCCGATGAGGGCATGTGGCCCTTCAACAATGTGCCCAAGGCCGAGATCAAACGAAAGTACAGCTTCGATGTCACCGATGATTGGCTGAAGAAGGTTCAGTTGGCCTCGGTGCGGTTCAACAACGGCGGATCAGGATCGTTCGTGTCGGCCGACGGTCTGGTGCTCACCAATCATCACATTGCTTCGGACACGTTGCAGAAGATCAGCACGCCCGAGAAGGATTACGTCAAGGAAGGCTTCTATGCGCGCACCCGCGAGCAGGAAGCGAAGGCACCCGATCTCGAGCTCAATCAACTGGTCAGCATCGAAGACGTGACTGCTCGCGTGACTGGAGGGGTGAAGCCCGAGATGTCTCCCGCCGAAGCAAACGCAGTTCGGCGAGCGGCGATCGCGAACATCGAAAAGGAATCGACCGAGAAGACCGGCTTACGGAGCGACGTCATCACCCTGTATCAGGGCGGGCAGTACAACTTGTACCGTTATAAGAAATACACCGACGTTCGGCTTGTGTTTGCGCCCGAGTTTGCCATCGCCTTCTTCGGCGGTGATCCCGATAACTTCACCTATCCGCGCTACGATCTCGATATGGCGTTGTTCAGAGTCTACGAGAACGACAAACCGCTCAAGGTTGAAAACTATTTCAAATGGTCGAAGACCGGCGCAAAGGATGGCGAGTTGGTTTTCGTACCGGGCAATCCTGGTTCGACCGCGCGATTGAATACTGTCGCGCATCTCGAATACCTTCGCGACAACGGGATGCCCTTTGTGATCAAGCTGCTCAATCGACAGCACGAGGCGCTCGCAAAGTATCGCGCTTTAGGCGAAGAGCAATCGCGACGCGCGCAGGAAGACTTCTTCAGCATCGAGAACAGCCTCAAGGCCTTTCGCGGCGAGCTCGAGGGGCTGCAAGACAAGTCGCTGATAGCAAAGAAGTCGAAAGCTGAAGAGGCGTTGAAGCGAACCGTTGCCGCCGACCCGAAAAAGCAGAAGGACTACGGCGACGCTTGGGACAACATCGCGAAGGGTCGGCAGGGATTGAAGAGTTACTACAAGCAAATATCCCTTCTGGAAAACGGTGCCGCCTTTAACTCCGATCTGTTCGGCATTGCTCGTGCGTTGGTACGGCTGGCCGCGGAGACCGCAAAGCCGAATGCCGAGCGGTTGCCCGAATACACGGACGCGCGTCGGGCTTCGCTCGAACTCAACCTGTATTCTCCGGCGCCGATCTACGACGATTTCGAGAAGGTGAAGCTCGCAGACTCACTTGCGCTAATGCAGGAGGAGTTGGGGGCCGATAACGCGATCGTGAAGAAGGTGCTTTCGGGCAAGTCTCCAGAAGCTCGCGCAGCGGAATTGATCGACGGCACCAAGTTGAAGGATGTTGATTATCGCAAGCAAGTCGGCGGCGGTGGAGTCAAAGCAATAGAGGAATCGACCGATCCGATGATCGTGCTCGCTCGTTCGATCGATGCCGACGCTCGCGCGTTGCGCAAGCGATACGAGACCGAAGTCCAAGCTAACGAGCGCGCGAATTACGCGAAGATCGCGCGGGCGCTTTTTGATACCGAGGGCACGAAGCTCTATCCCGACGCGACCTTCACACTTCGGTTGTCGTACGGCGCGGTGAAGGGTTACGAAGAAAACGGCAAGCACATCGCGCCGTTCACAACGTTTGAGGGGCTTTACAAGCGATCTGTCGAGCACGGCAACAAGTTTCCATACGAGCTGCCGCAGCGGTGGATCGATAGGAAGGCAAAGCTGAACCTGAACACGCCGTTCAACTTTGTTTCGACCGACGACATCATCGGTGGGAACTCTGGCTCGCCCGTTATCAATAAGAATGCGGAGCTGGTGGGGTTGATTTTCGACGGAAACATTCAGTCGCTTGTCGGGAATTTTATCTTCGACGAGACCCAGAACCGAGCTGTGTCGGTGGACTCGCGAGCGATGATCGAAGCGCTCCGAAAGCTCTACGACGCAACCGAAGCTGCAGACGAATTAACCAAGTAGATAGTTGCGCGTTGGATAATAAGCGGCGGCGGGCGCAAGCTCGCCGCCGCGCTTTCTTTTTGGAATTGCTCGCTTCGTTTTTTCAGCCTTCGATGTGACGCGTGCCTGGCACCCCGCTTGCACTTCCAAAACATGGCTAACGAAAGAAGAGCAGCCGGGCTTCCAGACGAGAGCGGTTGCGAGGCGCTTTGTACGGAATTCGACCAGTTCATACATTAAGTTTACTTAGCGAATCGAGAGCGCCGAGTTGAGTTAGCCCACTTGACGAAATGGGAAGGAGGCGAACGAAAATGCGCAATCTATTGATTCTCCTGATGGCTTCAGCGATGTTGATCGGGCTGCCTTCTGCAGCGAGCGCAGGCTCCGGCGAAAAAGGCTCCAACAAGTTGATCCGCCAACAGGAAATGCAGCGCGAAAGAGAATTCAGGCATTCCGGCGGAGTGCCGGTCAGGTTTCACAGGCGAGTAGTGGTGCGGAGACGCGTGCCTATCTTTACGATCCGCAGGCGAGGCGTTGTCACCAACTACGGGCGTAGACGGAGTGCTCTTGCTCATCGCCAAAATGCCGAGCGACGAGCTCTTCACGAGCGGTTCAAAGAGGAACGGCAAACGGCCAAGATCCAGCGTCTCGATCGACGGGACCTCGCGATGAGGCAGAACGAGGAGCGGCGCGTGCTTCATCAACGGCATAAAGTGGAACGTCGCGCTATGCGTCCTTGGTGATCGAGAGCTTTGATATTACTTAGCAAGGAGGTATCGATATGCTGAGGGTAGTAACTGGAATCATAGTAACACTCGCGCTTGCGGCGTCGACGACGGTGTCAGGCGCGCAACTTAGACGTGCACGTGATGTGCAGCGCTTTGGTCTCAACGAGCGCATCCGCAAGGAGCTTGTGACGCTCCCATACTATGGAGTGTTCGACAATCTCGCTTACCAGGTCAACGGGAACACAGTCGTGCTTTATGGCCAGGTCGTGCGCCCGTCGACGAGAAAAGACGCGGAGCGGCGAGTCGCCAGGATTGAGGGAGTCGATCGCGTGGTCAACCAGGTCGAGGTGTTGCCGCTGTCGCCGTTCGATGATTCGATCAGGCGTCGAGTCTACCAGGCCGTGTTTTCAACCGGCGGATTGTACCGGTACGCTCAAGGGGCGAATCCGAGCATCCATATAGTCGTTAAAAACGGACACGTGACGCTGGAAGGCGTCGTCTCGAACCGGGGCGATAGTCAGCTAGCTTACATGGCGGCCAATCGAGTGCCTGGCGTTTTCTCGGTGACAAATCATTTGCGCGTTGGGGGTGAGAGCTAAGATTTGGAGCGCGGCGCGCGTTTAGAGTTCAAGAAGCTTGAGCTCATAACGTGGGCCGCGCTTCAGATGCCCCGATACTCTTTCCGACTTTTTCCTGTGTTGCGACCTTTCAACGTTGCCATCAAAGCTCGCGGCGAGTTTTCTATTCCGTATTCAATTTTGAAGTCGCAGTCTTTTGGGAAGCCGGCGGACCTCGCGCCAGCAATATTTGTTTGTTCACTGTTCACGCTCCTGATTTCACGTTTCCGTGAGCATCAATAATAATGCGCGAGATACCGGCGCACGGACCACACCCAATAAGTTGACCGTTTCGCTTTCAACCAAAATAACCTTTACGTATAATGTGCGTGGTCGGTGAGCCAAACTGACATGATCGCTTGTCCAAACTGCGGGGCGTGGAATAAGAGCGAATCGTCTGTCTGCCGAATGTGCGCGACTTCGCTCGAATCAGTAGCGGAGCCTTCTGTAGCGGCGAGACAAGGCGAAGATCGAAAGGTGGTTGGCGCGACCGTTCGAAAAGAAAAAGGGGAGGGGGGATTACAGGTGGAGCAAGAGGGAATTGCGTGCCCGGAATGCAACACGATCAACGACGAGGGTTGGTCATTCTGCCAGCAGTGTGGTAAGAAGCTGCCTGATTCGTCGCCGCCGTCTGATTTTCAAGCACGGCAGGCGCTCAAGACGGTTCGCGACCAGCCGGCGGTCACCGACCCGACGCTGGCTCGCAGCGTAAAGACAGTTGAAGAGAAAGCCCCTGCTCTCCGGGAAGAATCCCGGGCGGAGGAGCCGTCTCAAACGCCGCGTGTCGAGCGGCCCAGGGAGCAAAAGTTAGAGGCTGCCGAAACGCCGTCGGTGGTCGCGCCGAAAGTCGAGCCGCCGGTCAGCGCTCCGCCCGCGCCGGCAACAGAGCACGTTCGGACGGTGTCCGGCGTGTTGTGTTCACAATGCGGAGAGACTAGCAGCGCCGGCAGCGTGTTCTGCGCGAATTGCGGAGCGCCGATCAAGTTCGGCAAGACCATGGCCATGTCCTCAGAGCCAGTCCCATCGAAGGCTCGTCTCCACCTTGTGATGGAAGGCGGACAGCCAGGCGAAATTTATGAGCTGGCCGATGAAACTGTGATCGGACGAACCCACGGCCGGATAACGTTCCCGCATGATGGATTCATGTCGGGGCGTCATGCGAGAATCGTGCGGCGCGGTGGAAGCTTCGTGTTGACCGATGAGGGAAGCCGCAATGGAACCTTCGTAAAGATCAGCGGCGAAATCGAGCTAGAACCAGGCGATATGATACTGATCGGCAAGCAGCTCTTCCGATTCGAAGAATGAAAGCTATGAGCGACGTTGTTCTTACCGTCTCCGCCCTCACCGACGTGGGAATGCAGCGAAGCGGCAACGAAGACGCATTTCTTGTGGCGGACCTCACCACTGGGAATACCGGCCTCGGGGCGGAGGTGAGCAAGCATACCCTGGGAGAGCGCGGCAGCCTGATGATTGTGTCCGATGGGATGGGCGGCGCGGCCGCGGGCGAGATCGCAAGTGAGATGGCGGTCACGACCATTCTTGAGGCGCTCGAGGAGATGCCCGCTTCGGTGGAGATTTCAGAACGCCTGAAGTCCGCCGCCCAGATCGCGAACGAACAAATCTGGAATCACGCCCAGAACAACCCTGAGCTTTCAGGAATGGGCGCCACGCTGACTGCGGTGCTCGCGCAGGGGACTACCGTATATGTTGCCCAGGTCGGCGATTCGCGTGCCTACCTGGCGCGAGGCGAAAGGATCAAACAGCTCACTAGAGATCAGTCGCTCGCGCAAATGCTTGTTGACTCCGGAGCGATCAGGCCGGAGCAGATGGACTCGGTTCCACAAAATGTGATCATGCAAGCGCTCGGCACGCAGCCTGAAGTCAAAGTGGCGATGACTGCAGTTGGACTCTGTCGCGACGACTGTCTGGTGATTTGCAGTGACGGGTTATCGAACAAAGTTCCGATATCGGAGCTCCGTGAGACGGTTCAAGGAATCGAGGATCCGACCGAAGCGTGCCGCGTCTTGATAGAGAAAGCCAACAAGCGCGGAGGAGAAGACAACATCACAGTGATAATCGCGCGCTTCGACGGGGAAGCGTTGCGCGCATCGACCGACGGCAAGCCGATCACTGGAAGCTTTCGCGCGTTAGATCGCGGTTATGCCGCTGAATACTTTTCAGGGAACGCCAGCGCGGCCATTCCTCAGCGCGAATCGGAGTCACCGGCCGAAAATTCACAACAGATTACCACTTTGTTGAAAGCGCCAGACTTCGGCGAGCTTGAATCGACCTCCACAGCGGCGATAATTGACGACGAATTCAGCTCGCGTCCAACGGCAGAGCGGCCCACCTTCGAAGACGTTGATGCTGAGCCCGCGCGACTGCCGGCGAACAAACGCGGATACGCGATGATCATAATCGTCGCGCTGATATCGCTGCTCTTGCTCGTGGCGACCGGCTTGTTCGTTTATTCAGTCTACATGAAACGGACGCCGCCGCCGCCGTCGACCGAACCCTCAACACAGCAAGAGTGACTTCAATTACTCCACGCCTTTCAAGGAAAGATGAACAATCCGACAGATGAGAAGGCGCCTCCCACCAAAGAACACGCGCGGCTGAAAGAAAACGTCGGGCTCGTTCCGCCGTGGCGTCATTGGGGACCCTATGTCGCCGAGCGGGCATGGGGTACGGTTCGCGAAGACTACAGCGCCGACGGCAACGCGTGGGATCACTTCACTCACGATATGGCTCGCAGCCGGGCTTACCGATGGGGCGAGGACGGGCTGGCCGGAATCTGCGATCGCTACCAATTGGTCGTCTTCGCATTAGGGTTCTGGAACGGTCGCGATCCAATTTTGAAAGAGCGAGCATTCGGCCTGGTTCCCTCTGAAGGGAACCACGGCGAGGATGTAAAAGAGTATTACTTCTATCTCGATAATACGCCCTCGCACAGCTACATGAAGTATTTGTACAAGTATCCTCAGAGCGAATTCCCTTACCGACAGCTAATCGAAGAAAATCAGCGCCGCGCGGGACGCGGGCTAGAGTACGAGTTGATGGACACCGGCGTGTTTGATGACGACAGATACTTTGACATCTTCATCGAATACGCCAAGGCGTCGCCGGAGGATATTTGCATAAGAATTGAAGCGTTCAATCGCGGACCTGATGATGCGCCGCTTCACATCATTCCTCAACTTTGGTTTCGCAACACGTGGGGATGGGCCGATATTCGTGAAGACGAACCATCAATAAGTGTCGGGCCGTCAGCCGATGACTACCAAAGCATGTTGGCCAGTGATTGCTCGGTGCACATCGTCAAGAACCTGGCATTCAAGTACCAGATCGGATCGCGGTACCTCTATGCGCAGCCTGGCGGACAGATGCTGTTCACGAATAACGAAACTAATCCGTCGCGAGCGCCGATCGTTGGAACTCTCGCCCCGCAGCCCTATTACAAAGACGCGTTTCATCGCTACATCATCAACAGCGAAGAAGCAGCGGTAAACCACGAACGTCTCGGAACGAAAGCTTGCGTCAATTATCGGTGCATCGTGCCGGCGGAGGGCTACGTGAGTTTGAGCCTGCGTATGACTACCGAGCAGCTCGCTGCGCCGCTGAAGGATGTTGATCAGATAATCGCTCGGCGTCTCTCGGAAGCAGATGAGTTTTACGAGTTTATCCAGCCGCCAAAAGCAACGGCGGATGAACGCCTGGTTCAACGCCAGGCGTTCGCAGGTCTGCTGTGGACAAAGCAGATCTATATTTATGACGTGGATCGATGGCTCGACGGCGACAATCCCAACAACCCTCCGCCGGAGTCGCGTTACTCGATTCGCAACACTCATTGGCTTCACCTGAATTCGATGCGAGTCCTGTCGATGCCCGACAAATGGGAGTATCCCTGGTTTGCGGCGTGGGACCTTGCGTTCAACGCTGTCGCGCTCGCGCTTCTCGACGCGGAGTTCGCAAAGGAACAATTATGGTTGCTGCTGTTCGAGCAGTTTCAACATCCCAACGGGCAGTTGCCGGCTTACGAGTGGGAGTTTTCGGATTTGAATCCGCCGGTGCATGCGTGGGCTTGCTGGCGAGTCTACAACATGGATCGCATTAGAAGCGGGCGGGCCGATCGCGATTGGCTGGAGAAGTGTTTTCACAAACTGCTAATCAACTTCGCCTGGTGGGTGAACAAGGTCGATAGCGAGGGCAACAACATTTTCGAAGGCGGATTCCTTGGGTTGGACAACATCACGGTTATCGATCGCAGCGAGCAGCATCCTGCCGGCGTGGTACTCGAGCAGAGCGATGCTACTGGATGGATGGGGATGTTCTGCCTGAACCTAATGCGCATCGCGCTCGAACTCGCCAAGGAGAACAAAGTCTATGAGGGTTTAGCTACAAAGTTTTTTCAGCATTACATCTACGTCGGCGCGGCAATGAAGCGTCGAGGCGGGCGCGACTACTCGCTGTGGGACGAGACGGACGGTTTCTTTTACGATGTTCTGCGCTACCCGGACGGAAGCTTTCACAAATTTCGTGTTCGCTCGCTTGTTGGGATCATCCCGCTGTACGCGATCGAGCGCCTCGAAGTCGATTGGATCAAGCCTTTCGAACAGTTCACCGCTAACTTAAAATGGTTCACCGAAAACAGACAGGACCTGGTTGAACGAGCCTGCCATCGAATCCGACACGA
>DASXSR010000067.1:0-5328 GCA_036505875.1 Blastocatellia bacterium | reverse complement strand
CGCAACGGTATCATGCCGGACTCGATTGAGCTGACATGGCCCAAACACGCTCACAAAATTTTACAAGAACGGAGGAGTTCCAAATGAAGCTAAGAGTGCTGATCGGTTTGTTGATAGTCATTTTTGTCACGGCGAACGTCCGGGCGGCAGACCCGAAGCTTGACGGTGCGTACAAGTTTGTCGGATTGAAATTTCCCGGAGGCAGCCAAAGTGACGCCGATGTCAAAGGTATGATAGTAGTGCACGGCAAGTACATGGCATTCGTCCGCGCGAACGTGGGGCGAAAGACTTGGGACCAGAACGAGCCCGAAGCAGAGCGCGCGAAAAAGATGGTCGCGGCGTATCTGGGCATGGCTGCAACCTGCGGCACCTTTGAATTACAGGGCGACGTCATAAGCCTGACGCAGCTTGCGCAATCGAGTCCGGCTTCGATGGGCGCAACAACCAAGTGGAAATACAAACTCCAAGGGAAGACGCTTACTTTGGAACCGGTACCAAATCCGGGTGTCGAGTTCACGTTCGAGCGGCTGCCGTAGGGTCAGAGCATTCAGAGTTACAGCCTTGGGCTTGCGCACGAGCAACCTAAAGGTTTAACTCCAAACCGGGGAGGACTGTTGTGAGAATTACTCGTATCCTGCTTGTCATTACTTCCATAGCGATCTTATTGCCAACGCCGCTTTGCGTGCTTGCGATGCGAGCCGGCGCCGCACAGGAGTCAAGTGCAAAACCTCAGGAGGAAGCCAAGAAGGAAGAGCCCCGAAAGCCGACCGACCCGATGTCCGCTGCGACATTCACCGGTCTGAAGCTTCGCTCGATTGGCCCTGCGCTGACGTCGGGACGGGTTTGCAGCATCGCGGTTGATCCTACCGATCATACTCGCTATTTTGTCGGCGCTGCCTCGGGCGGGGTGTGGAAGACTACCAACGCGGGAACCACCTGGACTCCGATCTTTGACAATGAAGGCTCTTATTCAATTGGCGCGATTGCTATCGATCCGAAGAACCCGTTCACGGTTTGGGTCGGAACAGGCGAGAACAACAGCCAGCGCAGTGTCTCATACGGCGACGGAATTTATCGCTCTGACGACGGAGGGAGAACGTGGAAGAACGTCGGGTTGAAAGCGTCCGAGCGCATTGGACGCATCGCGTTCGATCCGCGCAACTCGGATCACGTTTACGTTGCTGCTCAAGGCCCGCTGTGGGGACCGGGCGGCGACCGCGGTTTATTCAAGACAACTGACGGCGGCAAGACCTGGAAGAATATTCTGTCGATAAGCGAGAACACTGGAGTCACAGACGTCGCAGTCGATCCGAATAACCCGGACACCGTCTACGCCGCTTCATATCAGCGTCGGCGACATGTGTGGACGTTGATTAACGGCGGCCCCGAAAGCGCCATCTACAAATCGACTGACGGTGGCGCGACCTGGAACAAGTTAAAGGCGGGGCTGCCAACAGTCGATATGGGCCGCATCGGATTGGCTATTTCGTCAGTCGATACGAACGTGATTTACGCCACGGTTGAAGCGGCTGACAGAAAAGGCGGCATCTTTCGCTCGACCGATCGAGGGGGGAGCTGGGAAAGGAGAAACGAATTCGATGCGGGGGCGATGTACTACGGACAGATCACAGCGGACCCGAAGGAGATTGATCGCGTTTACGTGATGAACGTCTTCCTGATGGTTTCAGACGACGGCGGCCGGACGCTGCGACGGCTCGGTGAAAAGAACAAGCACGTTGATAATCACGTTATCTGGATCGATCCGGACGACACGCGGCACTATCTGGTTGGCTGCGACGGCGGCGTGTACGAGAGCCACGATCGGGGGGCGAACTGGCTATTCAAAGCCAATATACCGCTCGGGCAGTTTTACGATGTTACGGTCGATAACTCAACACCGTTCTACAACGTATACGGCGGGCTTCAGGACAACTTCAACCTGGGCGGGCCGTCTCGCACTCGAAGCGCCTCGGGAATTGTCAACTCGGATTGGTTTGTCACTCAAGGTGGGGACGGTTTCCGCAGTCAGGTCGATCCAGAAGACCCGAACACGATTTATGCGGAGTTGCAGTACGGCGTGCTGGTTCGATTCGACAAACGCACCGGCGAGCGGATGGGCATCCAGCCTCAAGAGCTGTCTGGCGAGGAGGCTTACAGATTCAATTGGGACTCGCCTTTCATCATCAGCCCTCACTCCCATACAAGGCTATATTTTGCGGCAGACAAGCTCTTCAGAAGCGACAATCGCGGCGACACCTGGAAGGTGGTCAGTCCCGAGCTGTCGCGGGGACTTGATCGCAACAAGCTTCCAGTGATGGGCAAAATCTGGGGCCCCGACGCCGTAGCGAAACATACCTCGACCGACCCGTTTGGCAACTGTTCTGCACTTGCCGAGTCGGCGAAGAAGGAAGGCTTGATCTACGTCGGCACGGATGACGGATTGATCCAAGTGACGGACGACGGCGGAAAGACCTGGCGCAAGATCGAGAGTTTCTCCGGCGTGCCGGACATGACTTACGTGAGTCGCATCGCCGCTTCTCAACATGATGCAGATACTGTTTACGCGGCGTTCGAGAATCACAAGCGAAGCGACTTCGCGCCGTACCTGCTGAAAAGCACCGACCGCGGGAAATCGTGGACTTCGATCAAGAGCAACCTGCCGGCGAACGGGCCAGTGCTTGCGATTGCGGAAGATCACGTCAATCCGAATCTGCTTTTTGTCGGCACTGAGTTCGGTTTGTTCTTTACGATCGACGGCGGGAAGAAATGGGTACAGCTCAAGGGCGGTCTGCCGACGATCTCGGTCCGCGATCTCGCGATTCAAAAACGCGAGAACGATCTGGTTCTGGCGACGTTCGGACGAAGCATCTATATTCTCGACAACTACGCGCCGCTTCGCGCGCTGAAGCCGGATACGCTCACACAGGAAGCGACCCTCTTCCCGGTCAAAGACGCGATGATGTACATCCAGTCTCAACCGCTCGGGGGGCGAGGAAAATCGTTTCAGGGCGAGGCGTTCTACACCGCGGACAACCCGCCGTTCGGCGCAACGTTTACTTATTACTTGAAAGAAGCGCCGAAGACGAAAAAGCAGAAGCGGCAGGAAGCCGAGAAGGAAGCTGAGAAGAAGGGCACGCCGCCGCCTTATCCTTCGATGGCTGAATTGAGCGCCGAGGAAGAAGAGGAAGCGCCCGTGATTACGCTCACCGTCACAGACCCATCTGGTCGAGTCGTGCGAAGATTAAACGCGCCGTTGTCAGCGGGAATGAATCGAGTGAGCTGGGACCTTCGTTATCCGGCGCCGACGCTTCCGCCTCCGCGCGCGGTTGAAGGCGAGGAGGATCCTTTTGCAGAGCCGCCGGGCGGACCGCTAGTCATGCCCGGCAAGTATTCGGTTGCGCTTTCGAAGCGCGTGAACGGCGTTACAACTCCGCTATCGACGACGCAGGAGTTCACGGTTTATGTCGAAGGGCAGGCTTCGATGTCGACGCCTGACCGTGCGGCGCTTGTTGAGTTTCAACAAAAGGTCGCGCGCTTGCAGCGGGCCGTGAACGGAGCGCTTGAAACCGCGAACCAGTTGAAGACTCGACTCGGGCAAATGAAGCGGGCGCTTCAGGAAACGCCTGCCGCTGAAGCCAAGCTCACCGACGACGCGGCATCAATCGAGAAGCGAACTAATGACATCCTGCGCGCGCTGCGCGGCGACAATGCGCTTCGGCAGCGACAGGAAACGCTGCCGCCCTCGATAGTCGAGCGAGTCGGGAGAATCGTGTCGGATCAACGCATGTCTACGTCCGCTCCGACTCAAACTTCGAAGGATCAGTACGCCGCTGCCGCCGCGGAGTTTGAGCGAGTGCTGGCTCAGTTGCGGACGCTTATTGAAGGAGACGTGGCAAGGCTCGAAAAGGCTATGGAGGCGGCGGGCGCACCGTGGACTCCGGGTCGGATACCTGAGTGGAAGGATAACTGATCAGGCGGCAATCCATTTCGGGAATCTCGCACGTACTAATCAACGACCGGCGAAAGCAGGTTGCCGGCCTCGTTTTCGATCATCGTTAATCGAAGCTTTGGCTCATCGCCAGGCTCAGGGAAAAATGAAGGAGGAAATTGTGAAGAAGAACTACGTTGTAAGTGTTTGTCTAGCGATCGTTGTTGCGTTGTCCAGTATCGTGTTTAACCAAACGGCTTCAGCTCAGCACGGGGACTCGCTTTACAAGCGACTCGGCGGGTACGACGCGCTGGCGGCGGTGACTGATGATTTCATTTTGCGGCTTGCGACCGATCCGAAGGTTGGCCGATTCTTCATCGGGCTAAGCGACAACAGCAAGGCGAGGGTGCGCCAGCTTGTTGTCGATCAGCTTTGCGCGGCGACCGGCGGTCCTTGCGTGTACATCGGCCGCGATATGAAGACCGCGCACAAAGGGCTCGGGATCACCGAAGAGGATTGGAACATCTCGGTGAAGCATCTGGTGGCGACGCTTACGAAGTTCAAAGTGCCGGAGAAGGAGCAAAAGGAAGTAGCAGCGGCGCTGACGACTTTGAAGGCGGACATCGTTGAGAAGCCGTAGCTCGGTGGTCCGAAAAACAGCTTGCGATTCTTGGGAGGGGGCACAAGTTGGCCCCCTCAAGTTTTTGTGACAACCTCGCGCGCGCCGCTCGTTCTTTGAATTGAATAAGATTGGAACTTTCAATTCGTGCCGGTGTTCTAGTGACGCAAGGAGGTGTGAAATGCGAACTATTACAGCGTTATTACTATTGACGGCGAGCTTGGTTCTGTTCGGGTGCGAAGAGGGCAAGAAGGCCACGCCCCAAGACGCGAGCGCCTTGCGTCAGGCAGCGGATCAAGCTCGCTCCCCGTCGGCAGCAGAGCCGGCGCAACTCAACTCCAAGCAAGCATTAACTGATGCACTCGTAACCACGATAGGCGGGCGAAAGCAGCAAGTCTCACAGGTCTCATTGGAAGAAGCAGCGGCAGTGCAAGCCGCAACCTTCGCGGCGGATCGCAAGATCATTCGAAATTGCGATCTGACCTTGGAAACCGATTCGCCGTCTGACGGTCTTCGGAAGATCACCTCGATCGCGGAAGCACACGGCGGGTTCGTCGTGACTTCCGACTTCAAACACAACGACGGCGGCGGTCAGACCAAGCCAACTCAAACAGTGACGGTTGTGGCTCGCGTGCCGGCTTCTCAGTTCGGCTCTGCGCTCGAACAAATACGATCGGCCGGCAATCGCGTCGTTCAAGAGAAAGTCTCCGGTCAAGACGTCTCTGAAGAATATCTCGACCTCGAGGCTCGCATCCGAACGAAAAAGGCGCTTGAAGCTCAG
>DASXSR010000066.1:0-13145 GCA_036505875.1 Blastocatellia bacterium | reverse complement strand
CTGACGCCGAGCGCGATCAAGAACACGACGGCGCAGCTAGCCGTCAAGCGCCACAATCTGGATCGGCGGGCAGGCGCATCAACTGGCTGGGCCAAAGCGTTCGAAAGCCAGTCCGATGTTCGATTTAGAAAGTGCACTTTTATCCGGTAATTGAAACCTTGTGCACAACTCAGATGATAAGCGGCCTCGTAGCTTCTTCCGGCCAGGGATAGAAAAGCGAAATGTAACGGATATAGCTACGCGAGGCTTCGCGGTTGCCCACCGCGCGCTGGGTGTGAGCCTTGACGGTCTCGCGCAAAAATGTCATCGCCTTGAGCATATCGCCGCGGCGCGGGCGCGCTTCTGCCGGAATCTCTTTGCTCGTTTCGTCGAGCGCTTCGCGGATGCGCCTGCTGAGCTGGTCGATCCTCAACGTTGAGGCCCGGTGTTCGTAGATCAAACCGCTCTCTTCGGTCTCGAGATTCTTCAGCGCGTTCTCTAGTGTGGCGAGAATCTCCGCGTCATCGATGTCGCGAATCGAAAGCTCACCTGTGCTGCGCGTGGTGTCAAGAATCGCCCGCTCGATTGCTTGGACGCAAATCAAGCCGCGTTGGCTGAGACTCAAGTCAGAAGCGCCGATTGACGAAGCTTCTTTTCGGCGTAGCTCTCGCTCGCGTTCCAGAGCGGTCGCGCGAGCGTCGATGAGATACGGACAGCTTTCTGGGCAAGCAAGCTCAATCATCCGCTCGCGCGCGCAGCAGGCGGCGCAGATCTTTGTCCTCAGCGCCGGACAGAATCTCTTGGCTGGCCGTTTATTACACCTCGGGCACGCAGGCATCACACCATTTTCCATTTCTCATCTGACATTTGCTATTTGCCATTGAATAAGCTCTGGCAATCAAGAATGATAAATGTAAAATGGCATATGGAAAATGGAAAATGGAAAATGGAGAATATTCAGTGGCAGTTTGCTCGCGACGGTGCTACAGTAATTCTTGGCTCTCACTGCGGTTAGCCCAACAACCAAATCGCGCACGCAGGAATCTAACCGCCCGACGTAGTTCAAAGAAAGTTTGTAAGAGCCTTGGTAACTGTCAGAGAAAATCTCAAGACTCGGGTCATTCAAAGGGAAGAGCCGCGAAAGAGCCTGATTCGCCGAATCTTCTCGCCGGTGAGGCTTGCAATCCTCGGAATCCTCGCCATCATCTTTGCCGTAGTTTTCGCGTTCTTCTATCTTAAGTACGCCAGCATGATCGATGCGCGACTGCGAGGCGATGTGATCGTGCGAACTACCCGCATCTACGCGACGCCTCGCTCGATCCGGGTAGGCCAGGGAATGACGCTCGGCTCGTTGAAGAGCTACCTCGACGGAATCGGCTACGTCGATTCGACCAAGGACGCCGACTCAAACCGCGGCCGGTATCAAATCAAAGGGAGTATAGTTGAGATTCACACGAGTACTGACGCGATAATCAACGGCGTTCGCCAGTTTCCCAACCTTAGCATTATCTTTGGCTCCGGCGGCAAGTCCGTCAACAAGATCACCGACGCCGACACCAAGCGCAACCTGGACAGCTCGGTGATCGAGCCCGAACTCGTGACCGCCATCTCCAACGAAAAGCAGCACCAAAAACAAAAACTCGTCTCGTTCAAGGATCTGCCCAGGGATTACGTCAACGCGGTTGTCGCCATCGAGGACCGCCAGTTCTTCGACCATCCGGGCATCAACATCCGAGGAATCATCCGGGCTGCTCGGCGCGATGTGGGCGAGAGCGGACGGTTGGAAGGCGGCTCGTCGATCACTCAACAACTCGTCAAAAATTTCTTCCTCACTCCCGAGCGAACCTGGAAACGAAAAGCTCAGGAGATGATGATCGCGCTGGTGCTTGAAACCAAGCTCTCGAAAGAAGAAATCTTTCAGCTTTATTCCAACGACATTTTTATGGGACAAGAGGGCGCCTATTCGATAAACGGCGTCGGTGAAGCGGCCTCGGCTTACTTCAACAAGGACGTAGTGAACCTGACGCTTCCCGAGTCCGCCTTCCTTGCCGGCATAATCAGAGGCCCAAGCCTCTACTCGCCCTATCGCGATCTGGAGCGATCAAAAGCTCGACGCAACCAGGTGCTTGACGCGATGGCTGAAGCCGGGTCCATCCTGCCCGACAAAGCCGCGCAGGCGAAGGCTGCCGAGCTGAAGGTTGTTCCAAAACGAAGCGCGCTCAATAGCGATGCGCCGTATTTCGTCGATTACCTTCAGCAGCAGTTGTCCAATGAGCTTCCGACTCGCGATCCAGCGCGCCAGTCGTATCGTGTTTACACCACGATCGACATGGATCTCCAACGCGCGGCTGACAAAGCTGTCAATGACAATTTGGCTTCGCTCGATCAGATCTTCGCCAAGCGCAAGAAGAACCGAGTGCCGCCCGGCACGCTTCAAGCCGCGCTCGTAGCGTTGAACGCAAAGACCGGGGAGATCCTTGCGATGGTCGGTGGCCGCGATTACGGTCAGAGTCAACTCAATCGCGCAGTCGACGCAAATCGGCAACCGGGCTCGGTGTTCAAGCCGATTGTCTACGCGACTGCGTTGAACAGCGCTTACGATGACACTGCCGACGAGAAGCTCACTCCTGCCTCGCTGTTTATGGATGCGCCGGAGACTTTTTATTATGGCCGCGGTCAGACTTACTCACCGGAAAATTTCGGTAAGACTTATTCAGATCGAGAAGTTCCTCTTCGCGAAGGGCTGGTCCACTCGCTCAATGTCGTGACGGTTCGCATCGCCGAGAAGGTCGGCTACAACAAGATCGCGCGCATGGCTGAGAAGCTCGGGCTGCCGCGGCCTCAACCTTTTCCTGCGCTCGCACTTGGGACCGCCGAAGCAACGCCGCTCCAAGTGGCGCAAGCTTACACTGCCTTTGCCAACAGCGGAGCGCTCGCAGAGTCGCGCCCGATCAAACGCATCACAAACTCCGACGGCGTCGGCTTGACCGAAGCAAAATCAAACACGAGGCAGGCGCTCAGACCTGAGGTCAGTTGGCTGATGACCAACATCATGCAAGACGTCTTGAACCGAGGCACGGCGGCGCGCGCTCGCGCGATGGGTTTCACTGAAAAAGCGGCTGCGGGCAAGACGGGCACCTCACGCGACGGCTGGTTTGCGGGTTACACGCCGAACATTGTGTGCGTGGTTTGGGTGGGGTTCGACGACAACTCGGAGCTGGGTCTTGAAGGAGCGAAGTCGGCGCTTCCCATCTGGGCTTCGTTCATGAAAGCCGCACTTGCGTTGAGGCCCGAGCTTGGCGGCGAGAGTTTCTCGCCTCCGCCGGACGGTATCGTGACTTCTGAGGTCGATCCGACAACGGCGTTGCTGGCGACTGACAGTTGCCCAACGCGCAAGACTGAGTATTTCGTCGAGGGCACTCAACCGCAGCAGGTTTGTGAGGCGCACGCGGGCGAGCATCCCGAGCTGATCCCGATCCCAGGTTTCCAGTGGCCCGAGGATCAGGTTGATCTTGAAGACAAAGCGAAGAAGGTATTGCGGGACGCGGAGAAGACAATCGACGAAGCCGGTCGCGAGATGAAGAAGCAGATCAAGAAAGCAACCGGAAAGCCCTGAGATGATCAGGCACGGTTTTAAGCGGCGACTTCAACATATGAGGAGTAGCTGCTCGGCTCCGGGATTTCGTAGCCTTCTTCCCGCAATCCTTCCAGATGGAAAGCAATGGCCTCCTGAATATTGCGCTCAACCTCTTCTTTGGTCTTTCCTGTTGAGCCACATCCCGGCACATCGGGCGAATAGGCCGAATATCCTGTTTCGGTTTCTTCCACAATGATCAAGTACTTTTTCATGACTTTAGTCCTGCCTGCTTCAATATGTTGTTAGCCGTCCCCGGAGCGAGGTCGTCGCCTAGATTACCAGGAACTGTCACGAGGCCGCGCTTCGTCGGATGCTTGTTTGATGATGGCTGCCTTTTGTTCTCACCCAATACCAACCATTCTTTTCAATAAGTTTAACGAGATCTCTTACCTTCACTTATGAACAATAATTGTCCCGTGCCGACCGGTCAACATTTCAACCAGGTGACCCAATAGGTTTGTGAGGCTCACGCAAGCGAGCATCCCGAGCTTAGCCCGATCCCAGGTTTCCAATGGCCCGAAGATCAGATTGATCTGGAAGACAAAGCAAAGAAGGTTTTGCGCGACGCGGAGCGGACAATCGACGAAGCCGGTCGCGAGATGAAGAAGCAGATCAAGAAGGCGACGGGTAAACCGTGAAGGTTCCGAGGTTCCGAGATAACGACCGGCTAACGACAGGAGTAACAGAGCTGCCGCCGAACCCGCAAAGTAAACCTGCTAAATCCGCGCCGCATGAATTCCTATGTTGTTAGGCTTTTTTCTGTTGTCGTCCGCTCCGCTTACTTCCTACTTCTTCCTCTTCCGGCGAATGCAGCAGCTTCTTCTTGAACTTGCCTATGGAGGTTTTATCGTGCCCGTAACTCACGATCCTATACACGCCTCGCGCGATATTACCCCCGCCCACATTGCAGACTATTGTCCCATTCGCTGCTGTAAAACCCTTTGTATGCTGCTCCAACCAGTCGTGGTTTTCTATGGTAGTTTCAATTCGACAACTAGATGGAATTTCTACTCCCATCGCAGCCAAGACTTTTCTGGGGGTTTTCAACAGCTCCAGGTACTCTTTGGGTGTGCATTCCCAAAAATGGACATGGAAAGGCTCATCGCGGATAATTCTAGATCGAGCCGAAAGGTCAACGATCTTACTTGGCATAGTGATACTCCTTTCAAGACATTGTCGTGATTATACATCATTCGCAATTCTTCACGTTGGGCCTCCCGGATGTGTGCTTCAATAGACTGAAATACCACTCGGCTAGGCTCGTCGCGGAAGGCGGGCCAACGCTGCGCCCGCAACGAGCGCAACAACAAACGCCGGAACGCCGGTAATGACCGGCCAAACCACAAGTGCGAGAAGAAACCGCCAGTGCGGAGCGTATGAAGCCGACACAGCCGAACGAACCGTAGCCGCGGCTGCGAGCAGGAAGGCCCCGAGCGCGACGGCCGCGGCTGAGTGCAGAGCTATCGCACGAGGCGAGTCGGCCAGCCGAAAGTGCTCGTATCCAATATGAGCCGCAAACACTGCGGCGCTGACCACCCACGCCGACAGCCGCCACGCGAAGCGAGCCTTATCGGGCACAGACGGATCCAGCGCGGCTGATCCGTAACCGACGACAAAGTACGCAATGCCGGCTACGATGGTCGCACGAACCCACGGTTTGCGACCAGACACATCCATCATGTGTGAAGGTCAAACCCGTAAGCGGGTGCTGACCACTAGTTCTCCCTTGCGGTATCCGTTCCCGGTAACAGTGCTCCCGATCATCGCCGGAGCTGGTAAGGTGACAACAAACGAGTTGGCGACTACGTTTTGCGAGACTGCGGGCCGGTCGTTCACGAAGAGGTCGAGTCGGTCGATATTAGTGCAGTCGACCGTGAATTGCTGGAGCGGCGCGGCCGCGACCGGGGTCAAGCGGAGGGTCTGTTTGGGAAGACCGGCGAGGATTTTGGCCGCGGCAGCAATCAGATCGGGGTTGTTTCCGACCACGTCACTCTTGGTCATATAGTAGCGGATGTCAGACATCACTCCGTAGTCTTCGACCGGCGTACCAGAGCGATCGCCGACGCGCGTGCAACGACGAGCTGCGACCCGCATTCCAGCCCCTTGCGGCAACTCGAGGAAGGGGTTATCGGGTTTGATCGCGAGGCCCTGAAGCCCCTGATGATCCCAAACATTTGCCCCGCCGGCCCCGGTGCTGGAGTGACAGCCGAGCACGGTGCCGATCTGGTGATCCTGAAATCCGGCCGAGCAAATGTCGGTCGTGCTGTAGCACAGAGCGTCGGTAACCAACACGACCGGCCCCTGGTAGATCTGACCGACGTCGTTGCATTGTGCTGGGTCTGTCAGCGGTAGGCCGCGCGAAAAACTGGCGCCGGATTCGAGACCCTGAGCAATCGTCTCACTCCAGCCGTCTAGCCCGTTTTCGGCTGTCGCGATTGCAAGGGTCAACGGCGTCGCGATGAAATGGAATGGTTCGGGAATGATCCGCGCGGGAGTCAGCATCTGCAAAATGCGTTCTCCGATGTTGATGTAGCCGCCGCCATTGCCGCGGACATCAAGAATGAGGCCGGTTTGGGGCAGAGTCGCCAGGATTCTGGCGAACTCTTGAACCACGCCGTCAACGTCATTAGATTGAGGGGCGAAGGTCTTCAGCCGGATATAGCCGAAGGTCCCCGATTGCGTGGTAATCGCACCGAACCGAGGGAACACATCTGGGAACAGGCTGATTTCTGCCCGGACAGGCTCGGGAGCGGCGACGCGCGCCTTCTCCAGATGCTTGCTAGCCTCCCGCTCTACGGAAACGGCCTGCGGATCGAAAACGAGCTTGCGGACTCGATCCAGCAATGTCCGGTTCAGGTCTAGTCCAAGCGACCCCCCGACATTCCCGGTCAGGCCGGTGAGTAAAGTCTGCAGGTCCGGCTGATCGATCACTTCCCAGTCGAAACGTGATTCGTAGGTCTTAGTGCCGTCGGAGTAGGTGAGATCTACCCAGTCTTCGTCTGGCGGCAGCGACATGCCGAGCCAGCGCAGCGTCAAGGCCTCAATCCCCTGAGCACGGCGCGCATCCGCATTGCTCCCCGCTTCGCGGTTGCCATTACGGGCTACCGCCAGGTCGATCGGGCTGCCGTTCCAATGCGTAACTACCGCGCCTTCCTTGAGGCTGCCCACGGTGTTCACCGGCGAAACCCACGACACGACATACTTCCGGACCTGCTTCGCCACGCCCGCGCTTTTGGCGACGCCACCCGGTTCGTAGAACTCCTCAATTCGAAACGGCAGAAAGGCGAACTTGTTAGCATATCCGGCTGGAAGAATGTAGTTGGTGTGTAAGTCGCGAAGGCCAAGGAAGACATCCATCATCGCCGAATGGAAGGCCCGTTCGTCCAGTCCGGCTTGGCGAAGGCGAAGTAGCCGGAGCGACTGGATCGGATCATTTGCGTGCAAAGCACGCTTGAGCGGCAGGTGAGCATACACCTTATCTAACATCTGCAGCGCCTGCTCGATCAGTAGCTCCCGCTCGTCAGGGGTAAGAGGAGTGACCGTCAACCGATAGTCAGCAAGCTTTACTCGCTTACCGAGTTGTTTATCTACCGCCGACTGCGTATCGGCCTTCGACATTTTCGGCTGGTACGGCACCGCTCCGCGGACCGTGACGGTCATCCGTTTCGCCGTTTGCGTCTTTCCCTTAACGGAGTGTTTGCGCTTTGTCATATCGCCCTCGACATAGTTCATCAACCAATTGGCTCTGCCATCCAGGCGCCAAATAGGATACCGTGTTTCCCAAAGTTACTCCAACACAGATCAATACTGTGCCTCCGCTTCAGCTCGAGCAGGAGCGGCAATTGAAACACACGGCCCCGACCTTCGCCGCGATGGTCTTCGACTAGGGTGAGCTGCGCCCAACGCATGGGTTTATCCACCCAGGTCGGAGTCGAGATCGGCACAGCTGCAACTTCTCCGGCGAGTGAGCCCAAAGATACGTTCCCGAGTGTGATGGTCGCACAAGCGAGAGCAGTCGTTCGCAGAAAATCTCGACGTGAGAGGGCTGTGAACCCCCGACGCTGACTCCTGATTTTTGCTTTCATTACCTGGTCCTCTGGTTGGCGCCGAGCTATCCTTTGGCCGCGAGAAACTCCCTTAGTTTCGCCGTGAGCGCAGGCTCGATATTCATCAACCGCTCGTAGACGCTTATCTGCCCTCGATGGTACATCTCGTGGGTGATGTAAAGATATAAAATGTGGAGCTTCGATATTGTCTTCCCGTCCAGACCCTGGACCCTTTCTCTGAGCGCCTCTTCTCCGAACGAGCGGAGGGCCGCTTCAGCCGACTCCATGGTTGATCTCAGCGACGCGATCAACTCTTCTTTGTCCCCGCCTGAATGGGCTTCTGCGGCGTGCCTTTCGACCAATTCGCGAATCGGCACCCGCCTGAAATCAGTATCCGGTCGGCACAGCTCGCCCGCCAAAAACTTTTGCGCTTCTGCGATGTGACGGATGACGCCCGCGACGCTGCGAGACTCCGGGGTCGCTTGAAACCCGAACTGCTCCCCAGGTATCTGCGCGAGTTCGGTGATGAGTCCCGCCCTCACTTCTTTCCAAACATCTAACATTTCTTCAAGAGACATTTTGGCCCTCCCATTTCAATTTTCGTTTCATCATACACGAACGCGCGCGATTTGCTGGCCGAATATGTGGCAATGCCCGACTCTTATCATGCCGTCAGCTGCTTTGTGTCTAGTTGATGGCGTGTTCTGTGAAGTCGCCGATCTGGCAACTGAGTCGCCGATTTAGCGAAACGCTTAATGAACAAGCGAAGCGCGATGTAAATTCGGAGTTCCCATCCCGCTGGATTCATAGTATGTTTGGCTGCGGGACAAAGCTAGCAGAGCACAGTTCCCAATCCGAGAATTAAGACGTCTGTAACATCACAGTGATTGCAAAGGCGATTCCAAATTGAGCACGGAATGATATGGGAAAGGGCGAAGTCGAGATCAAGTGGCTTGACGAACCGGAAGAGCACGATTACCCGGCGGCTCAATCGTATCTGAGTCTCATCTATGACGAAGGCGTGGCTCGCGCACAAGTTGAGAAGCTGAAGGCCGCTCCAGTGTCGGCGTTCAAGGCGAAAGACATCTTCCGGGCATCGGGGCTATCGTTGCTTGGAGTGAGCAATTCTCATGTAGAGAAGGATCAAGGAAAGATAAGAGAAGGTAAGAAACTCTCTCCGCTACTTCTGATCAGAGATCCCAACAATGGCAAAGTTGTCATCGCCGATGGATATCACCGGATGTGCGCGGTTTACTCACAGGACGAAGATGCCGTGATCCCCTGCAAGATTGTGTAGGTTTGGTCTCCTCCGATCGACCTAGTCGGGACTCTATTTGTAGTTAGCCTTGAAAATCATGAATTCTCCGCAGGCTTCGACGCATGAGACGACCGATGATTGCAACACCGCCCATAGGCCTCATCGCTGTCGGAGCACCCGCGATCAACCTAACCGCGGAGAGATTTGGCACACAATCCAGAAGCATGCTTGAGATCGCGGCAGTCATGTGTAAGAGGAAGCGCACGGTCTTGTTTTACAAAGGGATTCTCAGATCGTTGGATATTGGCTAAGTGCGGAGAAAGATATCGTGATCACGACACATGCTGATGTTGTTGGGAGTCTCCTTCGCCCACCAGAGCTCTTGAAAGCCCGGGAAGACCTGGCTGTTGGAGCGATCACCGACGCGGAATTCAAAGTGATCGAGGACCGTGCGGTGGATGAGGCGATTAGATTACAAGAGGAAGCAGGTCTGGAGGTGGTGACGGACGGAGAGATGCGTCGCCTGTCCTTCCAAAGCCAGTTTACCGAGGCCGTTGATGGACTGGGCAATTACGACATTGAAGCCTTCCTTTGGGGCAACTGGCGTGGCGATGAGAGGGTGGGGGACTTGCGGGTGGAACGACCGCCCTCTCTTGGAGTGATCGGTAAGCTAACGCGCAAGCGCCATCTTTCATCCGAGGAGTTTACCTACCTGCGTGGTCACACTACTCGTACGCCGAAGATTGCCCTGCCGAGTCCAAGCTTGTGGGCGAACTTTTGGTCAGCAGAGCGCTCGACCACCGCCTATCCGACGCTTGACAGCTTTCTCGCTGATGTCGTGGCCATCCTGCGAGAGGAGGTCGCCGAATTAGTACGACTTGGGGCCACCTACATCCAGATCGATGCGCCGCATTACACTTCGTTGCTTGACCCTATGACAAGGGCTTTTTACGAGAAGCAGGGATGGACTCTCGACGAGTGGCTCGGTCGGGGAATTGAAATGGATAACGCGCTAATGCGGGGGTTTTCGGAGGTTACGTTCGGCTTTCACCTCTGCCGCGGCAATCAGGGCAGCCGCTGGCTGGTAGAAGGTGGTTACGACCCGATTGCCAAGCAAATCTTCCCAAGGATTCATGCCCAACGCTTGCTGCTTGAGTACGATGATCAGCGGTCCGGCTCGTTTGTTCCCTTGAGGGATGTTCCTGACGACAAGATGGTCGTACTTGGCTTAGTCACAACAAAGTCTCCCCGCCATGAGACCCCCCAAGAGCTGACGGCCCGCCTCAGGGAAGCCAGCCGGTTCGTACAGCTCGAGCGGTTGGCGCTGAGTCCTCAGTGCGGCTTTTCCACTTCAGTTCTTGGTAACCGAATCTCCGTAGAGGATGAGAGCCGCAAGCTCCGGTTGGTCGTGGAGACGGCTAGGTCGGTTTGGCATTAGTGAGATCAATCACGCTAGACAGTGGTAATTCTGACTACCGGGCATTCCAGAAGTGGACTCGGGGGAGTGCGACTACATGAACACAACGATCACTGCTGTACTAGTCGGCGAGTAATGCAGTGATGTTTGGAGAGCGATACAATACCTGAGGGCGCGAATTCCAACCAAAACGGGCTTACTGAAGCGAGCACTTGAGAAGGAGCTCACAATGCATAAACTAATTCACTTTTTTCTAGTCCTCCTGCTTTGTTTCATGACTTCTAGGACGAGCGTAGCCCAGGCAGTCCCCTCTACTGAGCGAGAGAAGGCTCGACAGATTCTCGATAAAGGACTGGCAGAACGGAATCCAGATAAGCGGAAAGAGGCAGTCGTTGCTCTGAGTCTTGAGGGCGCCAACCCGGATGTGTTTTCACGGCTCGAAGCGGCTCTGGATGATAAGGATGTCAATGTACGACTGGCAGCCTGCGCCAGCTTGGCGGCGCTCAAAGATAAACAATCGATCGCACCGTTGGAGAAAGCACTGAAGGACAAGGTGCCTGAAGTCAGCTTCGCGGCCGCAAAAACTCTATACGAGCTGGATCAACCGATCGGCAAAGAGGTCTTGCTTGAGATATTGGCGCGGGAGAAGAAAACCAAGTCAAGTTATCTCGCCAGTGAAAAGCGAGATGCCATGCGGATGATGAAAAACCCAAGCGGGCTTTTCAGGTTTATGCTAAAGGAAGGAATCGGCATGGCTCCGGTGCCGGGGCTTGGAATTGGAATGTCCTCAATGGAGGCGCTGCTGAGCAACTCAGGTGTATCGGGCCGCGGGCTGGCGGCGACGCTTCTGGCAAGGGAGAAAGACGAAGCCACGACGGCGGCATTGCGTGAAGCACTTTCTGACAAAGACTGGTCGGTGCGGGCGGCGGCAGTACATTCGTTGTCAATGCGCGATCAACCCGAGTTACGTGGCGATTTCGTCCCGCTGCTGGATGACAAGAACGAAGCCGTTAGGTATCGAGCGGCGGCGGCTTACTTGCGCTTAGACCTGTTGGCCGGCAGCGCCAAGAGTGGAAGCTGAAACATGCTTCCACGTTAAATTGAAAAGATTCGCGATTACGACAGAACTCTAAGTTTTCTTGTTTCCATTTCCCACGAATTCAGATAAAATGCGCCTGGTCAGTCCATTGTACCTTTCGAAAAAGAAGGGTAGCGTCAAATGTTTGAGTCGATAAGGGCACAACGAGTCTCTGACGAGATCGTGCGTCAAATCAAGGACGCCCTCATCGTGGGCAAGCTGCGTACGGGTGACAAGCTTCCGACCGAGCGAGAGCTGTCGGCGCAGTTTGACAGCAGTCGAACGTCGGTCCGCGAAGCGTTGCGCAGCCTTGAACAGCAAGGCGTGGTTCAGATCAGGAAGGGGGCAAGCGGCGGCATTTTTATCAGCGATGTTGATCATCGGCCAGTAACCAAGTCGTTTCAGACTCTGCTCCAGCTTCAAAAAATATCGATACACGATATAGCTGAAGTCCGTTTGATCTTCGAGCCGCAAGCCGCACGTCTCGCTGCAGAGAGAGCCAGCCGCGGCGATATCCGGCAACTGGAGGAAGTAATTGAGTTAATGGGCGAAGCGATTCGAACAAAGGAATTGCCTCGCATGTACGATTTGAAATTCCATAAGCTCATAGCGCGCGCGACCGGCAACCCCGTAATCGAAATGCTTGGCGAGTCCATGCTTGAAGTCGCTTCCAAAGCGATCACCGAGCTTAATCCGTCGATTGATACGCTGACTCACGTGCTCAGCTGCCATCGAAATGTGGTTGAAGCAATCCGCAAAGGCGACGGGACTCTGGCCTTCAGCGCGATGCGCGATCACATAGTCGACGTCCAGGGTCGTCTCGCTAAGCAGGCGGGCAACGGCCGTCGCAATCCGAGGAGACGGTCAGCCAGGCTGCGCGTGTGAGTATTTCTTGCGCCGCCATCAATCGTTATCCCGTTAACCGTAACTTGACAACTCGCGCGGATGAAATAAAATAGCTGGCACGTTAGGTCAGACCTTTGAAACGATAGACCTTTTGAGGCTAATGGAAGACCAAAGCTCACGACTTTGTTCGCCGCTGCGGGAATGGTTTGCGGTGCACGTCTGCTCGCGCCGCGAAAAGGTCGTGGAAAAACTGCTGTCGGAGAAGGGCTTTGAAACATTCTTGCCGCTAACGGTGAAACGCTCGCGAGTCTCGACCCGCCGATTCCGGGAGGCTCAACTGCCGCTGTTTCCAGGTTATTTATTTTCTCGCTTTCATCCTTCCGTCGAAGATTTGTACCGGATTGGCGCAACGAAGGGAGTGGTCGGCGTCGTTCGCGCTCGCAGCGCACCCGTGCCCGTTCCCGAGGCTGAGATAGAAGCGATCAAGATGGTGCTCGCGAGCAGGATCGAATGCAGCGCGAGCCCGACTTTCGCTTCGGGGCAAAAGGTCATAATCAAAGAAGGACCCTTGAGAGGACTCGAGGGAGAAATCCTTAACCGGAAGAACCGACGTCTGTTCGTGGTCAAGATCGCCTTGATTCGGCGCATGCTTGAACTGGACATCAGCCCGTTTGATCTAGAGACCGCCTGCTAGATCGAGCGGTCACTTTATGCGCGGCAAAGTTAATCTAAGCGGCGTAATTTCCACATTTACACCGAAATGAGAGGGCGTTAGTGTGTTCGACTGGTTTGTTTCCGCCAAGGGCGGTCAGAAGGATTGCTCACATTCAGAAAGGAGGCAGCTTCGAGATGTCAACGAGAGTCCCCACTCTATTTGCTGTTTT
>DASXSR010000065.1:0-14313 GCA_036505875.1 Blastocatellia bacterium | reverse complement strand
GCGGCATATCTGGGGAGTTTCAGTCCAAGCAATATATGCCAGAACTATCTCGGAGACCTTGGCGCCAGCCCGTCCCCACAGGGCTCTTACTCGGTTAGTGTTCCCGCTGGTGGGACCTTGGTGGTCAATGTACACGAGGCGATTGCCGGCCTGGTTGAATGTTCTAACTATATGCTAACTGTTTCAGGGCTGATCTGCGACAACCCCGGTAGCCTATGCCCGCCCACTACGATTAATGGGAGCCTTTCTCCCGGTGATCTTCAGCAGACAGCAAGCCTCGCCCGCAATGGCATCGCGGGCGTGTGTGGAGTTTCTAAAACGTGTCCAGGTATGGTAGGCTCCGGTCCGCGTTTGTATGATTTATATTCCTTTACAAATTCGGCAGGCGCGTCGGCGTGCGTTACGATCAACCTATCTGCGGCCTGTGATCCGATAGCGACCCCCATAATGAGCGCGGCATATCTTGGAAGCTTTAATCCAAATAATATCTGCCAGAATTATCTGGGTGACCTCGGCAATAGCCCGCCCGTCCAGACTTCGTATTCGGTGGGCGTTCCGGCCGGCGGGACTCTCTTCGTCAATGTTCACGAGGTCAGTCCGGGACTTGCAGGCTGCTCGAGTTACACTCTGACTGTCTCAGGCTTCCTCTGCGAGCCGACGTGCGTCGATTGTTCGGTTGTTTGTCCTCCAAACCAGAATATAACCGCTTCGTGCTCAACTGGCGGAGGAGTAACCTATCCCCCACCCACGACAACCGGCTCGGCGTGCGGTACGGTCACCTGCTCGCCGCCATCGGGATCAGTCTTTCCCGTCGGCACAACAAATGTAGTTTGCAGAGCCACGAGCGGACCGAGTTGCTCGTTCACGGTGACTGTTCAGGCTTTCTGCCTGCAAGATGAAACGAATCCTGGAAACTACGTTTTGGTCAATCCCACAACTGGAGGCTACAGCTTCTTCTGTAACGGAGTTCAGGTTGCCAGCGGCAGGGGCACGGTGACGGCCAGAGGATGTATGGGAACTATCGAACACAACAAGGCAGACCGCCGAATCCTCATTCAGTGGGATACCACCGCTCAGGGCGGAAAGGGCGCCGGCACTGCGATTGTTCAAGTCGGTCCCAATAACACTAGATGCCAGATTACGGACAAGGACATGACTAACAACACTTGCAACGGCCTGCCGCCGCCTTGAGGCAAGAGATTGGACCCTTGTGGCAGCCTGCCAAACGCTCGCGTTCTTTGGTAAGTAAGAAAGGATGGGGATGGAGGAGCCGACTTAACAGTCGTCTCTCCATCCCGTTACGATGCGTGACTATGCCTCGAAGCTGGAGGATAAACGGCAACTGCCGCCTCAATCTCCGACTTCTTTAGCTTCAGCCTTGAGCTCTTCCGCGGCAGGTATCTCCCGAGCTTCGAACTCTTCCTCTTCGGGCTGAGTCTTGTCAGGCTCGAGTCTGATCCCGCGGTAGTACTCCATACCGGTACCAGCCGGAATCAACCGCCCCATGATCACGTTTTCCTTCAGGCCTCGCAGATAATCGACCTTTCCGCTGATCGCAGCCTCGGTCAACACGCGAGTTGTCTCCTGGAACGACGCGGCCGAGATGAACGACTCGGTCGACAGCGACGCTTTCGTGATTCCCAACAGCAACGGCTCCATCGAAGCGGGCGTACCGTCTTCGGTGATAATGCGCTCGTTCTCGTCCTGGAAGCGGAAGCGGTCCACCATGTCTTCGAGCAAGAACTCGGTGTCACCCACCTCTTTGACTCGCACCCATCGCAGCATCTGGCGGACGATCACCTCGATGTGCTTGTCGTTGATGTTTACGCCTTGCAACCGGTAGACCTCCTGAATCTCGTTAACCAGATAGCGCTGGAGTTCCTCGATGCCGCGCACCGACAGGATGTCGTGCGGGTTCAGCGGACCGTCCATAAGCGGCTCGCCCGCGCGGACCAAATCGCCCTCTTGAACGTTGATATGAACGCCGCGAGGAATCGAGTACTCGCGCTTCTCGCCATCTGGCGCTTCGACAATGACGCGGCGCAGACCCTTGGTTATCGCGCCAAACTTCACCACGCCGTCGATCTCGGTCATCACCGCCGTCTCGCGCGGCTTGCGAGCTTCGAACAACTCGACTACGCGCGGCAGACCGCCGGTGATGTCTTTGGTCTTGGTCGTCTCCTTCGGGATCTTCGCGATGATGTCGCCAGGCGCAACTCGAACGTGGTCTTTCTCTTCCTGGCCCTTTGAAGCTCCCGCGCCGCGCTTCTTTTTCCATTCGTCATAATCAGCGACAAGGAGATTGGCTTTGTAAGGCATCTGATACGTCCGGAGCAGCTTGTTCTTCTCGTCCCGTATTTCAATTCTCGGCTGACGCTTCTCATCGGGCGACTCGCCGACTACCAGATGCGACAGACCGGTGACTTCATCGACCTCTTCCTTGACCGTAACTCCCTCGATCAAGTCTTTGAAGTGAACGGTGCCGGGCTGTTCGGTGAGGATCGCGAAGGTGAACGGATCCCACTCCGCCAGCTCCTGGCCTTCTTCGACTCGCTGGCCGTCGGTAACCTTGAGCGTAGCGCCGTAGACTATCTGATAGCGACTTGCTTCGCGCCCGCGTTCGTCAATCAAGACAATCGAGCCGCTTCGGTTCATCGCAACCAGATCACCCTCGCGGTTGTGGACGGTTTTGATATCCTCAAATTTCACCGTGCCCGAAGTGCGCGCTTCGTGTTTGGTGATTTCGCCGACACCGCCCGCTACGCCGCCGATGTGGAAGGTTCTCATCGTAAGCTGAGTGCCGGGCTCGCCGATGGACTGCGCCGCGATGACGCCGACGGCCTCGCCGAGCTCAACCAGGTGACCGGTAGCCAGGTTGCGACCGTAGCACTTCACGCACACGCCTCGACGTGATTCGCAAGTCAACACCGAACGAATACGAACGCGCTCGATTCCGCCGGCAGCCTGAATCATGCCCGCCAGATCCTCCGTGATCTCCTCGTTTGACTCGACGATCACTTCGCCGGTGATCGGATCGCGAACGTCGTCGAGCACTACGCGCCCAATGATGCGGTCGCGCAGCGATTCGATCTCCTCGCCGCCTTCGATGATCGCCGTCGCCCAAATTCCCTTGAGCGTCCCGCAGTCGTGCTCGCTAACGATGACGTCTTGAGCAACGTCGACCAGACGGCGAGTGAGATAACCGGAATCCGCAGTCTTGAGCGCGGTGTCAGCCAATCCTTTTCGCGCGCCGTGAGTCGAGATGAAGTACTGCAGCACGTTCAAACCTTCGCGGAAATTGGCACGAATGGGCGTCTCGATGATTTCGCCCGAAGGCTTGGCCATCAACCCTCGCATGCCCGCGAGCTGACGAATCTGCTGTTTCGAGCCTCTCGCGCCGGAGTCGGCCATGATCAGAATGGGATTCATCTCGCCCGATTCCTGCTCGCGGCGGTTCATTTCGTTGAACATCGCCTCCGCCACGCGCTCGGTTACTTCCGACCAGATGGCGATGACTTTGTTGTAGCGTTCGCCGTTGGTGATGATTCCTTCTTTGTATTGGTTCTCGACGGAGACGACCTCGTTTTGCGCCTGCTGGACAAGCTCAGCCTTTGCAGGCGGCGTGACCAGGTCATCGACGCCGATCGAGATGCCCGCCTTTGTCGCGTACAGAAAGCCAAGGTCTTTAACCTTGTCGAGCATCTTGACCGTCTCAGCATGACCGAGCCGCAAATGACAATAGTTGACAAGCGATTGCAGGCCCTTCTTCTTCAGCGTGCCGTTTACGAAGGGCATGCCTCTGGACATTTGCTCGTTGAAGATGACGCGCCCGACCGTGGTGTCGATAACACGATTCTTCAAAGTTCGAACGGTGGCCCGTATCACATCTTGATCGTCGCGCTCGTGTTCGAGGTCGATGATGTCACCGGTGAACATCAGCTTGATCGGGGTTTGCGTGTGAACGTCGCCAGCGTCCAGGGCCAGCAAGACCTCGTCGCTGGATGCGAACTTGCGCCCGGCGAACTTGTCGTCCTTCTTGTCTTTCGTCAAGTAGTAGCAGCCCAACACGATGTCTTGAGTCGGGACGGCGATCGGCTGGCCGTTGGCCGGCGACAGAATGTTATTCGACGAAAGCATTAACACGCTTGCCTCAACCTGGGCCTCAGGCGAAAGCGGAATGTGCACAGCCATCTGGTCGCCGTCGAAGTCGGCGTTGAACGCGGTGCAGACGAGCGGATGGATCTTGATCGCTTTGCCCTCGACGAGCACCGGCTCGAAGGCTTGAATGCCGAGGCGGTGCAGCGTGGGAGCGCGGTTCAACAAAACCGGATGCTCGCGTATGACCTCTTCCAGAATGTCCCAAACGACCGGCTCTTGCCGCTCGACCATTTCTTTCGCCTGCTTGATGGTCGCCGCGTATTGCTTCTTCTCCAGCAGGTTGTAGATAAACGGCTTAAACAGCTCGAGCGCCATCTTCTTGGGCAAGCCGCACTGATGAAGCTTCAGATCGGGACCGACCACGATGACCGAACGGCCCGAATAGTCGACGCGCTTTCCAAGCAGGTTCTGACGAAAGCGACCCTGTTTCCCTTTCAGCGTGTCCGACAGCGACTTGAGTGGGCGATTGTTGGCGCCTCTGAGCACGCGGCCACGTCTGCCGTTGTCAAACAACGCGTCAACGGCTTCCTGCAGCATGCGCTTTTCATTGCGCACAATCACTTCAGGCGCTTTCAACTCGATGAGCTTCGAGAGTCGGTTGTTGCGGTTGATGACCCGCCGATACAGATCGTTCAGGTCGCTGGTCGCAAACCGACCGCCGTCCAGAGGAACGAGCGGTCGAAGCTCGGGCGGAATCACGGGGATCACGTCCAGGATCATCCATTGTGGATGGTTGCCCGACCGTCGAAATGCATCCACGACTTTGAGGCGCTTGGAGTATTTGAGCTTCTTTTGCTGCGAAGTCTCTTCCTTCATCTTCTGACGCATCTCGCCCGCGAGCTCGTCAATTTCCACCTTGAAGAGAAGCTCTTTGATGGCCTCCGCGCCCATCTTCGCTGTGAATCGCCCTGGATACTCCTGCATGAGCTGACGGTAGCGATCTTCTGCCACCAGCTCACGCTGTTTCAGCTCCGGCACGTCCCCCGGATCGATCACGATGTAGGATTCGAAGTACAGAACTTTCTCAAGCTCGCGCAATGGGATGTCCAACAGGTGACCGATACGCGACGGAAGCCCTTTAAAAAACCAAACGTGCGAACACGGGCTGGCGAGCTTTATGTGGCCGAGCCGCTCGCGCCGGACTTTCGATTGTGTAACTTCGACGCCGCACTTGTCGCACACGACTCCGCGGTGTTTCATCCTCTTGTACTTTCCGCACAGGCACTCCCAATCGGTGACCGGACCAAATATCTTTGCGCAAAAGAGCCCGTCACGTTCGGGCTTAAAGGTCCTGTAGTTGATCGTCTCCGGTTTGGTGACCTCACCGTGAGACCATCCAAGAATTTTCTCGGGCGAGGCCAGGCTTATTCTTATGGCTTCAAAATCAGGCGCTAAGCTCGTCTTTTCTTGATGTGTCCTAAACATTTTGTGTCCTCATTGATTAGTGATTCGCGATACATGATCCGTGATGCGCCATCCGTTGGTCACGCATCACGTTTCACGGATCACGAATCATTCCATTACAACCTCTTCCTCTTCTTCGCTGCGGCGCATCAGCTCAACGTCCAAACATAGCGATTGAAGCTCGCGAATCAAGACGTTGAACGACTCGGGCACGCCGGGATCGAAATCGGCCTCGCCCTTCACAATCGCCTCGTAAATCTTCGAGCGGCCCGCCACGTCGTCGGATTTCGCCGTCAGCAGCTCTTGCAGAATGTGCGCGGCGCCATAAGCTTCCAACGCCCACACTTCCATTTCACCAAAGCGCTGACCGCCAAATTGCGCCTTGCCGCCCAGCGGCTGCTGCGTGATCAACGAATACGGTCCGATCGAGCGCGCGTGAATTTTGTCGTCGACCAGATGTGACAGCTTCATCATATAGATATAACCCACCGTTACCTTCTGCTCGAACGGCTCGCCGCTCAATCCATCATATAGAACGGTCTTGCCGGCGGTCGGTAATTCAGCATATGCGAGCAGCCTCTTGATGTCCGCTTCGCGGGCGCCGTCGAACACAGGCGAAGCGTAGCGAATTCCATCGACTATTGTGCGCGCGTGAGCTGTCAGCTCTTCGTCCGGCATCTCGCCGATTCTCTCCTGCCATTCCGGGCTGGTAAATACGTCGCGATAGATCTTACGGATCTCGCTTGTCTTTGAGCCCTCCCCTAGCAACTGCCCGATCCTCTGGCCGATTGCTTTGGACGCCCAACCGAGGTGAGTCTCCAGAATCTGGCCGACGTTCATTCGCGACGGAACACCCAACGGGTTCAACACGATCTCCACCGGCGTGCCGTCTGGCAGATAAGGCATCTCTTCTTCGGGAAGTATCCGAGCGATGACGCCTTTGTTACCGTGGCGCCCGGCCATCTTGTCTCCGACCGACAGCTTGCGCTTCATCGCGATGAAAACCTTCACCATCTTGATCACGCCCGGCGGAAGCTCATCTCCCTTCTTGAGCTTCTCGAGGTTCTCGTGGTGAAGTTGCTGTTGGACTTTGACCTGCCGCTCGGTGCGGCGCTCGATCTCGGCGATCTCGGCTTGCGCGTCAACGCGAGAGCCGGTGACCTCGATCTTGCGCAGAGCCCCAATTTCGAGCTGGCGCAAATCGTCTATCGTCAGCTTGGTTCCCTTTGCCAGCAGCGTCTTGTTCTTATAAGAGAGATCGCTAGCGAGTCGCTGTCCTTCGAGCAGCTCGTAGACGCGCTTGTTGCGCTCGTCTTCCAGAATTCGAACCTCATCTCTGAGATTCTTTTCCAGCTTCTCTTCTTCATCGCGCTCGATTGCCAGCGAACGTTCATCCTTTTCAGCACCCTTTCGAGTGAAAACCTTTACATCGACGACGGTCCCGTCGATGCCCGGCGGGCAGGTGAGGCTCGCATCGCGTACGTCGCCGGCCTTCTCGCCGAAGATCGCGCGTAGCAGCTTCTCTTCGGCGGTGAGCTGGGTCTCGCCTTTCGGCGTGACCTTGCCAACCAAAATTGAACCGGGCTTGACTTGGGCGCCAATGCGGATGATTCCTGAATCGTCCAGATCGCGGAGAGCGGATTCGGAAACGTTCGGGATGTCGCGGGTGATCTCCTCGGGCCCCAGCTTCGTGTCTCGCGCTTCGACTTCAAGCTCCTCGATGTGAATAGAGGTGAATGAGTCTTCCTTGACCAGCTTTTCGGAAACCAGAATCGCGTCTTCGAAGTTGTAGCCCCGCCAAGGCATGAAAGCCACAAGCACGTTGCGTCCCAACGCCAGCTCGCCAATATCAGTGCAAGGCCCGTCGGCGATCACATCGCCCTTCTTTACAACCTGCCCCTGCCGCACGATCGGCTTCTGATTGATGCAGGTGTTCTGATTCGAACGCTTGAACTTTGTGAGCTGGTAGATGTCGGCGTTTATCTCCCGCGAGGTCGTGCCTCCCGCAATCCCGTGCTCGGCTCGAATGATGATGCGCTCGGAGTCAACCGAATCGACCACGCCGTCACGTCGGGCAATGACGACCGCGCCGGAATCTTGTGCGGTCACCTTTTCCATCCCGGTTCCGACTAGCGGCGCTTCAGCTCGAAGCAGAGGAACCGACTGGCGTTGCATGTTCGACCCCATCAGCGCTCGGTTCGCGTCGTCATTCTCTAGAAACGGAATCAACGACGCGGCTACCGAGACGAGTTGCTTCGGGCTTACGTCAACCAGATCGAGCTCTTCTCGCAAGCACAGGTTTCTGGTCTCGCCTGCTTTTCGCGCCGCAAGGCGTTCTTGCTGTATGCGTCCCTGCTTGTCGACCTCGACCGTCGCCTGTCCGATGGTGTACTGGTCCTCTTCCCACGCCGAAAGATAGAAAGGGTACGGCTCGGACTCGGCCGGCTGCTCTTTATCAGCAACCAGCTTCTTGTTCGTCCGGTCGACCTGTTCTTTAGGCAGGTGATCGCCGACGTTGAATTCGCTGTCGCCGGACGAAGTAATCCGCACGTAGTCAATCACACGGCCGCTGTCGACCTTGCGATAGGGTGACTCGATAAATCCGAACTCGTTGATCCGCGCAAAGCAAGACAGCGACGAAATCAATCCGATGTTCGGACCCTCAGGGGTCTCGATCGGGCATATGCGTCCGTAATGCGTCGGATGAACGTCGCGGACTTCGAATCCCGCGCGCTCGCGCGAGAGACCGCCCGGCCCCAAAGCCGACAGCCTTCGCTTATGGGTGATCTCCGAGAGCGGATTCGTCTGATCCATGAACTGAGACAGTTGCGATGAGCCGAAGAACTCGCGCACCGCCGCGGTCACCGGCTTGGCGTTGATCAGATCGCGAGGCATCGCAGTCTGCATCTCTTGATGGATCGACATCTTTTCTTTGATGGCGCGCTCCATGCGGACAAGCCCGATGCGGAATTGATTCTCCAGCAGCTCGCCAACAGCCCGCACTCGACGATTGCCGAGGTGATCGATGTCGTCGGCTTCTCCGATGCCCTTGCGCAGCTTCAACACGTAGGCGATTACGTCGACGAAGTCATGAGTGGATAGCGTCTGCTGATCCAACCTGTCACGCTCAGGCTTGCCCAGCTTGATGTTCGCCTTCAACCGGCCAACTCGCGAGAAGTCGAACTTGCGCTCATCGAAGAACATTCCGCGGAACAGGTTCCACGCGGTTAGAATCGTTGGCGGATCTCCCGGTCTCATCTTGCGATAGATCTCGAGGATCGCATCACGCGGAGTCTTGACCGAATCCTTCTTGAGGGTTTGACTCACCACGACGCCAACGTCGTCACGCTCCGAGAAGAATATTTGCACTTCGCGAACGCCGGATTCGACGAGCTGCCGCCACTCGCGCTCGGTTAGCTCGGTGTTTGCTTCGGCAATCACTTCGCCGGTTTCGGTGTTGACCACGTCGTCGATCAGAAACGCCCCTTCGACTTCTTGCGGATCGACGCTGACCGATTTGATCTTTGCCTTATGCAGCGCTTCGATGTCGCGCTTGGTTAGCTTCTTGCCGTGCGCTCCGCCGCGAACGATCACTTCTCCAGAACGATCGTGGGCCGAATCGGCGACGCGCAACCCAACCAGACCCTCGGTCGGCTCGAAGTGCAAGAGGCCATCTTTGATCGTTGCCTTGTGCGAGGCGTAGAACATCCGCAGCACTTCAGCATCGGTGTAGCTGGCTCGCTTGATCTCGTCCTCTAGATGCGAGTCCGACCCTACGCGGTCTAGATCGATCTTCTCCATGAGTCCAAGCGCCCGAAGAAAGACAGTTCCCAGGAACTTGCGCTTGCGGTCGATCCGTACATAGAGCAAGTTCTTAGTGTCATACTCGAACTCGACCCACGAGCCGCGATACGGAATCACCTTCGCGAGGAAATAGTTGTTGTTGTTCTCCTTCTCGAAAAACACTCCCGGCGAGCGGTGAAGCTGGCTCACGATGACCCGCTCGGTCCCGTTGATGATGAACGTCCCGTTGTCGGTCATCAGCGGGATCTCGCCGAAAAACACTTCTTCTTCCTTGATGTCGCGGATTGATTTCTGACCGGTGTCCTCGTCGGTATCCCAAACCGTAAGGCGAATCTTGACCTTGAGCGGGACCGCGTAGGTCATCGATTTCTCCTGGCATTCTTTCTCCGAGTGCTTGTGCTGGAGAGTGACCGGCTCGCCGCAATTGTCGCACAGCACGGGCGAAACGGTGTTTGTCGTCCCGCATTGCGGGCAGGTCTGCTCCTCGGCAGCGTAAGGGTTGACCCGCAGGATCGCCCCGCAAGAGCGGCAATTGGTTCGCAGATGATAAAGCCCCTCGAGCTGACCGCACTTGCACTGCCAGTTGCCGATCGAGTACTCGACAAACTCGAGCTGCGAGGTCTCGCGAAAATCGGTGATGGGAAATACAGATCGAAACACCGCCTGAAGACCAGTGTTCTCGCGTTCCCCAGGAAGCAAATCCATCTGCAGGAATCGGTTGTAAGACTGACGTTGGACCTCGATCAGATTTGGTATTCTGATCGCTGTCTTTATTCGAGAAAAATCGTATCGTTCTCGGCCCTGTCCATTTCCAGTATTCGCTAGTGCTGACATATCTCTCCTCAAATTAGCAGGCAGGAAAAAGCTTGCAGCGGGCGACATCCCGGCTCTTTACGGAGAAGCTGATCCACGCAAAACGGGGAAAAGTCACGCGAGGAAGTCGCTCAAAACCGGATTGCTTCAGCCTCACTGCAAGCTTATCTTGTTTTACGGACAAAAATGCGAAGCACGACCGGAGACACTTCCTCCAGCCGCGATCTTCGCGTTTTTTCCAATGCCAAATAGATTCTAATTCTCGTCGCCGCCCTTATCGTCGCTATGACCTGATAATACAGAATGGGACGCAATCAGTCAAGCGCGGATTGTCTATTTGAGATCGACGGTTGCGCCGGCATCGGCTAGTTTCTTCTTCAGCGTCTCGGCTTCTTCCTTCGGCACGCCTTCTTTCACCGCCTTGGGCGCGCCTTCGACCAAGTCCTTGGCTTCCTTGAGACCAAGTGAGGTTATTTCGCGAACAACCTTGATGATCCCGATCTTCTTCGCCGGATCTGCCATCCCGGTGAGGATAACATCGTATTCTTCCTTCTCTTCCGGGGCAGGTGCGGCAGCCGTGCCGGCGCCCCCGGCGCTGGGAGCGGCAGACACGCTAGCCGCGGCAGCCGATACGCCGAACGTCTCTTCCATCATCTTCACTAACTGCGACGCCTCCAACAACGAGAGGTCTTTGATTTGATCTACTATTCCTTGAAGCTTCTCTGACATGACTCTGCTTCCTCCTGGTTCCTTTCTCTCACATCGTCGGCTGCGTCGCCGGGCATCTCCGGCTGTCGAGCGACTTTCCTTGCCGCTACACTGACTGGCAGAGCGGCGTTAAGATTGCAATTCGTGCGCAAGCCTCCACAAGCCCGGGCACGAATTAGGATTGCGGATTGCGGATTTAGGATTGCGGATTTCGTTCCGCATTCCCCAATTCGCAATCCGCAATCACTGGGTTTCCTTTTGAGCGCGAACCTGGTCGATCACAATCGTCAGGTTCCGCGCGACTCCGGCCGTGGCCACCGCCAATCGCTGTGCCATCGCGTTGATCAAAAACATCGCCTTCGACAGCAGCTCCTCTCTGGACGGCAAGTTCGACAGCGAGTCAATCTCTTTGACGTCGATCGCGCGCCCTTCGACTACCGCCCCCCTGAACGAGAACGCCGGAGACTCTTTCGCCCATTTCGAGAGCAGCTTCGCAAGCGTCACCGGATCCTCTCGCGAAAGCGCAACGGCTGTGGCTCCCTCAAACTTGTCTTTCACCTGCTCGATCGGAGTGCCATCGGCGGCTCGCATCGCAAGCGTGTTTTTTACCACTCGATAAAAAATGCCCGCGCCCCGCAGCTCTCGTCGCAGGCGTTCGTCATCGGCGACCTTCAAGCCCTGAAACCCAACCAGCAGCGCATTGGCTGAAGCTTCAAACTCGCGATGAAGCACTTCAATTTCTTTCTCTTTCTGAAGTTTTGTCTTCACTGTTCAACCCTTTTCATCACTGAGGGACGAAAACGACCTAAGTGACCAAGAGGACTTTTATGTCCCTTTAGTCCTTTTACGTCCTTTTTTGAATCCCGCAATCAAAACTCGGCAGTATTAAGCTTGACTCCCGGGCCCATCGTCGATGAGATCGTCGCGTTCTTTACGTACTTCCCCTTCGCCGCCGAGGGCTTTGCGCGCATAATCGCATCGATCAACGTCTTGACGTTCTCGGCGAGACGTTCCTTGTCGAAGCTCACCTTGCCTACCGGCGCGTGAATCACACCTGTCTTGTCGACCCGGAACTCGATTTTGCCTTCTTTTGTCTCCCGAACCGCGCGCCCGATGTCGACCGTTACCGTCCCGGTCTTCGGATTCGGCATCAATCCACGCGGGCCCAAAATTTTCCCGAGCTGTCCGACCGACTTCATCATGTCGGGCGTTGCAATCAGCGCATCGAAGTCCACCCAGCCGCCTTTTATTCGATTCACGATGTCGTCGCCGCCAACTTCGTCGGCCCCTGCTTCCTTGGCTTCCTGAGCCTTTTCGGCTGAAGCGATGACGATTACACGTTTCGATTTGCCCAGCCCGTGTGGCAGCACTATAGTACCTCGAACCAATTGATCCGCCTTGCGCGGGTCTACTCCAAGTGTCATCCCGAGCTCGACCGTCTCATCGAATTTCGCGAAAGCCACCTTCTTGGTGAGCTCGACCGCTTCATCAACGGAGTAAACTCGGTTGCGATCAACTTGCGCCGCGGCGTCTCGATATTTTTTCCCTGCCATTCTTTTTCTCCCAGGTGTTAACGCGACCGGTTTGAAAACTCGATCACTCCCTTTTTGCTCGCGATATTATTCAACAACCTCGAGCCCCATGTTCAGGGCGGTCCCCTCGATCATGTGCATAGCCGACTCGACCGAAGTCGTGTTCAAGTCGGGCAGCTTGGTGCGAGCGATCTCCTCGATCTGCTTGCGCGTGATTGTTCCTACTTTCTCGCGATTCGGGCGAGCAGATCCCTTTTCGATTCCTGCCGCCTTCTTTAACAGATCGGCAGCCGGCGGCGTCTTGGTGATGAACGTAAACGAGCGATCGGCATAGACTGTTATCACCACGGGGATAGTCATATCGCCCATGTTGGCCGTCTTGGTGTTGAACGCTTTGCAGAACTCCATGATGTTCACACCGTGCTGACCGAGCGCCGGGCCGATCGGCGGCGCAGGATTCGCTTTCCCAGCCGGGACCTGCAGCTTGATGTATGCGTTTATCTTCTTCGCCATTACTCTTCTTCCGTGAACGTCAACTTCTCAACGTCCAAAAAATTCAACTCAACAGGCGTCGAGCGCCCGAAGATAGTCACCATAACTTTCAGCACGCCCTTGTCGGGGTTGATCTCCTCAACCTGTCCAGTGAACCCGCTGAACGGCCCCGAAAGGATTCGGACATGTTCGCCGTGCTGAAAGGTATGCTTCGGCTTTGGCTTCTCCGCCGCCTCGGTAACGTGATGCACTATCTGATCGACCTCTTCCGGCGTGAGCGGGGTAGGCTTCTGCCCGCCGACGAAACCAGTCACCTTCGGAGTCGACTTGATCATGTGCCAGACCTTCTCGCCTACTTCGCCCTTTTCATCGGTTTCGATCTCGACGAGCACGTAACCCGGGAAAAACATCCGTGAAGTCTCAACCCGTTTTGACCCGCGCATCTCGACGACCGTCTCGGTAGGCACGAGAACCTCTGTGATCTGAGTCGCCATATCATAAGCCTGGATGCGCGATTGCAGAGACTCCTTCACCTTCTTCTCGTACCCTGAGTAGGTGTGAATGATGTACCAGTTCCTCGGCATAAACTTCGCTTACCTTATGGCCTTCTCCAGCGCTTCGAAGCCGAGCGTCACAAGCCGATCAACGCCCCACAGGTAAAATCCGAAGAAGATAATCGCGAGCAGCACGACGACCGTTGTGCTCCATACTTCAGTGCGAGTCGGCCACGTGGTCTTGGCCATCTCGAGTTTGATCGCGTGATAAAACTCGCGAATGCGCGTCGCAAGCGGGAGCTTGGGAACCGTAAAGCGTGGTTCGCCGCCCTCATCGCCGCCCCGTCGAAGCGGCTCCTCCTCTTCGCGCAAGTTTTGCTCTTCTTCTGTTACCTCTGTGACTCGCATTTACTGCCACCTCGCGCTTAGCGCCCCCAACCGTAACGATTTGGCAGGGGTACCAGGATTCGAACCCGGCCTTACGGTTTTGGAGACCGCCGTGCTAGCCGCTAACACTATACCCCTGCAAGAGTGATTCGTGATAAGTGATCCGTGATGCGTGAACTTATCCGGTCACGGATCACGAATCACGGATTACGAATTATTTCGTCTCCTTGTGAGGAGTATGGCTCCTGCACTTCCGACAGAACTTCTTGAACTCGAGCCGGTCGGTAGTCTTCTTCTTGTTCTTTGTCGTAACGTAGTTCCTGCTCTTGCACTCGGTGCACTGGAGCGTGATGTTGTCTCTTGGCATAACCCCTCGATCCTACTCAATAACCTCGGAAATCGTCCCCGCTCCTACCGTCCGGCCGCCTTCCCTGATCGCAAACCTCAACCCCTTCTCCATCGCGATCGGCGTGATCAACTCTACCGTCAATGCCGAGTTATCCCCAGGCATCACCATCTCC
>DASXSR010000064.1:0-5801 GCA_036505875.1 Blastocatellia bacterium | reverse complement strand
CCGAAGATACTGGAGGTGCTCGAGTATCAGGTAGAGCACGAAGAGTGGTATCACGCAAAAGCGGGCGCATAGCTCAATGACGCCCCTCAATCGTTAGAAGCGGATCGTGGCTGGCCTCAGCTAGGTTAGATCCGCATCTCTTATGTCCCGCCAGTGCTTTGCCTCGACGAATCGAGATAAGTGGCCGACATTGTCTGTTGCGACTATGCCATCCACATCGAGAGCTTGGACCGCAAGAATCACGTCACAGTCTAAAGACTTCGGATCAGCGGTGGGTTTTCCAGTTCTTCTCGCCCGAGCCCACAATTCGGCTGCCTGCCGAATGATCGACGTGGTCAAGGGCAAGTAACCGATCGTATTCTGCAAAAGATCGAGTCTATCGATACCGAGGGTCTTATTGGCGCGCAACAACTCGCGTCTGACTTCGTAGTCGGCGATTTCGGGAACACGGACTTGGAAACCGTTGACGATCAACGCTTCCATCCACGTGTAGCACTCAAGGTTCACTCCGGTTGCGTTGGGATTCGAGATCATCCCCAAAGGGCCTGCATCTAGGAGAACGATCTTGCTCATTGAAAAAGTCTGCGGTTCGAAGGGCGATCTTCTTCGAGAGCGCTCTTGAGATATTCAAATGTTTCTCGTTGTTCAGATACATCACCTTCGAGCAATCTTCGTAGCGACCGCACTACTGATTCCACAGTCACCGATTCGCTACTCGGCTCAATCTCCTTCGTCTCAACGTCTGATACCTTCGTGGTCATGATCGTTCCTTTATTACGCGATTATACCACAGCGGTGCAGGAGGTGCTTTATGAATTCCGAGTCGGAGGTCCTCGAGCATAGCACCCGCCGGGGGTACGATGCGTAGCGTTCTCGCTTCTATAACATTTCACCCAGCTGAGGTGCCTGCCTACGTTACGACGGCAGCTCCAATAAGCTCGGATGCGGCGCGTCGTGATAAACCACGATGTGTGCCGTCCCAGCGTCCTCACCAGACTGTTCCGCTACTACGCCGCAGTTGTTGTAGTTACTTCTAGCTCTTGGTGTCTTCGTCGCTTTGTGTTGAAATCTCTAACCATAGTTCGGCCAAAGGAGGAGAACCGATGCGCTGGCTTCTTATCGCCCTACTAATCCCAATTGCGTCGGCAACCGCTCTCGCAAGCGAGCTACAGATGCAACAGCGAGTCAACTACGGAGGCTGGCCCAATTGCCTGCGGCTGACAAACGGCCAAGTCGAGTTGATAGTCACAACCGATGTCGGGCCCCGAGTCATTCGCTTCGGCTTTGTGGGTGGGCAGAATCTGTTCAAAGAATTCAAGGAGCAGTTGGGCAAGACTGGCGGCGACGAGTGGCGCAGCTACGGGGGGCATCGTCTCTGGCACGCGCCCGAAGCGCCAACTCGCACTTATTTCCCCGATAATGTTCCGGTCCAATACACGTGGGGCGGAAATACTCTGAAGCTAACGCAGCCGATTGAAACAACCACAGGCATAGTCAAAGAAATAGAAATCACTCTCGATGCGAGCGAGAATCACGTGACTGTGTTGCATCGTTTGACCAACAAGAATCTTTGGGAGGTCGAGCTGGCGCCGTGGGCGTTAACGGTGATGGCTGCCGGCGGACGCGCTATCTTTCCGCAGGAACCGTATCGGCCTCATCCCCAATTCCTCTTGCCGTCGCGGCCGATGGTGCTGTGGGGCTACACGGATATGAAAGACCCGCGATGGACTTGGGGAACCAAGTACGTACAACTCAAGCAAGACCCGACCGCCAAAACGAAACAAAAGATCGGATTCATGAACATGCTTGGCTGGGCAGCTTATTACCTCAACGACGAGTTGTTCTTGAAGCGCTTCGGCTTTGATTCAAGGCGAACCTATCCCGACTTCGGTTGCAACAACGAGACCTTCACCGACCCTGACATGTTAGAGGTTGAGACTCTGGGACCTCTCACCAACTTGCCACCGAACGGATCAGTGGAGCACATCGAGCACTGGTTCTTGAAACGAATTCAAGTGGGCGAGAGCGAACTGTCCATCGATCAACAGGTGCTGCCGCTGATTCGTCAGACCGAAAAGTACAAGCCGTGATGCTTGGGCGTTGCTCACTGCGTGAGAGGAATCTCACGAACGGGACAAAGGAATCTAAGCGGGGCTCGGTTTCCACGCGCCGCGCGCGACTGCGGGAACAAATGAATCAAGGTCCTTCGGAGGAAACTCTATGACGCGGCCTTGCTCGGCGCTCATGTAAGCGGTCATCAACAGCTCGCTAACTTCCAAACCATCGTAGAAGTTTTCTTCGGGCTGCTTGCCTTCGAGAAAGCAATTAACGAAGTATCGATTCTCGCCTTCATAACCATAGGCCGCTTCTTCATCGGCGACGACCGGCATCAAGCCCTGCTCGGCGTTCTGCTTTTCAACCAGGTCCTCGCCCGCCTCGCCTTTCACTTCGCGGCTGAAGAAAAGCTTCAAGCCGCTGTCGAGCGTGTTGATCGACAGCGAATACTCGGGTCCCAGGAGTTCCGTGCTCAATCGCAAGCCTGCTCCCACGAAACTCCACGATGTGGTGGCTTCCACGATCAGTGTATTGCCTTGTTCGTCGATGTAATCCACAGTCGCGCGCGCGAAATCCTCTGACGGCCTTTTCGCATAGTCGACCGCGCTCCCCATCATTCGTTTCAGCCGCTCGACGTATTCCGGTCGCGACCACTTCAATGAAGCAATCTGCGCCGAGACTGCGGTCGGGCGAATGCTCGCGCGAGGCTTACCCGGCTCGGTCAGCATGTAACGGCCAACCTCGAGCGAGTGACACATCATATCGTTCAGCACGCCTCCGCCTTGAAGCTCGCCTTGCCAGAACCACGGCATGTGCGGCCCGCTGTGCTCTTCGGCCGCGCGCGCCAGATAAGGCCGGCCGGTCGTTGCGGCGCCCCGAGCCCAAATTAATGCTCGCCCGCGCTGAAGGGCTGGTGCGAACAATTGGTCCTCGAGATAGCCATGAAGCAGACCGCTCTTTTCGACAAGCTCGACCATGCGTTTCGCTTCGGCAACGTTTCTTGCAAGCGGCTTCTCACAAGCTATGCCAACAAGTTGACCTTTACGTGAAGCGACCGCGTTGCTGACTGCCTCCATATTCTCAATGCGGTTGTGATTCGGGCCACACAACCAGATGCAATCGACCTCGGGCGCGACGATCATTTCCTCGATTGAGTTGAAAGCTTTCGCATCGCCGACTCGAAGCGAACGGGCAAGCGCGGCTGCTTCTTCGGCGTGCTGGCGGTTGGGGCTCCACACTCCGCGGACGTCCGCGTCGCGCACGCCGACCCATGAGCGGATGTGAAAGCGGGCGTTGAACCCGCTTCCGATGAAACCGATTCCAAGTCTGTGTGCCGTCATTTAGGGTTGTTAGGCCAGGAGTCTGGGTTTCGCGCAAAGATACAAAGACTCGCGAAGTCGCAGAGATTCTATCGTCGCTGAAACTCCGCAGTTCCCATCAGCAGGCCAATCAATTGCGTAATGCGCCGGCGGTCGGAGTTCGTGTCCGCCGGTGCGGGTGATTTCACAGGAACGATCTCCGGTCGCTGTCCTCCATCCATCGCAGGACGCGCAACGGGGGAGGGAGTTGGTAATGGCGGACTTGCCAAACCCTCTCGAACCGCGTGCAAGCTGTCGGCTGACAACTCTGTGTGGACGATCAACGCCGCCAACCCGCTTGTCAGCTCATCCGGTTTCGCTGCCGAGTCAGTCGACACCAATCGCGTCGGATCGTAGCTCGTTCCGTTGATCTGATTGTTCGCCAGCGCAACTGCAAAGTTGATCCGGTTGAAGAACACGCCGGTGTTCACCCACTTCGACGAATCCTCGCCGTACCCGGTCGGAAAAGCGTACTGATAGAGCGGCTCGCCCATTCTGCGGAGCCAGTCGTGAAGCGCCGGCGCCCCGTTCGTGTCGCCATCAACCGCGCGAATAGCGGAGGCCGCCAGCTCGAGCGGTGATTTGATCTTCGCTCGAAAGGTTCCGGGCGAGTTGAATTCCGGCGAAGTTACAATCGCCCGAACCACTTCGCGAATATCCCCGTCGGTCTTTAAGAACACTTGCGCGACTCGCTCAACGAGCTGCGCCGGCGGATCGTCTGAAACAAATCGCTGGCAAAGCTTCTTCGAGACGAAGCGGGCAGTCGACGGATGACGCGAGAGAATGTCGAGCACTTGCAGCGCGTCGTTCATACCGCCGCCCGCCGGAATCGAAACTCCCAGCACAGTCTTCGAACCTTCGTCATGCATCCACGGACGGAAGATAAATCCGCCGCCCTGGAAGGGTCGATCGATCGTCCAGCCGGTGAAGCACCGCGCAACCTCTTGAACGTCCTTCTGGGTGTAGCCGCCGTCGACGCCCAGCGTATGAAGCTCCATCAGCTCTCGCGCATAGTTCTCATTGATGCCAGGCTTGCGCGGCGGAGGTTGTGGAGGCTTCGCCGGGGGTTGGGGGTTAGGTGTTGGGGATTGGTTTGCAGCCTTTTGCTCGCCTTCCTTCTTTGCTGTCATTGCGGCGTTCGGGTCGGCGCCGGGAGCGGGTTTTGGAGCTTCTGATGGCTTGGAACCGGCTCCAGGAGCCGGTCCTGGGGCGGGCGTGTTTTGCGGGCGCGGCGGCGCAGGCGGTCGCGGCTGTTTTGAATCAGGCGAGGCCGAAAGCCAGTTGTCCAGGTAATACAACATCGCGGGGCTTTCGGCGGTCGCCAGCAGCAAGTCGCGGAATTTACCAAGCGCGTGCGGTCGAATTACGTCTCGCTCGTAACTCGTTATCAGCCACTGGTCAGCTTCTTTCTGCGCGAAAACGTTGAAGTGGTTGAACCAAAAATCCGTAAGCACTTCTTGAAGCTGGCGATTGCTTGACGCTGCGCGCACGAGTTTCTGCTGTACCAACTCGCCGACAATTTGCGGCGGACGGCCAAAGACCGGCGGCGCGTTTTTCTCGTTTGCGCGTTGCTCGGCGACTTGCGGCTGCGGATAAAACTGATACAACTCCGCCGAGGCCATTCGCTGAGTCGGCAGCACCTCTAATCGCTTCTCCAAATCTGAATCGTCGATCGTCTCGGGATGCAACTGCTCGTCAAGGTATCGCTCGATACCGATTTGTTTGACGCGGGCGAGATCGCCGGGTCTCGGGCCAAAGGTGATGCGATTAAGGAGCTGAAGTATTTTCTGATCATCAGTCAAGCGCGCGGCGCGCCCCTTCGCTGTCGCCGGCGGAGATGGCATTAAGTGCTCGGCGCTTGCAAGCTTTGCGGCGCTCGCATCAGCCCGCGCACGCGGCGCGATGTTGATCAAAAGGAACGCCGGTCCCAGCGGAACAGGGGGTCTGACGTCCACACTTGCGAGCTTCCCTTTTTGGTCTTCATCCAGAAAAGCGCCCAACTCGTCCTTTATCGCTTTCTGCTCTTTCTCGACATCCGGTTGAAGTCCCGGCGCGTAGGGGTTCGCCTGTGCGCGATTACGAAGCTCCTGAAGCCTCGGCGCGTGTTTCGCCAACACGTTTCTGACTTCGACAACTTGTTCTTCGTTTAGCTTGAGCGCGTCGCGGATACGATTGACGAGCGGCTCGAACGCCTGCGCAGGCGTTTGCGGAGCTTGCTGCGCGGCGCGAGTCGCTGAAACCAGCGGTGCCGCGAGAGCGACGGCCAACGTCGCACAGAGAAAGAGGCGAATCTTTCGGCGCATAATCAGTACTCCTTTTTGTAACCCAATCTTATCGCAAAGAGCGTATTGCACTCAAACTTAACCAGGTTAGAACAAGGTGGGGCGA
>DASXSR010000063.1:0-4556 GCA_036505875.1 Blastocatellia bacterium | reverse complement strand
TGATGAAGATTTGCTTCAGATGGTTGAGGCACTCGGCAGCCAGATCGGCCTCTTCATCGCGCGAGGCAGAATCGTCCAGGAGTTGCAGCGTCATAAGGAAAACGCAGGGGCGGCAAGTACGGCAAAAGATCGATTCCTCGGGCTGTTAACTGACAAGTTGCGCGCGCCGCTTACGCCCGTCCTGACCTGGGCCGGCAAAATTGCGGAACAATCCGACCTCAGGCCAGACGTCCAGCAAGGATTAAAAATGGTGCGCGGTAATGTCGAACTTGAAATGCATTTGATCGAAGACGTGCTCGATCTTAGCCGGATCGCGCGCGGAAAACTGACATTGCAATTGCGCAAGGCCGACGCGCACGAGCTCCTGCAGTCTGCGCTGGAGATCGTCCGCAGCGACATTGAACAACGACGTCTCACGCTTTTGGTTGACCTCACGGCATCTAGACACGAGTTGATCGCCGATGCGCCTCGCTTGCAACAAGTTTTCTGGAGCGTGTTGCACAACGCTTGCAAATTCACTCCCGAAAACGGCACGATTTCTGTGCGGTCGTACAATCCTGGCCCACGAAGGATTACCATCGAGATCAGCGACAACGGCATCGGCATCGAACCACAATTGGTAGAAAGAGTCTTCTACGCTTTCGAACAAGCCGATTCGCAAAGCGAAGGACTGGGGCTCGGTCTCGCGATCAGTAAAGCTATCGTCGAAATGCATGCCGGCACTATTCGTGCTGGTAGCGACGGACTGGGGAATGGCGCAACTTTCGCGATCGACTTGCCTATTCGCGGATGAAGAAAATGATACTTCCCGCTGAGGTTCAGTTTCATGAAGACGTTCATCTGTTCGTCTGGAAGCCGCGCGGAGTGTTGGACGAGGCAGCGATTAACAAAGTTTTAAGCTGTTTGGAAGACCTCGAAGCCAAATTGCAGGCACCATTCAATCGGTTCTCCGATACGCTGGACGCCCATGAGGTTGAACTCAATTTCAAATACATTATTCAAGTTTCTCTCCATCGGCGCGTTGCATACGCAGGTCGCCCGCCGGTGAAGTCAGCGATTCTAGCTACTGACGCTACAGCTATTCATTATGGCCGGTTGCATGCCTTGCTAACTCAAGGTTCTCCGATCAACGTCCGCGTGTTCCAGGATCGCGAAGAAGCCGCGCAATGGCTTAGTGTTCCAGTCGAACTATTGGCGATGGAGGCGAAATGAACAAAATGGAGCTTCCATCTGACGTTCAATTTCTCGAAGACGCTCGTCTGTTCGTCTATCGGCCCAGGGGCGTGCTAAGCGAGGAGGTGGTTGATGAAGTGATAGTCGCCCTGGGAAAGCTCGAATTCTCGTTGTCAGAGCCTTTTGATCGATTCTTCGACACACTCGCAGCTGATGAGATTGAGTTGAACGTCCAATATGTCATTCGGGTTTCTCTGTATCGGCGTTTCGCGTATGCCGGTCATCCCCCGGTAAAATCGGCGATTCTCGCGACTGATTCTACGATGATTCATTATGCCCAGCTGCACGCGTTGTTGACTCAGGATTCTCCAATCAACGTCCGCGTATTCCAGGATCGCAAAGAAGCGGCACAATGGCTTGGTGTTCCGATTGAGCTGCTGGCTGCGGAGCCATCGGGTGAGAAGCATTCTGAATAAGTCAATTCAATCATCACAACAAGTAGGGCTCGATGAAACATTTTCTCGCTTTTCTCAAAGCGACGCTGCTCGGTGGTGTGATCGTTGTGTTCCCAGCATGGCTCGCGGTTTTGCTCGTGCTCAAGGCGCTGACACACCTGGAGGTTTTCGTCAAACCGATCAGCAAGCATCTGCCGCAAGCCATCGGACATCCCCGCATCCTTGCGATTCTACTACTCGTTGGGCTGTGCTTCCTTGTCGGCCTGGCAATTCACACGGCCATCGGACGGCGGATCGAACGCGCGGCAGAGCGGGTCGTCCTCGACAAGATTCCCGGCTACACCACACTGCACGGTTTTGCTGCGCGGCTCTCCGACTCTAAGGACAACGCCAGTTTCCAGCCTGCGTTGGTGGAGATCGAGGAAGCGCTGGTCCCTGGCTTCATCGTCGAGCAACACAGCGGCAACCGTTCTACCGTCTTTATTCCTTCGGTGCCCACGCCCATGACGGCGGCGGTTTATATCATAGACAACAACCGTGTTCATCCCCTCGATCTGCCTGCTGTCTCCGTGATGCAATGTATTTCGAAGTGGGGCGGCGGAAGCGACAAACTCGTCGCCGCATACGACGCCGCATCCTCTCACGCTGCTTCGTTGATGAACCAACCAACGAACGCCGACAAAAACCAATGAACCCAAAGCCAATGAAAGCAAAACTCATCCTACACACGCTCATCCTTGCGATAGCGTGTATCTTTGCCGCTCCTGGCACAGCCAGCGCGCAATCACCCACGCCATCTTCTGCCAAAAAACCCAACATCCTCGTAATCTTCGGCGATGACATAGGACAGACCAACGTGAGCGCCTACTCAATGGGCGTCATGGGTTACCGCACGCCGAACATCGATCGCATCGCCAAGGAAGGAATGATGTTCACCGATTACTACGCCGAGCAAAGCTGCACGGCGGGGCGGTCGTCGTTCATCACCGGCCAATGCACGCTGCGCACCGGCCTGAGCAAAGTCGGGTTGCCCGGTGCGACTGTAGGTCTGCAAGCAAGAGACGTTACCTTGGCGCAGCTCCTCAAACCGCTCGGCTACGCGACCGGTCAATTCGGCAAGAATCACCTCGGCGATCGCAATGAGTACTTGCCGACGGTGCATGGCTTCGACGAATTCTTCGGCAACCTTTATCACCTGAACGCCGAGGAGGATCCGGAGAACCACTTTTATCCTCGCGACCCGGCGGTCCGGCAGGCGTTCGGACCGCGCGGTGTATTACGCTGCAAGGCCTCCGACAATGATGATCCGACCGACCAACCGCGTTGGGGCAAAGTTGGTAAGCAGACGATCGAAGACACCGGCCCGCTGACGAAGAAGCGGATGGAAACAATTATGACGAAACGTCCGGTGCCGTGATCGATTTCATCCAGCGTCAGTCCAAGGCAGGCAAGCCGTTCTTTTGCTGGATGAACACTACCCGGATGCACTTTCGCACGCACGTGCGGGCCGAGCATCGCGACCAACCCGGAATGAACTCCAGAACGGAATACCGCAGACGGAATGATCGAGCATGACAACACGGTCGGTGCAATCCTCAAGGCGATCGACGATCTCGGCATCGGCAACGACACCATCGTGCTCTACACTACGGACAACGGCCCGCATCAGAATTCCTGGCCGGATGGCGGCACAACTCCATTCCGCAGTGAGAAGGCCACAAACTGGGAAGGCGCCTTCCGCGTGCCCTGCATAATTCGGTGGCCGGGTCACATCAAAGCTAATTCCGTGTCTAACGAAATCGCTAGCGGTTTAGATTGGTTACCGACCTTCATGGCTGCTGTCGGCGACGCCGACATAACTAACAAGCTCTTGAAGGGCTATAATGCCGGCGGCAAGACATATAAGGTCCATTTGGACGGTTATAATCAGTTACCGTACTTAACTGGCCAGCAGGACCACGGCGCTCGCAAGGAGTTCGTTTATTTCAACGACGACGGTGATCTCGTCGGCTTGCGCTACGAAAATTGGAAGTTTGTTTTCGAGGAACAGCGCGTACCGGGGACGATGCGAGTCTGGGCCGAGCCGTTTACCAAGCTGCGTGTCCCGAAACTCTTCAACCTGAGGTCGGACCCCTACGAGCGCGCGGACGTCACCTCGAATACCTATTACGATTGGTTCATGTCGGACGGAGCAGGTCCGTTCCTCGCGTCCCCGGCCGTCGTGGGGAAATTTCTGGAGACATTCAAGGAGTATCCGCCGAGCCAGAGGCCTTCGAGTTTCAGCATCGACCAACTCGTCGAGAAAATGCAGCGGAGCTTCGAAGCGCAGTCACACTAAGTCATGCCTGGACCTAACTAGAAGTAGGATCCTAACGGAGATCAGATATGAAAGCCAGGCTCACAAAACTCGCGGTTGCCTTAAGCGTGGCGTTAGTCGTCGCGCCGATATTCATGGCGCAGTCGGTAGCCGCCGCTGAAAATGTTGCGCCCGCTCCGACTCCGGGAACGCCGAGCGTACTGCCGCGTCCGGACTTTCACTTCCCGGGCAACATCGGTCGAACTTACCGTGACTCTGACCCGGCGCAATTTCCGCAACCGGTGCAAGCACCGAAAGGCGCACCCAACGTCGTGTTGATCCTGATCGACGATGCAGGCTTCGGGCAGTTCAGCACATTCGGCGGCGGGGTATCCTCACCAACCATGGATAAGCTCGCAGCGGAGGGTTTGAGATATAACCGTTTTCACACTACCGCGTTGTGCAGTCCGACGCGCGCTGCGCTTCTCACAGGTCGCAATCATCACTCGGTCGCGTCCGGAGTTATTCAGGAAGCTGCGACAGGTTACGACGGCTACACGGGAATCATTCCACGCAGCGCGGGCACGATCGCGGAAGTGTTACGTCAGAATGGATACATGACCGCGTGGATC
>DASXSR010000062.1:0-3705 GCA_036505875.1 Blastocatellia bacterium | reverse complement strand
GCATGCCGGCTCTAATTGACTTGCGAAGCGAGACTTCTGTACCGTCAGATTAGTAGTCCCACATCTAGGGAGGAGTCGAAAATGAAAGTCGGCATGTCGCTTCCGCAGATTGGCCCGCAAGGCTCGCCGGAGAGTTTGGTTAAGGTCGCGACTCGAGCTGAAGAGCTTGGTTACGATTCGGTGTGGGTGCTTGAGCGATTATTGTGGCCGCTCAATCCACGAGAGCGGTATCCGGCAACTCCCGACGGCAGCTTGCCCGAAGCTTATCAGATAGTCTTTGACCCAATTGAGACGCTTACCTTCGTAGCGGCTCACACAAAGAGAGTGCAGCTCGGCACAAGCGTCGTCGTGCTGCCTTATCACACTCCCATACAGCTTGCGCGTCGCATTGCCACACTCGATGTTCTGTCCGGAGGTCGCGCGTTGGTTGGCGTCGGCGCGGGTTGGTCGCGCGACGAGTTTGAGGCCGTGGGAACGCCGTTCGAGCGGCGCGGGGCCAGATGTGATGAGTTTTTGCAGGCGATGATCGACGTTTGGACAAAAGACCCGGTGAAGTTCGATGGAGAGTTCTATCACATCGCCGAATCGAAGATTGGGCCGAAACCGGTTCAGAAGCCGCACCCGCCGGTCTACGTCGCTGGATTCGGCCAGTATACCTTTGACCGTGCCGTGAAGTTCGGGGAAGGCTGGAATCCGTCGGGTATCCAGAGCTTCGAGCAGCTTGAGAACATGATCAATCAGTTTAGCAAGACTGCGGAGCGTGCGGGCCGCGAAAGTATGGAAGTGGTCCTGCGGGCCTTCACGGTGGTGCTAAAGCAATCCCCAGGTCGCAACCGCGCGCCAATGGTTGGTACGCCCGACGAAGTGCGCCACGACACTCGCCGACTTCACGATATCGGCGTCACGCATCTGATTCAATCGCCGCCAGCGATTGGCTTTGATCCACGGGCGAGTGTTGATGATATGCTAACGCTGATGGAGCAGTTGATGGAAATCTCCAAATGACGTTACAGGTGAGATACTGTGATCCTGTGAAATAATTGCAGACTCTTACAACCAACGCAAAGCCGGGGATTCCCCTCCCAAGCAGGAATATACATCTCAAACCTTTGTGGAGCGCCAGTTAAACGCCTCACCAATCGGTTCGCGTTTTCGGCGGGCGGTCGGAAGCGTTATCTGGCAGAATATGGTATTCAAATCCCAGGCATAGCTCGGAGGAGATATGAACAATCCAGGTGAAAAAGCGCTGATCGAAAGACAATCCCCCTACCACTACACTGAGGACGGGCAGGAGCTGAGAGAACGCGCGGACCAGGCGCTGTTGCCCCTGTTCGGCGAGTTCATCGATCGAGGTTATAGCCCTTATCAGATTTGCGCGGTTATCTACGACTCGGTTGCCGAAACGAGCCGTGACATCGTCTGCACTCATAGGAGCGAAGGCAAGGAAGCAGCCAATCAAAGGCTCCAGCAGAAACTGAAGTAGTAAATTTGACATGCGGCGTCACTTGACTGCTGCAAACGCTTGCTATTTGATTAGACCAATGCATAAGGCTGTGAGAGGTATTGCGTCGCTTGCGATTATTTTCTGTGTGGCGCTCGCCTCTATCGGAAAACCAGGGTCGGTCGCCCAGAATCAACACACACTCGACGGGGAGTGGATTGTCGTCTCAAGCGCGATCAACGGCCAGTTGTCCTCGCCAAAAGGATTGACCCTCGGCTTCCCCGATCGCGACATGATCTTCGATCAACAGGGCGATGTGCGCACCGGTGTGGTTCTTCGCGAGGAGGGAGCGAACGTCAGGCCGCTCGGAGTGTGGCGGGTGATGGGCGACCGGTTCAGCGCGACGTTTCAACTGTGGTGCCCCGACGCCAGCGGACCTTGCGGATCCATTGTGATGCGAGGCCAGTTTGTTCGCGACGACAAAATCAGCGGGACAATGGCCGCGTTCTTTGACGTGACCGATGACGCAACACCTACCGGATATGACACGTGGACCTTCTCATTCGTAGGCAATCGCGTTGCGACGGGAGGTTCAAATTGATTTCGCGGATTCTTAATTCCCGCGTACGACAACTAGCGGCGGTTGCCTTGGTCGTGTCGTCGGTCATCCTCGCGCGTGATGTTTTTGCGAGTAATGAACTGGCCGGGCAGTGGCTGCTCACGATCACGATCCCCGATTCCCCAAACAGCGCTACGACTCGCACCTTCACCGTTAATGTCAATGTGAGCCCGCGCGGCGAGAGTCTTCACGGCCGCATGACTATCACTGATCAAGCTGGAAGAGTTGTGGGCGGCGTGTGGCGCCAAGTCGGCAAAGACGTTTCGATCGCTTACGAGCTCCCATGTCCTGGAGACTTTCCGTGCGCGTCGCTGATCCTGCTAGGCAGAGTAAAAGGCGGCGGCGTACTGATCAAAAGAGGCGCGGTCATCGTAACGTGGGACACGGCCAACACCAAAAACCCGGCGTTGTTTGATACCTCAAACGGCTCGTTCCGCGGAGACCGTCTGCAGTGAGGAGCCTCTCTCGCGCGGCTCTCACGTCATAACTTCCCAATCCATTATCCTGCTTGATGGCGAGCCTGTCGCTGTCTAAGATGGATGCGCGCTTCTCCACAGGTTGATTAGAATTGGGAGTCTTCGCGCTCTTGTGTGTTGCGGGTTCTGTCTCGTTGATAGCTCAGGAGGTGTCTTATGCAATCAATCGATCGGTCACAGTCGCGGCGTCGTTTCTTGAAATTTCTCGCGGGGAGCCCATTGCTGGCGTTATGCGCGCCGGGTTCGATTGAAGAACTAATCGCGAGTGCGTTCCAGAAGCCAAGTGGATGGACTGCCGATGAGCCGTCGCTTCAGAAGCTCATCACTTCTCCCGAACAAGCGCTCAGCGTCTTCGACTTCGAGCCGGTCGCTCGGCAAGCGCTTCCGCCGGCGCATTGGGGCTACATGGCAACGGGCGTCGACGATGACGCGACGCTTCACGCTAATCGCACGGCATTCTCAAAGTTTCAGATTCGGCCTCGTCGTCTGATCGACGTGCGCAAGTTCGACACCTCGACCGAGATCTTCGGAGTGAAGTGGAAGACTCCGATCATCATCGCTCCGGTTGGAAGTCAGCGGGCCTTTCATTCTGAAGGTGAACTAGCCGTGGCCAAAGCTGCCGCAAGTCGCGGACACCTTCAAATACTATCGACTGTTACCACGACTTCAATCGAAGATGTTATTGCTGCGCGAGGCGCGCCGGTTTGGTCCCAGCTTTATCCAACAACTAGTTGGAACGTGGCGCAGGCGCTGGTCAAGCGCGCTGAAGCAGCCGGCGCGCCGGTGTTGGTGCTTACAGTGGATCTGCCTGCGGGAAGAAACACCGAGACGCTCGAGCGATTGAAAAAGGTTGATTCACGGAACTGCGCCAACTGTCATCAGCCGGGCATCGAGGGTCGGCTCAAGCGAAAACCGATGTTTGATAAGATCGATGTGAAGGGTCTCGTCGACTACTACGCTCCGACGCTTACGTGGGATTTCGTTCGCCGTCTTAAGGACAGCACGAAGATGAAGCTGGTGTTGAAAGGCATCGTGACTCGTGAAGATGCGGCTTTGAGTGTAGAGAACGGAGTTGACGGACTGATCGTGTCCAACCACGGGGGCCGCGCTGAAGAGAGCGGTCGCGGAACGATGGAATGCCTTCCGGAAGTGATCGACGCGGTGCAAGG
>DASXSR010000061.1:0-14149 GCA_036505875.1 Blastocatellia bacterium | reverse complement strand
TATCTACGAGTTGGGCAATCGACAGTGGGACATTCCACGATTGCGGGAGTTACTGAAAGAAGTCCTGAGCAACAATCATCCCATCCACGATTACGAAGTGGAATTCGACTTCGAGACCATCGGGCACAAATTGATGCGGCTCAATGCTCGCCGCGTCCGCGAGCCAGGCAACCATTCGGACTTGATTCTCCTCGCTATCGAGGACATCACCGAACGTCGGCAGACGCAGGATGCATTGCGACGCGCGCTGGAGTCTCACGAAGCGGTCACGTCGAACATGGGCGAGGGGCTTTATACTGTGAGCGACCAAGGGTTGGTGACTGGAATGAACCCCACCGCGGAAAAACTGTTTGGCTGGACGTTCGACGAATTGCGTGGGAGAAAAATGCATGACGTAACGCATTACAAGCATCCCGACGGCACACCATATCCCGCTGAAGATTGCTCCGGTCTGGAAGTCCTGCGAGAAGGAAGACCTCTAATCAACCACGAGGATGTTTTCATTCGCAAGGATGGAACGTTCTTCGACGTTGTCTATAGCTCCTCACCGATTCGAGAGGGCGAGAAGATAACGGGAGTGGTCGTTGTATTTCGGGACGATACCGAACGCAGGCAGGCGGCATATGCATTGAAAGTTTCAGAGATTCGTTACCGCCGTCTCTTTGAAGCCGCCAAGGATGGGATACTGATTCTCGATCCCGACACGCGCCAAATCACCGACGCCAATCCCTTCATAGCCCAGTTGCTCGGCTACACGCGGGAAGAGATGATCGGTAAGGAATTGTTTGAAATCGGCTTGCTCAGGGACGAAGATGCTAGCCAGGCCGCGTTTCGAGAATTGCGAGAGAAACGTTTCATCCGCTATGAAGACTTGCCGCTCGAATCCAAAAAGGGCCAGCGCCGTGAAGTTGAAGTGGTAGCCAACCTTTACGCGGAAGACGGCCACTCGGTCATCCAGGCCAACATTCGCGATATTACCGAGCGCAAGCAGGCGGATTACAACTTAGAGGTTTCGGAGTCTCGCTATCGCCGGCTCTTCGAAACCGCTCAGGATGCCATCCTCATCCTCGATGCCAACACCGGGAAAATCTTCGACGCCAATCCGTTCATCAAGGACTTGCTGGGCTATTCGCAAGAAGAACTCGTCGGCAAGGAACTCTGGCAGATTGGTCTCTTCCGAGATAAGTCAGAGAGTCAGATCGCTTTTCGTGAGCTGCAAACGCAAGGTTATATCCGCTACGAAGATCTGCCGCTCGAAACCAAGCAAGGACAGCGGATCGAAGTCGAGTTTGTCAGCAACATCTACCAGGTGGATCAACGCCAAGTCATTCAGTGCAACATTCGGGACATCACCGAACGGAGCCGCCTGGAGAGACAGACGCACGAGCAGGCGGAAGCGTTGGCAGAACTTCACCTGCGCAAGGACGAATTCCTGGCGATGCTTTCCCATGAACTACGCAATCCCCTGTCTGCAATCTTTAACGCCCTGCATATCCTTGGTCTGCAAGTCACCGAGAACCCAATTCAACAGAAAGCCAAAATCGTTCTGCAGCGTCAGGTGGGGCAACTGGCGCATCTCATTGATGATCTGCTGGAAGTCTCCCGCGTCATCATGGGAAGGATTCAACTTCATCAGGAACGCCTGGAGATGCGGGGCATCGTGGAACGTGCACTAGAATCGGTTCGCCCTCAAATTGAGCGACGCAACCAAGAGCTTTCGGTGTCACTGCCGGCTGAAGCTATCTGGTTGCAAGCCGACCCGACCCGACTAGAACAAGTCGTGGTAAACCTGCTCAACAACGCCGCTAAGTACACCGACGAAGGCGGGCAGATACGGCTCACCGCTCAGCAAGAAGGTGGTGAGGTTGTGCTGCGTGTGCGGGATAACGGCGTCGGCATCGCTCCCGCGCTGCTGCCCCGCATCTTCGATCTCTTCTCGCAGGCGGATCGCACACTTGATCGCTCGCAGGGCGGCTTGGGCATCGGCTTGAGCCTCGTGCAAAAACTTGTGGAATTGCACGGCGGAACAGTCGAGGCTCATAGTGCCGGATTGGGTCAAGGAAGCGAGTTTCTCGTGCGTCTGCCTGCCCTGTCTCCGGTAAGAGAGGCAATCGCCCCCATTGAAAGAGCGAAGCAGCCTGCGCAAACATCGCGTTTGCTGGTAGTTGATGACAACATGGATTCGGCTGATATGCTCGTCATGCTGCTGCAAATGTTCGGTCATGAGGCTAAAGCGACTTACTCCGGTCAGAGCGCTCTGGAAACGGCAGTTGAATATCAACCGGACTTCGTGTTGCTGGATATTGGGTTGCCGGATATGAACGGCTATGAGGTCGCGCAACATCTGCGTCAGCAACCACAAACAAAAGATGTGAGGTTGATCGCCATGACCGGCTACGGGCAAGACTCCGACCGCCAACGTTCTCAAGAAGCGGGCTGCGAGCATCACTTAGTCAAGCCAGTTGATCCGCAGAAACTTCGAGACTTGCTGGCGACACGGGCGAAGCGACCACGTTCCAGGAAATAAGATATTAATGTTGTTTGATTTCAAATTTTGAAAGGAAGTTGTAAGCCCAGTGGGTTCGTTTTGCCCATCGCGCTCCCGAACGATTCGCTATCCTAGCTTTATTTCCAGTGCACCAATTGTGTACCAACTGTCCCGAAGAACGGATGTACCAGCGTAAACGCAGTTTAAGGCATTCTGCGAAAATACCAAGGACTCCGCACAACTAGGAATATGGGGAACAAAGAAAGTAAGTTTTTTGTGCCTCAAAATCCGTTGTCGGCAAGGACGTGGGGGCGACTCCTGCGTTCGGCACCAATCGCTCAGGCCCGCTTCCACTTCGCTGAGCCCGCTGGTTCTTTTCTAGTAATAGAATATGCCTATGGTCTTTTGCACTAATTAGGTACCCGGTCTTGGTGTTCATCAGATTTCAATGAGACCTAAGCTTTCGGTCCCTGCTCCGCACGAAGACCGGTCCGCATTTTGGTGGTTTCGGTGGGTTCCGACCGTCGTCCTCACTCTACTCATCCTCTATTTTCTGTACGTCGTCGGGAGCCTCGCCCTCGTGCCCGTACTCGCGTCGTTCGCACTTGCCTACCTACTAAACCCCGTCGTCAGCCAGGGAGAGAAGTATGGGCTTTCGCGTCCCATCGCGACCGCCCTCGCTCTGCTGCTTGTCACGCTCGCGGTAGTTGCGTTTCTTGTGTTTGTCATTCCAGATCTCTGGGAACAAACTACTAACGCCGTTCAGAAGATCTTGCGCAATTTTACGCCCGACAATGCTGCTCGACAGCGTGAGACATTACGACGATATTCCCCGGCCCTTGATCGCATGGCGGGTGGCCGAATCGAACAGTTCCTGCGCAACCCGGCCGAAGCGATAGGCTCGCCGGCTCTTCTAGCGGCAGGTGGTCTTTCAGGTTTCCTCTCGACCGCCGTCGCATCCCTGGACCTGCTTATAGTCCCCTTCTTCGTTTTTTACATCTTGATAGACTTCGGCACGTGGCGCGATTCGATGGAGGACCTGATTCCGCCTCGCTTTCGCGACACCTTCAGCCGGCTCTTTGATGAGGTTGGGCGCATCCTCGCAGCCTACGTCCGTGGCCAGCTCCTCATCGCCCTTTGTATGGCCGTTTTGTACGCAATCGGCTTTGCCGCGCTCGGAGTACCGGCATGGGCAGGTCTCGCGGCTCTGGCGGGACTTCTGAACGCGATTCCCTACGTTGGGACTATCCTAGGTCTCGGACTCGCCATCGCTTTTACGCTAGCAGACGGGGGCGGGCTCTGGCGGATCGGCGGCGTCGTCGGCGTGTTTGTGGTGGTCCAGAGTATCGAAGGTTATATTCTGACGCCGCGTATTCTCGGCCGCCGTTTGAGTTTGCATCCGATGGCTGTTTTTCTTGGTCTACTTATCGGGGGCAAGCTCTTCGGTCTACTCGGCATCATCCTCGCAGTGCCCACCATTGCCATCGCCAAAGTCTTCTTGAAGTTTCTCCGAGAATTTTACACAGGCTCATATTTTTATCACGCCGGGGACATCACCGCAGCCGAAGCTCCAAGTCTGGTTCTGGAGGAACGTCTAGCTGACGCTGCCGAAACAGTGCTTGCTGAACAGATCGGATCTGACAGCGGCGACGAACTTCTCGCGCCGGATACGAAGCATGACGATCCAATCGCGCTTGAGGATCCGAGCTGAAGATTCGCGGGCGTTTTCGCGGTGCCGAATACCTGGAACCCAGGATTACCTTAAGGCGAAAGGAATGAAACGCAGACGCTTCCGCCGTTTGGCAAGGCGGCCTCAAGGACGGACGCGGGATAATTTCAACCGACAGCGGGAATTCTCTCCTCTAGACGCAATACTCGTTCAGCACTCGGCTTGAAGATGGAATTAGCACGAACCCAGAAGAGTTGATCGCGGCGGACCAACCGTTCTCTCGGCTCCGATGGACAGACCGGAAGTTTCGCCTACCTTCTCGCGTCCAACGATGGCCGGCATTGAGCATCGACACACCGCGGTTGGGTTCTTTCCTCTCCTCAAGGATTATCCGACATGAAGTCCCAAAGCGGCTTTCTAAAATTCATCATTCGTTCTGGGTTTCTCGCCGAGGGCGCGGTGTATCTCGCCGTTGGGTTGCTGGCCCTGCAGGTCGCGGTTGGTTTCGGCGGCGAAGCGGATGACACGAAAGGAGCTCTCCAGGAAATCGGCCGGCGCCCACTCGGGGGAACGCTGCTGGTAATCCTTGCCGTCGGCTTGCTGCACTATTCGGCGTGGAAGTTCGTGGAGGCGTTCAAGGACCCCGAAAACGTCGGCAAAGGCTTGCGGGTGTTGTACGGTGCCAGCGGTTTCCTCCATATCTATCTCGCATACGTGGCGGCGAGGATAGTCCTGTCGGGACTCGGCGTGATGGGCGGCGGGGAGAGTGGGGATCAATCCGCGCAGTCGGGGACGAGCTGGCTGATGTCGCAGTGGTTCGGACGTTGGCTGGTTGGGGCCGTGGGCGTGGTGGCCTTTGGGATCAGCATCAGTCAGCTCCTGGTGGCCTACCGGGCGAAGTTCCGCGAGAAACTCGCGCTGCGCAACATGCATGCTTGGGAGAAGATTGCGATGATCACTCTCGGCCGCATGGGCTTTTGCGCGCGGGCTGTGCTGATCGCACTTGTCGGCCTGTTTCTCGTCCAAGCGGCCGTAAATTCCGATCCCGATAACGCGGGCGGCATAGCAAAGGCGCTTGCGACTCTCATGGAACAACTTTTCGGCCCGTGGCTGCTCGGCGCCACCGCGGCTGGTTTGATTGCCCACGGCCTATTCACATGGGCCATGATGCGTTACCGCGATCTGGGCGGGAAGGGATGAGGTAACAATCTATCCTCTCGCATTTCCGCAGGAACCAGTGGATCCGGAACGGGCCGGAGGGCGGATGACGGAGACGGTTGGACGGTCAGACTCAGCGGTGTTAAGCCGTACGTGATGGCGGTATTCTGTAACGACTGGGCTGTGAAGAAAACCGGCAGCGTTCGTACTGGACGGACCTTCTTGAGGGGGTACGTGCTGTTCCGGGGTACGATCAGACACCCTGTGGCCATCGTTCCTTTAATTGGTCTCAACATGATCATCCGGTTGGAAATTGCAGGGGAATCTCCGGGTTCCGGTGGGCAGGATGTTTTCACGGACAATAGGAAATAAACGCACGCGCTCGGTTTGAGCCATCACACTGGTGGCAATTTGTGATGAGAATCAAAAGTCCGCGGGCGTCTACTTGACGACCGTGGGTGTCAGTATAGTCTTGCTCCCCAAATCAAATTCTTGGGAAAGGTTGTCGAGTTTAAAGAATTGGCGAACTACTGACGGGACGAAGGAGAGGCCATCATAGAAGCCAATCGCCTCCACTAGAGTAATTAGTTCGCCTCTTGCGATCGTCCTTATCGCCGGCGGTAGAAGTAGCCGCCGCCGCCGAAGAGTAGGACTAACACGACGATAATGATTATTAGCGTAGTGGTGCTCATGGTGGCTACAACTTACCACTGTTCCGCGCAGCCGTCTATAAGGTTTAGACAAGGTGCTGCGTGGATCTTTTGGGCACAGGAACCAGATGTGGACGCAGGAAAGAAAGAATAGGGCTATGACAGTGAAAACAATCTCGGGAGATGAACTGAACCAGAGGATTGACCTCAAGGACAACTTTCCGCTTGTCGAGACGTTTGACCGCTGTGACCTGTCATCACCAACATTGCCGGAGCGCCATTAATCTGCCACTTGAGAGAATGATGGAGCTTGCCACAACGGTACTACCCAACAAGGGCGCTGCGCGCTTTTGATGCACATCCTTACTAATTGAATTGTAGAGAGAAACCCTCTGTGCTTGGGAACTCAGTATTCCACGAAGGTTCTCCGGTTAAGAGCGATATTATCTCGGCAGGTCGGAGGTCTTCGAGGACGGCACAGCCATTGCGCTTGTTTCCTGCGTAGACCTGGCGATACAAACCGGACCTGCCCGCGTCGCCGCTACCGCCGCTCGCTTCGGACTACCTAAGCCGGAAGCTTATCCGTCAATGGCTCTTGGTACCTCTGAGGCGACACCTCTGCAGATGGCCGCGGCGTATTCTGCTTTCGCTAACGGCGGGGAGATATTCGAGCCTACAGTCATAGCTAGAGTTGTAGATATCAACAGCGGGGAAACGATCGTCAACGGACTTACTACAAGCCGGCGCACTTAGTCAAGCCAGTTAATCCTCAAGAACTTCAAGAGCTGCTGGCGACCGGGGAGAAGCAGCCACGTTCCTTGACGTAAGTGAGGAAGATCTTGCTAAGAAGATTCCCTGCTTTAATGTGAGAATCGAACCCCTGCTCTCCGCACTGCGGGTGCGGAGGCTTGGTAGTTCATGAGGTCGTCTCAAACACTCGATTCGGCCCAGAAAAAATGTCCAAGTATTATCCCATCTGGAAAATAGAGCAACAGAACCAGAGGGCTAAAATATTTGATAACAGGAATGTTCTGGTTGAGCAGAGGGGGATCGAACCCCTGGCCTCCGCATTGCGAACGAGGTTCTGCTCTTTTTACTAACTAACTGACATGACAGAGGTTGCAGCCAACACGATTTTCTGGGGATTTCATACAGTTCTATATTGAGCTTGGCGCAACCGTGCTCGATCTATCTACGCTCACGTCACAACGGCGTCACAAGCAAAATGGCCATGACAAAGAATTTGTTCCTTCAAGCGACAGTGGTCCTTTCGATACGCTCACTTGTGCACACGGGCGGCGAAGACCAAAACGCCTTGCAAGAGATTGCGTACGCTCTGGCGCAACACAGAATCAAAAGTTGAACTTCAACGCCAACTGCGCCGGACGCGGGTTATCCCTGACGTTTTCCATCAGTATTGCTAGAAAATAAACTTGAAGCCGAGTTGAAACTGGCGACTGTCTTGCGAGGTTGATTGATTACGAGATTTGAAATCGGGAAGCCCGCCGATTAATTCGCCGTTGGCATTGGTCGTGACGGTGACGTTGTTGAATTGGACGATACTGTTGATGTTGAAAAGATTGACGAATTCGGCGAAGGCTTCCAACTTGTAACGCTCGGTAAAAGTGAAGAAACGCGAGTAACGCAAATCAACATTGAATTGCGGCGGGGTTGTTCCCGAATTGCGTTTGATGCCAACCGGTCTGTCGGAAGTCTGAACGCCGTCGCCGTTGAGATCTAAATTAGAAATGATGTTGAATGTTTCGCCGCTGTTGGCGGCGGCGATGATGCCGACCCTCGCTTACTGCGGGAGTCCGACGCGCCGCACGAGGCCCGGGTACCGCGAATCTGAGCGGATGCTGTCCAGCCTTGGTTCAATTTTGAGCCAGACCAACATTATGCTCCCATATTCATGAGCTTTTTCCAGCCATTCGAATGCCTGATCTTTCTGGCCCAGCCCTACGTAGATTAGCGCGACGAAGTACGGATCCACATGCTTTTGCTTTGATAGTTCGTTCAGCTTATTCAGGATCTGCTGCGCTTCGGCCCTGTTTCCCGATGCTGCATAAACGTGGGCCATTGATGATAGTATTTCCACATTGTCTTCCGAAAGACTGAGCGCTTTTTTAAGCTCCGCGATTGCTTGTTCGTACATCCCCTTTTGTTCGTAGGCCAGCCCGATGTAAAGGCGCGCCCGGAAGAAGTCTTCATCGATAACGAGCGTTTCTCGACACTCCTCAATCGCCGAGTCATACCGGTGAGCGAAGTACAACGTCCAACCAAACGCGGACCTGATGACGGGTGATAGGGGGTCCAATTCCAGAGCCGCCTTCCTCTTCGCGATTGCCTCGTCAAACCGCCCCAGCGCCGTTAAAAGCCCGGAGTAGATGCTGTGAGCCAGGGCGTAGTTTGGATTTATTTCAAGCGCCCGTTGAAGCTCACTCTCGGTGCCGCTCCAATCCCGGTCATATGCGAATTTAATAAAAGCCAGCGCGGTATGAGCTTCGCTGAGCGTTTCGTCCAGATCCAGCGCCTTCAGGGCCGCAGCCCTGGCCCTCGGGATGGATTCGCTTGGTGGCACCTCGCTGTAGAGCGTCTGCGAGTTATAGCAGTAGGCCAGGCCGGCGTAGGCCAGCCCGAAGTTCGGGTCTAAATCAATCGCCCGCTGAAAGTATTCGATGCTCTTCCGGAAATCCTCCTCCCGATTCCTACTCAAGAAGTAGAGGCCTTTCAGGTAAAGGTCGTAGGCCTCGACGTTGTCGGTGTGGCGTTTGGCTAGTTGCTGTTGCTGCGCGCCGCTTAACTTCAAACGCAGATTCTCCGTAATGTCCTGTGCGACGTTGGTCTGTAAGGCGATCACGTCCGCCATTTTGCGCATGTACTGATGAGTCCAGATCACGCTGCCGTCGCGTGCGTCGATCAACTCGACGTTGATGACTAACTGGTCATCGATCCGTTTCAGATTGCCCATCATCACTGCGCGCACGCCTAACGACCGGGAGACCTGCTGCGCGTCCACCGCCTGCCCCTTGAAACGAAAGACAGAGTTGCGCGACATCACTTTCAAGTTCGCCAACTGCGACAGGTTGCTGATGAGACTCTCTGTGATGCCGTCGGAGAGGTATTCTATTTCGTCGCTGCCGCCGCTGTTTGCGAGTGGCAATACGGCAATCGAATCAATTGCCGCGCCGAGTTGGCGGGAATCAGGTTGTCCTCTTCCGCCCACGCCTAAACGGAAGTAAAGAGCGGCGGCGGCAGCGACGATCACAAGCAAGAGCGCCGCCAGCGCAAGCGACCTGCCGCGGCGGGAAGAGAATAGCCCGTGCGCCGGACGTGGCAGGGCGAAGCGGAAGGCGCGCTCCTCTCCGAGCGCTGGCCGCAGCCGGCGTAAGTCCTCCGCGAAGTCGGCGGCTCGCGCGTAGCGGAGCTCTTTATCTTTGACGAGCGCTCGTTTGATGATCTCTTCGAGCTCGTGTGGTATGCCGCGTCGCTTGCCCAGAGGCTCCGGCTCGCGCTCGAGAATTGCGGCCACACGGTCAGTCGGAGTTTTACCCTGGAAAGGAAGCCGGCGGGCCACCATCTCGTAGAGAATCACGCCCAGAGACCAGATGTCGGCGCGCGCGTCCACTTCCTGCCCGCGCGCCTGCTCCGGCGACATGTAGGCTGTCGTTCCAATGACGACGCCAGTCGCCGTCTTGACCCAGGACTCCGAGCTCTTGTCCCGTCTCGGCCCGGCATACTTGGCGATTCCGAAGTCTAGGACCTTCACCAGCCCATCCGGCCTGATCATGATGTTCTCGGGCTTGATGTCGCGATGGACGATTCCGGCAGCGTGCGCCGCCGTCAAGGCGCCGGCTACCTGCAGCGCGATGTCTACTGCCGCGGCGAGCGGGAGACCCCTGCCGCGCATCCGCGTTCGCAGTGTGACGCCCTCGACGAACTCCGTGGCGATGAAGTCACGGCCCTGCCAAACCCCAACCTCATAGACGGTGACGATGTTTGGGTGATTGAGGGCCGAGGCGGCGCGCGCCTCCTGATGAAAACGTTGCAGTTGGTTTTTGTCATTCGTGAAGTGTTCGGGTAGGAGCTTTAAGGCGACCCGGCGGCTAAGCGCTGTGTCCTCGGCCAGATGAACGCGTCCCATCCCGCCCGCGCCGATGAGCGAGTGCACGCGGTAACGTCCGATCATCTGTCCCTCGAGCGCATCCGTCTGGCGCGTCGCGAGCATCTCGGCGGCGACTGAAAGCGCTGGGGCCGCGATAAAGTCTTCGGATTGCTCGTGCGAAACAATCAGCGAGTCTACGTCGCGGCGCAGTTCCTCGTCGCCGGCACAAGCGCGCGCGAGGAAGGCAGGGCGTTCAGCCGCGTCAACCTCCAGCGCCGCGTGATACAGCTCACCGATCTGCCGGTAACGTTCGGGCGTCATGATAAAGAAGGTAAATCGTGAAATCGAAGAAACCGCTTCTGATCTATTTACGGGTAGTGGGTCAGTACGTATTTACGATTGACGATTTTTACGATTCACGATTTACGGCTTTTGAGAGTTCGCGATGGAGCCACGCGCGGGCGAGGCTCCAGTCGCGCCTGACCGTGCCTTCTGAAACCTTCAAGACCTCGCCGACTTCCTCGTTCGTCAAGCCTCCGAAGAAACGCAACTCAACCACCTTGCTCTGCCGCGAGTCCAGTTCGGCCAACGAATTGAGTGCCTCATCGAGAGCGACCATGTCTGTGCCGCTATCGTCAGCCACGATAGCGGCTTCGTCGAGCGCGACCGGGCGCGCGCCGCCCCCGCGCTTGTGGTAGTCGCGTGCGCGCGCGAAGTCAACCAAAATGCGGCGCATCAATTGCGCCGAGACGCCGAAGAAGTGCGCGCGATTCTGCCAGCGCACGTGTTTCCAGTCGATCAGGCGAACGTAAGCTTCGTTGACGAGAGCTGTGGTTTGCAGGGAGTGACCGGGGCGCTCGCCGCTCATGTAGTGGTGTGCGAGGCGGTGCAGTTCCTCATAGACCAGCGGGGTCAGTTCTGCCAGGGCCGACTCGTCGCCGTCGCCCCAGGCGACGAGCAGCCGCGTGATCTCTTTCGGCGAGTGCGTCGTCATGCCAACACCCTGTGCGCAGTACTCGCAGCACTGATCAAATCTATTCCGTGCCTGGTCAGCGCGCGCCTGGAACGAAAATCCGCCGCCGTTAGCGTTTTCGCGTGTGGTTCTCGCCTTAACGGATAGCTACGACTAAAAGAGTTGGGCACACGAGTCACTACTTTTGAAATTGCCGTGCACATTTTAGTGGGTGTCAATGCACGCGGCAAGGTCGAGCCTGCCTTGTCTTATCAGCATTACGGACCGCGGAAGGGAGCACGAAAGATGATCACGTCGATTATCTACAAGCGCCCATCAATCCTCGTTGGAGCGATGTTGATTGTTGGGTTGCTAATGCCGATACCCGGAGGCCGCGCCCAAGAGCCGGATGAATCTGTTCCATCGCTCTCCGGGCATTTGAAGATCCAGAACGTCCTTGAGCGAGTTCAGAATGGAAGCCAAAAGGCCGATGTGCCCGGTCAGTTCCGCGCCCTGACACAGTTGGCTGATCCCATCGGATTCCACATGGGACCGTTCCCCGATCCGAGCAGTTGCACGGAGCTAGGGCTCCCCGAGGACCCCGAGCCGAACGACGACTTCGCCACTGCGGTATCCCTTCGCGTGCCGGCCGGCCCCCAGGGTTGCATCGATTCTGCGACCGACCTCGACTTCTACGTCTTTTCCATACCAGACGGGGCCTCGCTCACGATCAGTGCGACCTCTGCGTCACGCGAGCTCTTTCAGCTCGACCTCTTCGACAGGCGACACCAACTCGTCGCGAGCAGTCCCGGCCTTCTCGATTTTCGGTCGGCCGCCAGCGGTGACTATTTCCTGCGTGTCTCCTTCGGCTCTGCCAGCTGCTATGGGCTGGCGATCTCCGTTGAAACTCCGCCGGTTCCGCCGCCGTCAATCGATCTCGAACCGAACGACGACTTCACCACAGCCGTACCCGCCCCCACGCTGCCCGCTGGCGTCGGTTGCATCGACCCAGCGACCGATCTCGACTTCTATGCCTTCGCGGTGCCGGAGCGCGCGCGACTGCAGATCTTAGGCATACCGGCGGATTCTGTGCAGGTCTTTGACATGGCTCTCTTCAACGCAAGCCAACAGCTGGTCGCCAGCAGCCACGTGGTCCAAATTGATAGGGGGAGTATCGCTACATTCATCGACGTCCCCACGGCGCCGGCGGGTCAGTACTTCGTTCGCGTCTCCTCGGCCTCGACGGGCTGCTACGGGCTCGGCGTCCATATCATTGAGCTGCCGCCTCCTCCGCCGCCAATCGATCTCTTCGAACCGAACGACGACTTCGCCACAGCCGTACCCGCCCCCACGCTGTCCGCTGGCGTCGGTGTCGGTTGCATCGACCCAGCGACCGATCTCGACTTCTATGCCTTCGCGGTGCCGGAACGCGCGCAACTGCAGATCTCAGCCATACCGGCGGATTCTGTGCAGGTCTTTGACATAGCTCTCTTCGACGCAAGCCAACAGCTGGTCGCCAGCAGCCAAGTGGTCCAAATTGATGGGGGGAGTATCGCTACGTTCATCGACGTCCCCACGGCGCCGCCGGGTCAGTACTTCGTTCGCGTCTCCTCGGCCTCGACGGGCTGCTACAGGCTCGGCGTCCATATCATTGAGCCGACGCCGGGCGGGAACCATCCGCCGCCCGCGGCCGACGCGGGCTGGGACCAGCGTGTGAACGAGGGGAGCGCAGTCGCGCTGCACGGCCTAGGAAGTTTTTACGACGGTAGGGCCTTGACCTACCAATGGGTCCAAACGGCCGGTCCTATGGTGATGCTGTCTGGCTCGATGACCGCGCAGCCGGCCTTCACGGCGCCTGCAGTTGGGCGGGTCGGTGCCACCCTGACCTTTGTCTTGACGGTGAGCGACGGGATCCGGAGCGCAGTGGACTCCATCGATGTGGTGGTGGAGGACGTCAATCACCAGCCGCGGGCAGACGCCGGAGCTGATCAGACTAGGGACGAGGGCAGCCTGGTGAGGCTCGATGGAAGCGCGAGCACTGACCCTGACGGTGACGCCCTCACCTACGCCTGGATCCAGACCCGAGGGCCCGGCGTCACTCTGTCGGATGCGCATGATGCGACGCCGACCTTCACGGCGCCCCCGGTCGGCCCGGGCGGCGCTACCCTCGCGTTCCAGCTCGTGGTCAGTGACGGCGCGGCGAGCAGCCGACCCGATGAGGTGATCGTGACAGTGCAGCACGTCAACCATCCCCCGCGCTGCGACCTGGCCCGAGCAAGCCAGGCGGTGCTGTGGCCGCCGAATCACAAGCTGATCCCCGTGAGCATCACCGGAGTGACTGACCCGGACAATGATCAGGTGACGATCAACGTCACGGCCGTCACGCAGGACGAGCCGGTGAATGGACTCGGCGACGGCGACACGAGCCCGGATGCCGTCCTCCAGGGAGGCAACGCCTTGCTCCGGGCCGAGCGGACGGGGACCGGCAACGGGCGGATCTACGCGATTCATTTCATGGCCGGTGACTCGCTCGGTGGCACCTGCACGGGCACGCTCACAGTCGGAGTTCCCCACGATGCCACGACCGGCTCTTCGATCCTCGACGACGGCCAGGTCTACGACTCGGCACAGTCAGCAGGAGCTTTGCTCAGCACCCCCGTCGGATGCCTACCGAAGCCCCCGATGGCGGCGTCACGCCGATGTTTTCGCCTTCCGGTACTCAACGGGACGAAGGAGATTAACCTGCGAGTGGACGCTCTGCGACAAGCTCTGCGCGGTCCGCAAAGCAAAGATGTGGAGAAAACCGCACGCGCAGTAGAGGAGAGAGTGATGCAGTCCAATCGTGCTCTGGTTGGCGACGAACTGCTTTGTCCCAGTCGGCCTCCCAGCAGAGTCTTCGAGAATGACTTATACAAACATCCGGACGCCCAACAATTCGCTATCGTCTTTCAAGTGGCTCACGTAACTGACGAAGGTAATCCGGCAGCATTGCAACAAGCAAAGGTAACGAAGGAGGAAACACGATGGAGAACTTGAGGACACAATCGAAACGCTTCGTATCGATCCTCGCAGCGACGCTGTTAGTTATTGGGTTGCTGGCGCCGATACCTGGCAGCCGCGCTCAAGA
>DASXSR010000060.1:0-16709 GCA_036505875.1 Blastocatellia bacterium | reverse complement strand
CGAATGCTCTTCGTCCCACTCCTGAAGCGGTCGCCCGGATTCTACGTTAAAGCCTTCGATGTCGAGGATGTTCGGCGTAATGCCGCTCATATCGATGCTTTCCAGCGACTGCTTCGCGTAGCGCGCGTTCACCTCCTTGTGTGTTTCGACTCCGACCGCCTCGCACGCGGTGCAGTAGCGGATGATCGTGTCGGCGGCGTCCGAGTGGATCTCCGGATTGCGGCGCAGCATTTCGAAAAACTTGTCAAAATTGGTTGTGATCGGGAACTGGGTTACCACAAAAGTATTGGGCCCGAAGTTCGAGACCTTCTCTTTCCAATAGCGGTCCAGCCCCTGGATGATCGAGATGACGGCGATAATCGAGGTGATGCCGATGATGATGCCGAGCAGCGTCAGGAACGAGCGCAGCTTATTGGCGCGCAAAGAGTCTATCGCGACGCCGGCATAATCCAGGAACCCGGCGTGTCCGCCCGGTTCCGGTCTAGCTGCGCGTGCAGGCTCCGTTATCGTTGGGGCCGATGTGGTTGCCATACACCTCTATTTGTTTATAGCTACGACTGACTATCCGGTCAATCCGAGGAAGTCTCATCGATCACATTTCATTTCTCAAGCGACATTTGCTCTCACGGCCGCATATTGATATAACGTTGCACCGTTCGTAGTGATTTGGACAAACAAGCTGCAGGAAACTCTTTCGTCAGCGCACTTATCATATGAGCGTCTGCTTCTGCACGCTAGCCATTCATGCACCATATCGTCGACGGGCACATCTTCTGTGCGATGATGCCAAAACCGCGCCTTGGATTGTCCTTACTGACGTCCCTGAGGAGTTTGAGGATCTGCCGGTTCGAGCAATCCGACACGCACCTACCGGCCCAATGGCCGTGGACTACCTGGAGCGTTTACAGCCCACCGGAGAGGGGCGCGGTGCTGCGGCGTATCACGACAAACGGTTTGCGCTCCTGGCGGCTCTTGAGGGCTTCGACACAGCCATCTACGTGGATGCAGACTCTCGCATCGCAGCCCTTCCTCCCTTCGATGACTTCAAGCCTGGTCTCGCCGTCCATCCGCTCGTGCGCAAGAGCGTGGCAGATCATCTCGAGACGTGCGGATCATGGCGAATGCCTGTATTTGTTGAACTGGCACGCCATCTCACCGGCGATGCGGACATTCTGCTAGCGGCTCGATGGTGTCACGAGGCGCTTATTGCTGTCACCAGGGACGGATGCGCGTCGCGCTTCTTCAGGGCCTGGTCCCTTGGCGCCAACTTCCTACAAGCCCGCGGAGTCTATTCTGGCGAAGGAGGCGTTATTGGTCTTGCCGCCGCGTACGTGGGATGGGAGGTCGACTACGATGCCCTCTCTACCCTCGCCGCTTCGATTGAGCACGAAGGCGGAGGACCGAAGGAAATGTAACCGGGGGTTCGGCCTCACGGGACGATCCAGCGCCATTGCTGTGTTGACCATGCCGTCGCTCCCGGCAGCAGATCGCGAACGGCGTTCACCACCTCAGGCCATTTGATCTCGTCGTAATCGTCGCCAGACAACCAGCCGCCGCGCTTAAGTTTCGGCAGCCAAGCCTGAACGTCTGTCTTTACGCTGGCGTAGTCATGTCGGGCGTCCAGATGGATCCAATCTACGGACGCGTCGCTGAACAATCCGGAGGCGGTCACAGAATCCGCGATGATCAATGTGATTGAGTCGCCGTATCCGCATTCGATGACGTTCTTGTGCAGTGCCTGCAAAGGTACCGCCGCCTTGCGCCACCGCTGCGCCGTGATAGTCTTTCTGGCGCCTCCCCTCAGGTCCGCTGCCACGGCACGTGTCGACTCCGATCACCGTGAAGATCTTACCGCTTTGCTCGACGACTTCACCCAAAGAGCACAGGCTTCTTCCGAGGTAGGTTCCCACCTCGACGAAACAACTGCCTTCTGGAAACCGGCGGGCGGCTTCTTCCTGCGCGGATCGCCACTGAAACCAGCCGTCTATCTCATGCCAATGCATGTGTGCCTCATGTACCGCGATGTGCGGAAGATGCAGATTGGGCTTTGGTGATTTTCCGTGTTACTTGCCTGGTGCCTCGGATTATACCTCTTCCTGGGAGAATTACCACACTGCATCTGCCGAATTGACCTGGAATGGTTCAAAATTGAAAGTGCGCCGCTGCTCACTTGCGAGCAAGATAGATTCCGAGGTCGAGGTTGCTAGTTTCGGATTTCGTTTCATAGAATTTGTCCTGTCCGCTATGTCCTCGGAAATGTCAGAAAAGTTACTCATCGGCTGCGTAGCTGAAAACAATGAGAAATATCTCTCGCAAGCGCTCCGCTTGCTTCGATCGGTGCGGTGGTTCGGGGGCGAGCTTGGAGCCGCCGACTTTGTAGTTTGCGCAGTCGAAGGGATCCATCGAGCTTACCGCGTCGAGCTTCAGAACCTGGGAGCTGCCATCCGCATCGTCCCAAGGTTTGATCAGACAAATCCGCTATTCAACAAGATCCAGCTTTTCAGGTTGCCAGACGTAGGGAGATACAAAACCCTCTTGTACCTTGATTGCGACACCATAATCGCTCAGGATCCTTCGCCGTACCTTTCGAACTCGACGTTGCGAATCAAGATGGCTGACGTGCCTACTGTTTCCACTGAAGCCTTGGAACGTGTTTGTGGTTACTTTGGCTTGAGCCCGCCCGAGCGGCGTTACCGGACAACTCAGGACCAGACCCCGACGATCTGGTATTGCAACGCAGGAGTGATCAATTGCCCGGTACAATTCATACCGCGGCTGGTCCCCGCCTGGTGCGAATACGAACTGGCATTCAGCGCCAATCCTGATCTGTTGGGTCCGTATCAACATCACCGCAGCCAGGCGGCTCTCGCGCTTGCATTCATTGCGGACCCGGTGCCGTTTGAGGAGCTGCCGGTCGCCATGAATTTCCCGTTGCATCTGACCCACATTGAGAGAACCCGGCAGATGGCAGAATCAGATCCGGTGATTCTCCACTATCACCACCTGGTTGACTCAGCCGGTTACCTGTTGCCGTCACCCTATCCTGCCGCTCAGCGACGCGTTGAGGAATTCAACAATCGACTCCGCGCAACCTTGCCCGGGGAAGCGAAAAAAGCATTACGCGATGGCTCACCGGATCGATTCGAAACGGAAATCATTCGCAACGACAAGACTGCCCTCGAGCCTTTTGAAATCGCAGCCGCTGACGACCTCAAAAGGTTGGACGGAGAACGTCGTTCACCGAGGGCTGAGCCGGTGGTTGTCTGTTTGGCGGGAATGCACCGTTCTGGAACTTCAATGATTGCAAGAATGATTCAAAGCTGCGGTGTCTATCTTGGACCAGAACGTGAGCTCGCAGAACCTTTTCCGGATAATGAAAACGGGTTCTGGGAAAACCGTGAATTCGTGAGACTGAACGAATCGCTGCTTCAAGAGCTGGGTGGAAGTTGGGATACACCGCCGCGGCTGCCTGACTCCTTTAACACTGGCAAATTGGGTCAGCTCCGCGGTCGCGCGCAGGAGCTGATCGATCGGTTTGGCCCACTCAAACAGTGGGGCTGGAAAGACCCTCGCAACTCACTCACATTTCCCTTCTGGCGGAAACTGATACCAAATCTCAAAGTGGTAATTTGTCTTCGCAACCCGCTGGCAGTTCTCCAGTCATTGGTGCGGCGCGGGTCTCGGCCGGACGAATCCCTGGTTGAGTTGTGGCTGACTTACAACAAGGCTTTGATGGCCATCCCGCCAGAGGATCGAGTAATAACCCATTACGCGGTTTACTTTCATACTCCGCAGCAGGAATTGCGGCGCGTCCTGGAACTCCTGGGGCTCTCGGCCTCCGACGACACCATCGAGCGCGCTTGCTCAGTAGTTTCTTGGGACTTCCGTCACCAACGGTTGGCCAACGAAGAGCTGAGAGCGGTCGAGATTCCCGATCATGTGGTGAAACACTATCTCGAGATGTGCTCTGAAGCGGGACGATTCTTTCAGGAGAGACCTGCAGCAGTTGCCGATGGGCCTCGAAGGAACTATCTGGATATTCTGAGGCTGATCCGACTCGAAACGGAGATAGAAGCGAGGGAGAAGTTACTGCAAGCTCGCGAAGAAGAGATCGCGTCGCTGCAAACAAAGTTGGAGACTCAGACCACAGAGTCGGAAAAAGCGAGGGTCAAGTTACTGCAAGCTCGCGAAGAAGAGATCGCGTCGCTGCAAACAGAGTTGGAGACTCAGACCACAGAGTCGGAAAGGGAAATTCAGGCCTTGCAGACGCGCGTTACTGAAAAGCAAGCTGAGCTGGACAAAATCACCAACACACTGGGTTGGCGGCTCTTGAGCTGCTACGGCCGGATCAAGTACAAGTTCCTTATTCCCGCCTACAGGTTCTTTCGGCCTAACACTTCCGACGGCAAGAGATGATACGTTAGGACCATCTTTCGCAGAGATCACGCGCGGCTTGGGCCCACGTTGGATATTGAAACGTAAATCCAGACTCGAGCAATCGGCTTGGAACGACACGGCGGCTTTTCAGTATCAGCTCGGTTTCGGTCCGCAAAAACCACGCGCCGACTTCCAACATCCATTCCGCGGCCGGAAGACCCACGCCAATGCCCCAAGCATCTCGAAGCGTCTTCATGAACGCGTCATTCGTAACAGGGTTCGGCGCTGCGAGATTCACCGGTCCTTCGAATTCGTCGTGCTCGATGAGCCACATAACGCTTTTCACGAAATCTTCATCGTGTATCCACGAAACGTACTGTCGGCCATCTCCCGTGCGTCCTCCCAAGCCGAATCGAACGAGCCTCAACAACGTGTCAAAGACGCCGCCTCGATCAGGGCTCATCACCATCGCCGTGCGCAGCAGGACTCTTCGAGTGTGAGGCGTATTCGCTTCATTAGCCGCGCGCTCCCAAGACGTGACAACATCGTAGCTGAAGTGCCAGGTGTCGGGCGCGCTCTCCGAGCAGCCGACGACGCCGGTCGCTTCGTCGTTAGCTCTGTCGTAAGAGTGTGCGTAGATGGTTGCGGTGCTCGCTTGAAGCCAGAGTCTTGGCGGCCGAGACGCGTGCGCGATCGCCTCGGCAACAACGCGCGTCGAATTCACGCGAGACTCTTTGATCAGCTTGCGATTCTCGGCGTTGTATCGGCAGTTGACGCTTCGCCCGGCGAGATTGATGATAACGTCCGCTCCGTCGAGTTCAGCAACCCAGTCTCCAGGAGTCTCGGCATCCCATTTCGCAACGCGCCACGGCGCGCGCTGAGGCCCTCGGCTGAAAATAATAACCTCATCGCCGCGCTGATGAAACGCTCGAGCGAGGATCGTTCCGACCTGGCCGCTTCCGCCTGGGATTACTACTTTCAACTTAATCCTCGGCTACCTAAGTTGTAGTCCAGCCACGCTCGCGGCTTCCCTGACAGCCTGAGCCAAATCTTTGTATGAAATGGAGCCGCGCGACCAGCCTTGGAAGTGCGAGGGAGTTTCTCTACATATTCTCAATAATCGCCGAAGCAAACTCGCTCGTCTTCAGCTTGGTGGCGCCTTCCATCTGACGGTGAAGATCGTAAGTCACCCGCTTCTGCTGGATCGTCTTTGTCAAAGCGTCGATGATCCTCTCGCTCGCTTCACGCCAACCCATGTGCTCGAACATCATCACGCCGGATAGAATCACCGACGAAGGGTTTACCATGTCTTTGTCGGCGTACTTCGGCGCGGTGCCGTGAGTCGCTTCGAACACCGCAGCTCGATCCCCGATGTTGGCTCCAGGAGCCATTCCCAGGCCGCCCACCTGCGCCGCCGCCGCATCCGACAAATAGTCTCCGTTCAGATTCGGCGTCGCCAAAACCGAGTATTCATCAGGACGAATGAGTATCTGTTGGAAAATCGAATCTGCGATCCGGTCTTTGATCAGCAGCTTTTTCTTCCACTCGCCGTTGCCGTGCGTTGACCAGATAGCAGCGAGGGTTTGCTTTACTTCATCGACTGCCGCCTGGCGCTGCTTCTCGGACATTTGCTCGAAACCGGGCTCGATCATTTGGGCGTTCTCTTCGTCGCTGAGCGAGGCGTTCTTTTCGCGATTGTCCAGAATCCAGGTCTCGCGCTCGGTGACGATCTGGCTTCGAAACTCCTCCTTCGCAAGCTCGTAACCCCAATCGCGAAACGCGCCTTCGGTAAACTTCATGATGTTACCCTTGTGAACCAGCGTGACCGAAGGCTTGCTGAAATCGAGCGCGTACCGAATTGCGCGGCGCACTAGCCGCTTTGTTCCCGTTGGCGAGATAGGCTTGATGCCGATGCCGCTGTCGGTCCGCACCTTGTAGCCGTATTTGTCATTCAACAGCGAAATGATTTCGCGCGAGCGTTCGCTCCCCGATTTGAACTCGACTCCGGCGTAAACGTCTTCGGTGTTCTCGCGAAAGATGACCACGTCGACGCGCTCCGGACGGCGGACCGGTGATGGCACTCCCTCAAAGTAGCGGACCGGCCGCACACATGCGTAAAGATCGAGCACCTGGCGAAGCGTCACGTTTAGACTCCGAATCCCGCCGCCAACCGGGGTTGTCAGCGGACCCTTGATGGCGACGACAAACTCGGCAATTGCTTTCACCGAATCGTCGGTGAGCCATTCGCCGAATTTATTGAAGGCCTTCTCGCCGGCAAATATCTCGTACCAAACGATGCGACGACTGCCACCATAAGCCTTTTCGACTGCAGCATCGAACACTCGCTGCGACGCCCGCCAGATGTCCCGGCCCGTCCCGTCACCTTCGATGAATGGAATGAGCGGTTGGTCGGGCACCTTGAGCTTCATGTCTTCGACGGCAATCTTTTGACCATCGGCGGGGACTTCTATACCATTGAACGTCGCCATGAATCGGGACCTCCTTGAAAGTCCGACAAACTTCGGTTTGTCGTTTTCGAAAGGGTATTTCAGCGAGCCGGCGACAAACTGAAATTTGTCGGACATCGCGGTCGCAATGTAACAACCGCGCGAGAGCAGTGTCAAGATTCGGTAGGTTTGGTTTAAAATTAGGGCCACATGGTAGAGAGGAAGCGAGAGCCTGACTCGACCGACGAGGAGTCGCTGAAAGAGATTCGTCGCCGATTGCGGGAGTCTGACGCGGCCAACCTGACTGCGGAGCCGGACACGCCGAACGCCTGGGACCGGGTGAAGCTCGCGCGACACCCGAATCGACCCTACACGATGGACTACATCGAGCTGTTGTTTGCGGACTTTCACGAGATTCACGGCGATCGACGCTTTGGTGATGATCCTGCGATAGTGGCCGGGTTTGCTCGGTTTCACGACGAGCCGTGTGTAGTCGTTGGTCATCAAAAGGGGCGCACCACGAAACAGCGCCAGCAGCGTAACTTCGGGATGCCGAAACCGGAAGGCTACCGCAAGGCGCTTCGCGTAATGAAACTTGCGGAGAAGTTCAATCGGCCGATTTTTTCGCTGATCGACACGCCGGGCGCTTATCCCGGCATCGACGCCGAAGAGCGCGGCCAGGCCGAGGCGATTGCCTACAACCTGCGCGAGATGGCAAAGCTGCGCGTGCCGGTGATCGTGACGGTGACTGGCGAGGGCGGCTCGGGTGGCGCGCTGGCGATTGGGCTCGGCGATCGAGTAATGATGATGGAGAACTCGATTTACTCGGTGATCTCGCCCGAAGGCTGCGCTTCGATACTCTGGCGGGACCAGGCGTACGCGGAGCAAGCTGCTCGCGCCCTGCGGTTGACAGCGCCAGACTTGCTCGAGTTTGGATTGATAGATCAAATAATCCCCGAGCCGCCGGGGGGCGCTCACACGAGTCACCTGGAGAGCGGAAACCTGCTCGGCGCGTATCTTGCGGATGCGCTGCGATCCGTTCGGAGCCTTACGAGCGAGCAGCGGATTGCGGCGCGGTACGAAAAGTTTCGGGCGATGGGTAATTTTGTGAGCTGACTCAGACCGGGAGGTCAGATGTCAGAAATCAGAGATCAGAGGGAAATAATGATCAAAAAGTTTCAAGCCATTACGGTTCTGTTCTTTCTGTTAACGCTTTTGGTCGGCGCAAGCGCGCAATCCGGCGTCTCGCTCAAGCCGGTGATCAAGGTCGGCGAGGAAAATCGCTACCTCGTCAACGCTGTGGTCGACACTCGAGTCACGGCAACCGGCGGCGGCGGAATCGCCAGCGACGTGCACCGGGAGACGACAGCAACCATCTTGCTTCGCGCGGTCACGAATGAAAAGGGCATGCTGGTTTACGAAGCAGTCATTGAAGCGATTGTGACTCACACAAGCGTCGACGGGATCGGCCAGGCTAGTGAAGAGGCGTCGCTCCTTGGACAAAAGATAGAGTACCGACTTGATTCGACAGGCCAGTTAGCGAAGGCATCGTTTCCTGAAGCAGCCGGCGGAACAGGTTTGCCGGAGCTGGTACTGAGCCTGACGAAGTGGGCGCCGGCAGGTGAGGTCACAGTCGGGCAGAGTTGGGGCACCGGCACCGGAGATTATGGTTACATCGCCGCTCCCGGAATGGCGGAGGTTGCAAAAGGCGCCGCGGTCTCGTACAGGCTCTCTTCGTTAGGTGGAGGCAAAGCCTCGATTGAAGGCACGATTACGCTTAAGCAAAGCGGCGCTTCGCGGATCAGGACCGCGCAGGGCAGCTTGAACGTGAACGCGGTTGCTACGGGCAAGGGAAGCTCGCGCATCGAATACGACGCGACCGCCGGACGCGTAATTGCCGCGACGACGGAAACTTCGCTCACGGGACGGTTGGCAAATATTCCTCCCGCGCCCGAAGGTGTTAAGCTACAGCCGCGTGAAGGCTCGTTCATCGAGAACGCAAAGTTTTCGATCACGCTCGTACAGTAGTCCGTGGTCAGTGGTCCGTAGTCAGTAGCCACGGACTACTGACGAAGGACTACGGACTAACCATGCGTTTCAGTTGTTTCATATTCGATTTCGACGGGACTCTCGCCCACTCAGAGCCTGCTTATCGCGAAGCGTTTCTTCATTCGATCAGGCTCCATACCGGTCTTGAAATAAAGGAAGACGAGTTTCGTGATTTCTGGAACGTTACTCCTCAGGAAGTGCTCAGCCGCTACAGTTGCGAGATGCTCGAGGAGATGCTCGTTAGCTTTGAAGAGCACTATTATGCAAATCATCATCATCATCTGACCCCGTACGATGGGATCGCCGGGTTGCTCAAATCATTGAGCGATCGTGGCGGTAAAATCGCTGTAGTATCATTAAAGCCGAGACGAGCAGGCGAACGCGAGATCGATTTCACGGGGCTGCGGTCGCTGGTAGATCTCAGCGTGTGGGGCGACGATGTCGGGCGACCTAAGCCTCAGCCCGACGGCGTGCTGCGAGCCATGGCTGAGCTTTCCGGCGTTCCCGACTCGACGCTTGTGATCGGCGACAGCCCTGCCGACATAATGATGGGGCGCGCAGCGGGTACGCGAACAGCAGCGGCATTGTGGAGCGGTTCGAACCGCGAGCGATTACTTCGTGAACTGCCAGACTTTATGCTGGAAGAACCGGCGGACTTATTGATGGCGCTTAAAGATGCTGTGTCGGCTTGAGATCATCCACCGAAATCGCGACCGACGGAGACAAGTCTTGAAACTAAAGATAGCGTTCGCTGCTGCGCTTTGTTTGATTGCACTGATCGCCGCGACTTTGATCGGCAGAAAGCCCGCTGAGTCGTCTGTCGTCGACGCTGAAAGTTATCCGACGAGCAGTGATAATAGGATTCCGATTCTCGTCGAGTTGTTTACCTCGGAAGGTTGCTCGAGTTGTCCGCCAGCCGACGAGCTTCTCATGCGACTCGACGAAACTCAGCCCGTTCCAGGCGCCGAAGTGATCGCCCTTTCAGAGCACGTTGATTATTGGAATCATCTGGGCTGGGCCGATCCGTATTCGTCCGCGACATTCAGCGCAAGGCAGAACGATTACGCGCGTGCTTTCGACACCGGCGAAGTTTACACTCCCCAGATGATAGTCGACGGACGCGTCCAGTTTGTCGGCAGTAACTCGAATCGAGCCCGCGACGCCATAGCCGCTGCGGCTCGCGAACCCAAAGCCGCAGTCACGCTGAACCTCGGTTCGCAGAACCCTGCAGCAGCTTCGATAATTTTGAATGTTCGAGTCGAGAATCTTCCGGTCGGCGCATCGGATCATTCGTGCGACGTGTCGCTAGCGATAACCGAGAGCGGTTTGCGATCCAGCGTCGCGCGAGGCGAAAACGCGGGTCGGCATTTGACTCACACCGCCGTGGTTCGCAAGCTATCGCACATCGGTGGTATCGATCCTCACAAGGCCTCGACGTTCAGCGCTCAGCCGATCGTGCGAATCGATAAGACCTGGAAACGGGATGGGCTCAGAGTGGTGGCTTTCGTGCAGGAGCGCTCGAGCCGAAGGATAATCGGCGCGGCGCGGCTCTCGCTTGCTCGACTGCCCGTAGAGCAATGATAGAATTAGACTATGTTGATTAAGAAGCCCGACGACATCAAAGGCAGCGAGATTACCGATAAGAAGTCTTATCTGACTCGACGCCTTTTCATTCGCGGCGCAGCGCTCGCGGGCTCTACGATCGCGACAGGTCTAATATATCGTCACTTCACGAGCCACAGCGAAGAATCGCAAGCCGGGGAAAAGATCGCCGACGTGCAAACCGCTCCCGCGGTAATCCCGCCGCTCAATGAGAAAGAAACCTCTTACGAAGACATAACGCATTACAACAACTTCTACGAGTTCTCGACCGACAAACGAGGTGTGGCAGAAAAGGCGAAGGGCTTCGTTACGCGCCCATGGACGGTAGCGGTCGAAGGCCTGGTTCATAAGCCGCGCGTTTTTGACATAGACGATTTATTCAAGATCAGCCCGCCCGAAGAGCGAATCTATCGTCATCGCTGCGTCGAAGCGTGGTCGATGGTCATCCCGTGGATTGGCTTTCCCCTTTCGAAACTGCTCGATCAAGTGCAGCCGATGGCACAGGCAAAATATGTCGCGTTTGAATCGCTTGCGGATGCGAAGCAGATGCCCAACGTGCGCACAAACATTCTGGATTGGCCTTATGTCGAGGGCTTGCGTTTGGACGAAGCGACGCACCCGCTCACGATTCTCGCAAGCGGCTTGTACGGCGAGACGCTGCCGCCACAAAACGGCGCGCCGCTGAAGCTGGTTGTACCGTGGAAGTACGGATTCAAGGGAATCAAGTCGATCGTGAAGATAAAGCTGGTCGAAAATGAGCCGCCTACCGCATGGAACATCGCGGCGCCCGACGAGTATGGCTTTTACTCGAACGTTAACCCGCACGTCAACCATCCTCGATGGAGCCAAGCTACCGAGCGGCGCATCGGTGAGTTTGGGTTGAGGGACACGTTGATGTTCAACGGCTACGCGGACCAGGTCGCGCAGCTTTACGGCGAAATGGATTTGAGGAAGTACTACTGAGTGATGCGTGATCCGTGATGCGTGATTCGTGACGCCAGGGACTCCACAGATCACGAATCACGCATTACGAGTCCCCATCACAACTCTCGCCTTACTGATTGACGCATCGAGAAGCCGAGTAATACAATCTCTACTCGATTAATCCTGTAGTCCAATCCGAGGAGATTTTGATGTCGTCAGCTTCAACATTATCCGGCTCCATCCCTTTTAGCCGCGCCGAAAGCCTGAAAAAGGAACTCGTAAAGTTTGCGACGACCGGTCCGCTCAGAGATGAATACAAGCTTCAGCGGAAGCTTTTTTTCGAAGCTGCTCAGCCCGACGACGAACACGAAGCAGAAAGCATGCTCGACTGGTTTCTGTTCGAGTGGTTTGACGAGGACGGCGCCGGTTCGATTGATTACTTTCTTGATCACAAACCGAACATCGCCAAGGCCGACCGCGAGATTTTGCTGGATTGGATGGATTCGATCAGCAGCGTTTTTGAGGTTCGCGCGGTCGGCCAGAGGTCGCTGCGGCTGGAAGATTTGGACGGCGGCGACCAGTACACAGTTAAGACCAGTTCTTCGCGCTTGCCGTTCAAGCGTGGTCAGTGCATAATCGCGCGGCTTCTGCCGCTCGGAAATGATCTGATCCTCTCCGGGCTACAATTTCTGATGCCGGACCGAGAGTCGGCGCTTGCGTGGCTGGAGATGCGACGGGCATTCGACGGCTTGGATTCGCCAGAGGCCGTAGAAAAGGCCCAGCGCGAACAGGTCGCAGCATTTTGCGAGTTATTCGGTTGCGACGAGCTGACGGTCGCTTCCAGTAAGCTCAACTCGACGCTGGAAAGATTTCAGCGCTACCTGTTGACGGAACGTCGCGATCCGGAGACGGGACTCACGGCTGCCGAGAGATTCAAGAAGGAGTTGGGACAGGATTTGAGCGTGCCCGATCTGCAACCGCTGCCGAGTCCGGTTGTTGGCGCCGGTGAGGTCACGATCCTATGCGACGAGTTCGATGGGATCGTGTTGTTGCCGGACTTCTCCAGGTTCAAGCGCGTGTTTGAGACCGACGAACCCGATCGTCACGTGCCGGATTGGAGAGAGCTGGTCTGGACCTACATCAAGAACCCCGACATTCCAATCGTCGCGTTCGAGCGCGTGGCGGAGAAGCTCCCCCTGCGCGTGGAGAAAGTGTTGCGCTCGGCGATCGGCGACAAGGATTTTTCGCTGGAACATCTTTACGCGGTGCTGCTTCATTACAAACAGCCTGTCGAAGGACTGGATGATCTCAAGGATGATCAACAGTTGTGGGATCTGTTCAACGGAAATACAGACACGACAAAAACGAAGCCTCGCCCCAAAACTGCCAAGGCGAAGAAAAAGGGAGCCGCGAAGCAATCGGCGGCTGAGATCACCAACAGTCAACGCGGGACGGCGACCAAACGCAAGGCTCGGAAACCTGCAACCCGAGCAAAGCGCGCCCCTCAACCACGCAGGTCTTCAACCAAGAGGCGATGACTTTAGGGGAAGCAATAGAACGGTTTCGCGCGCACGACGCGGAGAACCGATCTTCCCACGAAACTTCGCTAGCACTTTTAAAGAATTATTTCGCTTCCGATACAAGACTAGCGGATATCTCAGCTTCAGCCATGCGCGATTTTTTGTCGCGATGGTATGTGCAAACCGCCTGCAGCTCAAACCTCGATGACTCTGTCCCAGACACGCAGGAGTTACTCGATTCGTTGACGGAGTTCTGCGTATGGGCTGACAAGCAAGCTGATATTCTGTTCGAAGAGTTTTCGCCATTTCTGATTGAGTTGCGCCATCGCCTGCCGCGCGCGATAGAGATTACCGGCAAGCTGTCGAGATGGCTTCGGCAGAGCGGGGGCGCTTTCAGCTTTCCAGAGTTCTTAACTTCGTTCGAGGAGGGCGGCCACAGTCAGTACGACATCGACACTCCCGGGGCTCCCGGCGCGGTCGATGGCCATTTTCGGATCAAGCGAGTCCAAGGCTCATTGGTTGAAGCGGAAGACATACTCACTGAAGAACGCGTGTGGCCGATTCTGTTTCCGGCCGAGGCGGCGAGCCTTCTCGATGACGAATACATCATAAACCTCGAACTTGTTCGCGACAGCGAGGGGTGGCGGATAGTCGGTTGCGGTTTTGCTTACCCGCCAGGAACGGAACTGTAAGGACAGAGATCAGAAGTCGCAGGTCAGAGATTAGAGGCCGGCGCCTGTCATTCATCGCTCAGCCGCGCCAGGGATGCTTTTATTCGAGCGACGGTTTTCTCGCCAACTCCCGGCACTGACGCGAGCCCGCCGCCTTCTGCAAACGTCTTCAACTCGTTGAGACTCTTGATTCCAAAATCACGATACAACAACTGCGCAGTTTTCAGCCCAATCCCGGAGACGCGACGCAAGTCAAGCACGCTTGCGGGAGTGTCTTTGATCAACTCTTCGAAGTAAGAGGACTTGCCTTCACGAATAGTCTCCAAAATCTGCGAGCTTATTGTTTTGCCGATTCCCGGAATCTTTTGAAGCTCGTCGGCGCCGCCCCGCTCGACGAGTTCAGCAACAGGTGTCGCCATCGAGCCGATGGTTTCGGCGGCCATCTGATAGGAGCGGAACTTGAACGGGTTCTCGTTCTTGAACTCGAGCATTTCGGCGATCTGCTGAAGCACGCGAGCCACTTCAGCGTTGTCAACTGAATCGCTCATGACGTTAAGCTAACGCCGTGTTTAAGTGAGGTCAATAGATCGAGAACCGCAGCGCTCACATCACCCTAATTCCGTCCGAGCGCTCGGAGTGCGGCGAGATCAGGCCGCTGGCTTTGCGCCGCGTTTTGTTCGCATACATCGCACGGTCGGCGGCCAACAACAATTCGTCAATCGAGTCGCCCTCCGTTCCGAAACACGCCCAGCCCACGCTTATTCCCGGAATTGCGCCCGAGGTACGCACTCTTTCGTCATCCAGCCGCTGCTGAAGCCGCCCGACGACCTCACGCGCTTCAAGCGATCCGATCCGCATCAGCAGGACGAATTCGTCGCCCGCGTACCGGCTCAAGAAATCGCTCGAACGAATCTGATGCGATAAAAAGTCTGCGACTTGACGAAGCACATCATCGCCGGCGCTGTGTCCAAGCGTATCGTTCACGGACTTGAAGCAATCGAGATCCATCATCACCATCGCGAAACTCTCGCCTGATCCCCGAGCTCGGCAAGCTTCTTCCTCGAACCGCAGTCTGAGTGCTCGCGCGTTTGACAGCGCCGTTATCGGGTCAGTCAACGCTATGGCTTCGGTCCTCTCGTGATGCAATGCGTTTGCGATTGCGTCGGCGGCGAGCTTCGCCACTGCTTCGACCAGCCGGAGATCCTCAGGCTCGTATGAAGGAAGGTCAGCCGAATACAGCGTCAACGCGCCCAAGGCATCATCTCCTTTGAGCAGAGGAACAGAGATTACTGAACGGTACGGCGCGTCGAGCGAAATGTGCGCGGCGCCCAAATCGAGCCGCGGATCGCAGTTGTACATCGGCTGCCGGTTCGATACCACCCAACCCGTCACACCGGTTCCAAGTATGATGCTCGCGCCTTTGAACCGCTCCGCGTCGCGCCCGCTTACGTGAGCTGCCTCGACGTCAATCGAGTTCGGCTTGGTCAGATAAAGCACACAGGTAGTGTAGCTCACTATTGTTTGCAGCCTTGAAGAGAAGACGGCGAACATATCGCGAAGATCGAGGCTGTTGCCGATGGTTTGCGCTATCTCGTACAGCGTTATCACCTCGCGATGCGCGTTGCGAATGTGCTCGAAAACTATCTGATCGCTGGCCTTCTTCCGGGCCGCCAAAGGTCGTTTCTTGTCGAGCTTTGACTTAGCCTCGCTCACTTCTTTCTTCTGTCGTCTTATTTCGGCTTCAAACTTTGGCAAGTTTTCGAGGAACGCCTCAACCACTTGTGGATCGTACATGGTCCCGCTGCTGCCCTTGATAAGATCGATTGCTTCTTCGCGCGTCATCGCCTTTCGGTACTGTCGATCCTCGCGAACCGCGTCAAAGCAATCGACGACCGACAGAATCCGCGCAGTTATAGGTATGTGCTCGCCTTGAAGCCCATCCGGGTAACCGCGGCCGTCCCATCTTTCGTGATGATGGCGAACGACCGGCACGACCGGATACGGGAAATCAACTCGGCCGAGGATTTCGGCGCCGACGATCGTGTGCACTTTCATCTTGTCGAACTCGGCGGGCGTGAGCTTACCGGGTTTGTTTAGGATGTAGTCGGGCACGGCTAGCTTGCCGATGTCGTGCAGCAGCGCGCCGGCCTTCAGTGCTTCGATCTCCGCGTCGCTCAGTCCGAACAAGCGCGCAAGGCCAGTCGCGTAAACCTGAACGCGGTGCACGTGATCGTGCGTGACTTCGTCTTTGGCGTCGATAGCGATTGCGAGCGCTTCGATCGTGCGTAGATGCAGATCGGTGATCTCTTCCACGTGTCGAATCGAGGACTGTACCTTCTCAAGATAGTTCTTGTAGGTCAGAAAGGTAGCGACCAACACCGGGACTGCGACCATGAAAGCGTAGAAAGAGATCACCGTCATCAGTTTGACTATCACGCAGGCGGCGATCGCACCCGCGAAGTATGACATCCACGTCCACAAGAAAGACTCGCGCCACGTCTTGATCAAGCCGTTGCCGCTTCTGAGCGCATTCACCAGGCAGACCAGACTCGCGCTCAACAAGTAATGAATCAGCGCGAGGCATTCGGCTGCCAACAGGAGGCGGCCCAAGTGCGAGACAAGCTCGTTGGGCGTCCCGGCGATGTAAGTGACCACCGAACTCGACACGAAGACCGACAAGCTCATCGCTCCGGCGTTGAAGGCGGCAACCCTGCTGCGATTGGATGAGCGCAGCGAACAGACTACGGCATTCAATCCCGCAAGCGCTACCGACGGCCATACGCCGTAGAGCAAGACTGATATACAGATAAAAGTGTCATCGAGTGTGACGGTGCTCTCTGTCTTTGGGATGCGAATGGTTGTGCGCCCGACTACCAGTGTCGTCACGAGCGCGAGCAGAATCCAGTGGAGGGTCAGCCCGCCGGCCGCCATTACGTACGCCGCGTACACAAAAATACCAAGCCCTACAGCAGAGACCAGGCTCGTGAACCGGCTCGATCTGTCCCTCTCGAATCTGCCCAACCCTTTAGACATTTGCGTCTCTGAATCGGAATTCGGCTTCTCTACTCAACGGCCGTGCCTCAAACGTCCGATCGGCAGTAAATCGCTTCGCTGATCGA
>DASXSR010000059.1:0-20202 GCA_036505875.1 Blastocatellia bacterium | reverse complement strand
TTCCAGCGTTCGCCAATCCACGTTTCGTATTCGGCGATCAGCCCATCGACATATCGGTCCAGAGGCACGAGCTCGCGGAGGAGTTCTGCGTAGGTCGTACACGAAACCCCCGCGCCTTCGAGCGCCGCGCGCGCGTCGGCGGTGAAGCCTTGCGAGGACACTGCCAGCGAGCGAAACACCGGCAATTGTTTCTGCGCGAGATTCTGTTGAGCGAGAATTTGATTGCGGTCATCGGCAGTGATCCGCTTGTCCTTGCACTCGACGATCGCTTGAGTCAGCAAGCCGCCTTGCTTTTGTTCGATCATCATATCGATCTGGAAGCCGCTTAGTTGAACGTCCTGTTTCACGTCGAAGCCGAGCAGACGATATAGCGTTGCGACTTCATCTTCGAAGCCCTTCCCTTTCTTGAGTGCTAGCCGCGGCCGTTCATCGGGGCCAAGATCATATTCGCGCCTCTCGAATAACCATTCGCCACGCGCTGTTTCGCGTCGCGGCAGATCGAGCGCTTTAACGAGTTCCCGGAGTCGGAGATCGAAGTCGTCGTCGTTACGGCAATCGATGTAAAGAATGTTCTTGAGGGTTGGAGGTATCTTGGAGTCTTCGCGAAGAAGCGGGATTAATGGTCGTTGCTCGGCCAGAACATCGGAGTGTTGCTCGCTGTAGCTTTCAGCGAGCGTCCACACCTTCCGATCTTGAAAGTAGTTCCCGGTCCAGACGGCGATCATCTTTCGCGACTTTTCAATCCCCTCATTCAGCCGCGCGAGCAGGTGATCGCCTGGTTGCAGTTGCCACTTATCGAACCAAACGCGCACGCCTTCATCGCGCAGGCGCTCGGCGAGCCTCTCGCACCACTCGACGTCTTCACTCGCGTGACTCAGAAAAGCATCGTATTGGAAATCGAGATCCGGCATACGATTTCCCCTAAACGGCCAGAGGCGAATAACAGCAGCAGCCGAACATTAACATAGATTTAAAAAACTTTCAGTCACAAAAGTCACGATTTGAGTTCTAGGTTCTCGTTGGGTTAAGCTTTGCCGGCGCCAGAAGAAAACTGTCGTCTGCTTTGCGAGACTTCTTGTGAGTATTTGATGACTCAGAACGACTTCGAGCGAGCGAAAACTCTTGAGACCACGGACCCAAAAACTGCCTTGTCCGCCTACAAGAGACTGCGAAGAAGAGCATTCAAGTACTACCCATCGATCATTCTCGCCGGGCTGGCGGCGCCGTTCTTTGCAGGCGTGCTTGCGAGCGCGAGCGCAGAACGTTTTCCGGACCGCGAGCATTTGATTCACTTGATTTTTGGGGTTCTGGGTTTCGTCGTCGCGCCGGCGATGCACTTGTATCGACGCTACGGCCGGCTTGAACGCCCCGGCGCCCAAGGTGTTGTTTTCTCTGCGCTGTTTGGGGTTATAGCGCTTATGGCTCCCAACCTGATTCTTGTGATTTGCATCGTTATTGCCGGACTTCTATCGCTGCCGTTTGCGCTCATTGTCTCGTTGATCACCGGCCATTCTCTGACAACGCTGCCGCCAACGTATGTCGCGGTGATCTCCATCCCCTTCCTTCTCCTGACTATCGCGTATTTCCTCAATCCCAGTCCGTTCCGGTCTCCATTTCCGTTGAGAAAGATGCTGTTCGAAGCTTTTGTGGCGGTCCGGTACGAGTATCAAATCATAATCTTTGGCGTCGTGACCTGCGCGTTGCCGTGGTATCTGCAGACGCTCTGGGACGAAGGGTATTCCTCTACGGTGGTCAGAGCGGGCCTGGTCATAGGATTACTTCAGGGGATAAGCCTGGTTCGCGTGCCGCGAGACGCAGAATTGGACTTCAAGACACGAATCGGCATCTGTCGATGTCTCATTCGGCTTGGCCGATTAACCGAAGCGCGAGTGTGCCTTGAGTGGATTCCTTCTGACGCCAACTGGCTGACGGAAGACCTGAAAGCTGAAAGAGAACACTTAGAAAAGCAATTTAGCGAGTTGTTGGAAAGAGGATGACTGCGTCGTTCGGCTAGATCACGCGTTGTCCGCGCAACGCTAGAATTTCGTCGGCAGTGAAGCCAACCTCTCTGAGAACCTCATCGGTGTGTTCACCCAAAGTCGGCGCGCGCCGAGGTCGATCGACAAGAGTCTCGCTCAACCGCACAGGGGTGCTCGCGATCGGGACCGGTTTGCGGCCGCCCGGGTATTCGATTTCTTCCAGCAACTCCCGCGAGTTCACCTGAGGATCGGCCAATACTTCGCCCAAATCGTAGCACGGCCCACAAGGAATGCGCGCGGCCTCGAGCTCGGCGATCGCTTGATCGCGGGTGCGCTCGGAGCACCACTTGGACATCGCGTCGTTAATCACGACGGCGTTGTTGCCACGCGAGATGTCATCTCGCAGGCGCGGATCATCAACCAAGTCTTCTCTCCCGATCACGCGCGCCCAACGCTTGAACATTTGATCGCCGATAGTCGGAACGATGATCCAGCCGCCGTCGCTCGTCTGGTAAACGTCGCTCGGCGCGGCGTAGTAACCGGTGTTGCCAAGCTGCTTGCGCCGAATCCCCATTGTCTTCAGCTCGGCAAGCAGCGGCGTCATGAAAGTCACTCCGGTTGCCAGCAGCGATACGTCTACCAACTGACCGCGTCCAGTTTGCTGTCGATGATAAAGAGCGGCCATTGCGCCGAACGCGCCGTGAAGCGCAGTCCCGTAATCGACCCACGACACGATTGAGCGCACGGGAGGGCCGGCAAATCCCGTCAGACTCATCGCTCCGCTCATCGCCTGCGCAACTCCGTCGAAACCCACGCGATCGGCATACGGACCATCGGGGCCGAAGGCCGAAGCCATCACTAGTATGATGTCTTCCTTCACCGGGCGAACCGAGTCGTAATCGAGTCCGAGCTTCTTCATCACCGAAAGCGGCAGGTTGACGACAACGATGTCCGCGCTGCGAACGAGGCGACGAATAACTTCCGGCGCCTGCGCGTGACTGAGGTCGAGAGTGATTCCGCGCTTGTTGCGGTTGCAATTGAGGAACAACCCGCCTTCGCCGCTGTCGGTGACCGGACCCAGTTTGCGATCCTCGCCGCCTTCGCGACGCTCGACGCGTATCACGTCGGCGCCAAAATCCGCCAGCAGCATCGCGCAATACGGCCCCGCGATGAATCGCCCGAAATCGATCACTCGAATTCCTTCAAGAGGCCCCGCCATAGCGCAGCATCCTACAGTCTGTAGAAGTCTATTTTCAACGTTCGTAGTACCGCATTCATGCGGAAGTTCGTAAACTTGCAGAGAGAACCTCTTACGAACTTCCGCATGAATGCGGTACTACCAACTAACTCTCTTTAAGCGAGTTGATGAAGTCAATCAAGACTGAGTTGAACCTTTCAGGCTGTTCGAGATTCGAAAGGTGACCCGCGCCTTCAATAACCTGAAGCTGTGCCCCTCTGATTCCGGCGCGCAGACTCTCGGCTTCCGCGAGCGGAGTGAGCGTATCTTCATCGCCCACTATTATCAGCGTGGGAAAACCGATGCCGGCAAGTATGTAAGTTGAATCACGACGATCCGCCATCCCCCGCTGGGCCGCGGCAATCCCTTGCGGCGAGTTCGCCTCGATCATCTTGCGGACTCGCTCGACGACCGCCGGCCGCTTCTCAAGCGTCGTGCGGCCCAGCAGCAACTGGATCATGTCATCCGCGATTGCGCTCGCGCCCTCTCGCTCCGCCTTTTCGGCAGACTTGAGCCGGCGCTCGCGCGCAGTGTGAGTGTCCGTGCTCGCGCGAGTGTCTGCGAGCACCATCGCTTGCACGACGTCGGGATAGTTTCGAAATAACGCGAGTGAGACATAGCCTCCCATTGACAGCCCTACCAGTGCGGCTCGATCGATTTCGAGCGCCGCCATCAAACCGCGAACGTCGGCCGCCATCTGGTCCATCGTATAAGGTCCCGCCGGAACGTCGGTGTGACCGAAGCCACGAAGGTCAAGCGTTATCGCCCGACAATGACCTCGCAACGCAGCTATCTGCTCGTCCCACATCGTCTGATTGAGCGGGAACGCGTGGATGAGAACCACCGGAAGCCCTTCGCCCTGGTCGCGATAGTCGATGTCAATGCCGTTTATTCTCGTTTTCATAGTCGATCCTAATCGCAAAGCTTGTAGAATGTGTCACAAGCTCAGGAGATTTCCTACATCTATCGGGAGCCGGTTACAGAAACGCGCGAGCAGCGGCGTAAGCGACGCCTCCAACCATCGCGCCGACTGCGACGTACGCGATATCGGCTTTAAGAAGCACGATGATAAGAAATGCCACAACAGCGACAATAATGCTCGGCAGACCGACTAGCGCTTCCGGCGCCAATTCGAGCGACACGACGAGGATCACTCCGACCACCGCCGCGCTGACGCCTGATAGAAACGCCTGCGCCGCGCGGTTGTCGTGGAGTTGCTCGACGTAGCGCGCGCCGACAAGCACAAAGACGAATGACGGCAGAAAAACGAATAACGTCGCGATCACTGCGCCGGCCACTCCACCTGCAACGTAGCCTGCGAAAGCCCCGAAAAGCATGAACGGCCCAGGCGTAGCCACGCTCAACGCTACGCCGTCCAGGAGTTGCCCTGCGCTTAGCCAGTGGTACTGATCCACTGCGCCGCGCTGCAGGAACACGAGCGAAGCGTATGCTCCACCGAAGCTGAACAGGCCGGTCTTCAGCAACAGCCAGGCGATCTGCAGCAAGCGCGAATCGGAAAGAGTGAAACCAGCCAGCAGCCCCGCGAACATCGGCATCGCGGTCTCTCGACGCAGTCGGGGCAAGCCTTCTTCAATCGCGAGATTCAAAACACCGGCGATGAGCAAGATCAACAGAAAGTTTATTCCCGCAAATCGCATCGCTACAAAAGCGCCGACCAGCAGCGCGGCCAAAACGTAATTCTTTATCGCCGCGCGCCCAAGCTTGATTATTCCGGCCGCGATTATTCCGAGCACCGCCGGCTTCAAAACGTAAAGCGCATGGCCAACCTGGGGCAGCGAGCCGTAAGTCACGTACAGCCAACTCATTACGATCATGACGACAGCGCCTGGAATGATAAACGTCAGCCCGGCTGCTATTCCTGCGAGCACACCGCGTTTGATGTAGCCCACGTAGATCGCAAGCTGCAATGCCTCGGGACCTGGCAGCATGTGACAGAATCCCATGATCTTTACAAAGCGATCTTTTGAAAGCCAGCGGCGTCGCTCGACCAGGTGATTGAACATCATGGAAATCTGAGCGACCGGTCCGCCGATGTTGATGAACCCGAGCATCAAGAAGTAAAGGAAGACTTGTCGCCAGGTCGGTGAGCTGGACTTCTCGGAATCTTTCCCGCTATTCGTCTCTCGCATCGTCCTAAGCGCTGGAGCGGAACTGCACGGTTACTCGTTAACTTTCAGCACAGCCAGGAATGCTTCTTGTGGGATCTCAACTTTGCCGACGCGCTTCATTCGCTTCTTGCCTTCTTTCTGTTTTTCAAGCAGCTTGCGTTTGCGAGTGATGTCGCCGCCGTAGCACTTCGCCAGCACGTTCTTGCCGAGCGCCTTAACCGTCTCGCGAGCGATCACCTTGTTGCCGATTGCTGCTTGGATCGGAACTTCGAACAACTGTCGAGGTATGAGTTTTCGCATTCGTTCGACAAGTGAGCGGCCACGGTCGTAAGCGAACTCTCGATGTACGATCAACGAAAGCGCGTCGACTGGTTCGTTCGCTACCAGAATGTCCAGCTTCACCAGATCGCCTTCGCGATAACCCGTCAATTCGTAATCAAACGACGCATAACCGCGCGACAGAGATTTCATTCGATCATAGAAGTCCAACATTATTTCCGCGAGTGGCAATTCGTAAGTCAGCAGCACTCGCTTCTGAGTCATATACTCGAAGCCGAGCTGTGTGCCGCGTTTCTCTTCCAGCAACGCGAACAACGGGCCGACATGTTCGTCGTTGCTCATTATCATCGCTCGGATAATCGGCTCCTCGACAGTCGCAATACGGCCGGGATCGGGCAGCTTCGCAGGGCTGTCGATCTCCATCGTTTCACCGGCGGTTGTTGTCACTCGATAGCGAACGTTCGGCGCTGTCGTTATCAGTTCGAGATCGAACTCACGCTCCAATCGTTCCTGCACTATTTCCATGTGAAGCAGTCCAAGAAACCCGCAGCGAAATCCGAATCCCAGCGCGGCCGACGATTCAGGCTCGTAGAAAAACGACGAGTCGTTCAGCCGCAGCTTGTCGAGCGCATCGCGAAGCTCTTCGTACTTGTTGGACTCGATTGGATAAAGCCCCGCGAACACCATCGGCTTGATCCGCTTGAATCCCGGGAAAGGCGTCGCAGTCGGGCGCTTAGCTTCGGTGACCGTGTCGCCGATTTCAACGTCGCTAACCGTCTTGATCGAAGCAGTCAGGAATCCCACTTCGCCAGCGCCCAGCTCATCGATCACCCTCGATTTGGGAGTCAGGACTCCAAGTGCATCGACTTCATATTCTTTCTGCGCATCCATCAGGCGAATGCGCATGCCCGGTCTGATGACGCCGTCTATCACGCGCATCAACACGACAACTCCGCGATAGCTGTCAAACCACGAATCAAAGATCAACGCCTTTAGCGGCGCTGACGGATCGCCCGCCGGCGCCGGCACTTCGCGCACGACAGCTTCGAGCACCTCGTCGATTCCGATTCCCATCTTCGCGGAGATCATCAGCGCGTTTTCCGTTTCAAGTCCGATGGTCTGCTCGATCTCCTCGCGCACGCGCTCGGGCTCGGCGCCGGGCAGATCGATCTTGTTGATCACCGGGATCAAATGGAGATTATGATCGAGTGCGAGATAGGTATTCGCGAGCGTCTGAGCTTCCACGCCTTGCGAGGCATCGACGACCAACAAGGCCCCTTCGCAAGCGGACAGCGAGCGCGAAACCTCGTAAGAGAAATCAACGTGCCCCGGTGTGTCGATCAGATTTAGTATGTACTGCTGTCCGTCTCGCGCTTTGTAATTGAGCCTGACCGCGTGAGCTTTGATGGTGATGCCACGCTCGCGTTCGAGGTCCATGGCGTCGAGGACTTGCTCAGCCATCTCGCGTTCAGAGAGCGCTCCGGTGACTTCGAGCAAGCGATCTGCAAGCGTGCTCTTGCCGTGATCGATATGCGCGATGATCGAGAAGTTTCGGATGTGAAGACGATCAATCATTGGAATTCAGTCAACGCAGTCTCGGAATTGAAGTATAGCAGCAGTGGCTCGAAGGTGCCGACTCAACGACTAGGTCGGAGCTTACATACCGGCGAGCAATACGGTTGCTCCCGCGACTTCGCTCGCTCGATGGCGTAGAATTGCTTCCCGGTTCTTCGTTTCTGGTTTCGCGTTCCGATTTTTTGATGGCTTGGGACTGAGGTTTGATATACTTGTTTTGCGTTAATACGTCGTGGGGCTTAACATTTGAGGATTACATTATGATCACCAAGGAACGTTTGGAAGAAACAATACGAGGGGTCATTCGCGAATTCAAGCTGACAAGGCAAATTCCTGATCCGACTGCGGATGAGCTGACCGCCGCTTTGGAGGCGCGAGTCGATGACTTGTTCGAAAAAGAGAAAGGCTTCAGCTATCGCGAAGTGGAGGATAGCGCGCGCTACGTTGAACGCTTGCGAGATGAGGCGCAGACGGAGTCAGCCGACAGTTTTCTTCGGGAGATCATGGCGTGGCAGGAAATGCGCTCCTCATAGACACAGATATCTTTATCGATTACCTAAAAGGCATCGAGCCTGCTCGCGCTCTCCTTGACTCCTCGCAATTCACTCTCTATTACTCGACTTGGACCAGAAAAGAGCTCTTGGCAAAGTCTGGGCTTGCCAGCCGCGAGCGACAGGAGATTGAAGAGCTACTGGATCGATGTCGCTTCGTCCCGGTTGACAATGCTATCGCTGACAAGTACTGGTCACTGTTGAAGAAGTACGAATCACAAGGACTAAGGCAAGCGGACGCTATCATTGCCGCTACAGCATGGCAACTAAACCTGCCTCTTCTGACGCGAAACCAAAAACATTTCCGGTTTCTTGAAGAAATCGAATTGGCTCCTGTTTATAGAACCTGACGGCATCAAGTCGATGCGCGATCGATTCTGGCGAGGCTAATCCAACAACGGTCTAAGCGAACGATAAACCGTCTCAGCCACAATCCTCGTTCCTTCTTCATTCGGATGAATGCCGTCTTGCTGATTGAGCGACGCTATCCCCGCGACGCGATCCAGAAAAAACGGAATCAGCGGAAGCTGATACTGCCGTGCGAGTGACACAAATGCTTCGTGAGCCGCCTTGCGATATTCGTCGCCTGAACTCGTCGGAGCTTCCATCCCAGCGAGCAACACCGTCGCGCCGTGAGCTTTCGCTCGCTCGATGATCGTCGCCAGGTTCTTCTTCATCTCGTCAATCGATTGGCCCCGCAAGATGTCGTTCGCGCCCAGCTCCAAGATCAACACGCGCACTTCGCCGTCGAGCGCCCAGTCGATCCGTCGTACGCCGCCGGCGCTTGTGTCGCCTGAAACCCCGGCGTTTACGACTTCGTAGTTGAAACTGCCGTCGTCGAGCTTTTTTTGCAGCAACGTCGGATAGCTCGCCGATTGCGGCAGCCCGTAACCTGCGGTCAGGCTATCGCCGAACGCGACTATCTTCGGTAAACTCTTTGAAGGAAGAGCGGCGCTGGCAGTCGGCGCGGAATTGTCTTCCCTCGGAGCTTGGCCCTTGCAGGCGCTCAGGACGATGATCAGGACGAGGTAAAGAAGAAATCGGTTCATGATTGAATTATACAAGGTCTCGAAAGTTGTTCCCTCGGGCGCGGAGATGCTCACCATTCTTCACTCGCTCGATTTGATAATTCCAGACGGCCAGTTCATCACCGTCGTTGGGCCTTCGGGCAGCGGTAAGTCGACGCTGCTCGGACTGATCGCCGGACTCGACGCGCCGACCGAGGGCGAGATTCGCATCGACGGCAAATCAATCACAGAGATGGACGAGGACGCCCTAGCCGAGCTTCGCGGCGAGAAGATCGGGTTCGTGTTTCAGTCGTTTCATCTCATTCCTTCGCTGACCGCGTTGGAGAACATTCTGGTTCCGATGGAGATCGCCGGCATGCGTGATGCGCGCGAACGGGCGCAGCAGTTGCTTGAAGACGTGGACCTCGTAGCGCGCGCTCATCATTATCCCTCGCAGCTTTCTGGTGGCGAGCAGCAGCGAGTCGCAATCGCGCGGGCGTTTGCGAGAGACCCAAAGATACTGCTCGCCGACGAGCCAACCGGCAATCTCGATTCGCGCAACGGTCATCACGTGTTTGAGTTGATGGTCGAGATGAACCGCAGACGCAAGACGACGTTGATGCTTGTCACGCACGAGCACGAACTATCGGCGCTGGCCGACCGGCGAATCTCGCTTCGCGATGGAAGAGTCGTGAGCGATAGCGACGTGAAAATCACTACCGCGAGCGGTAGCGAGCGCCGCATTGACTTAACCGAACCCGCGGAAGAACCTGTGGAGGCGAGCGGCGCGTGAAATTCATATTGCAAATGGCGCGGCGCGAGCTGCGAGCATCCTGGCGCAGACTCCTCTTTTTCTTTGCGTGCATCGCCATCGGCGTCGGCGCAATCGTCGCGGGCCGGTCGATGCTTCAGAACGCAAACGTTGCGATCACCACTGAAGCTCGCAGGCTTTTGACCGCAGACGTTCAGGTTGATTCCGGCCGCCCGTGGACCCCCGAGACTCTCGCGGCGATCGATCGCGTCTCCCAACCAATCATCGAGGCGCGAACCGAAACGATCGAATCGCCGACGATGCTCCGCCCTGCCGATTCTTCTCACGAAGGCGCCATGATGATCGAGCTGAAGGGAATCGAGCAAGGCTTTCCGCTGGCGGGTGATTTCAAGCTTGCGAACGGCGAGCCGTTCAATTATTCGCTGATTCAAGACAACGGCGCGGTAGTCTCGCTTGCGCTTCTCGATCGTTTGAAGCTGCAGATCGGAGACGACGTGAAGATTGGCGGCTCGACGTTTCAGATTCGGGGAACGATCGATCAGGAACCGGGAGGCGGAAGCGGGTTTCGCATCGGCCCTCGCGTGTTCATCGAACGAGCCGCTGTTGAGGGCGCGGGCTTGACCGGCTTCGGCAGCCGCGCCCGCAGGAAGATCTTTTTCACGGCGCCCGCCGACAAGCTTCGCCCGCTTGTGCGCCAGCTACGCGATGAGCTGAAGAACGACCTGGTCAACGTTCGCTCTTACAAGGAGTCTCAGGAAAACCTCAGCGAGCAGTTCTCGCGCGCCGAAGATTATTCTTCGCTGACCGGGCTTGTGATTCTGGTGCTCGGCGGAATCGGCATATCAAACGTGACGCGGGTGTTCATCGATCAGAAAAAGAAAACCATCGCCGTGTTGAAGTGCGTCGGCGCAACCGGCCGCAGAATCACGGTCGCTTATCTTGCTCAGGTCATCACGATGGGCGTCGCTGGAAGCGGGCTGGGAATCCTATTCGGCAAAGGAGTGTTGATCCTAATTCAAAAAGTATTTGCCGATAAGTTGCCGGCATATATGACCTACGGTCTTCGCGTGGGTGCTGCCCTGCAAGGACTCGCCGTGGGAATCTTGATCTCTTTGCTTTTCTCAGCCCTTCCACTATTGCGTATTCGTCACATAAAGCCAAACGTGCTTCTTCGCGAGAGCGCCGTTTTGAAGCGAGGCGCCGTCGATCTATTGCGATGGATCACGGCGGCGCTGGTGATGCTGGGTTTGTTGCTGGTCGTATCGTGGCAAGCGGGGTCCATCCGAGTTGGTCTCTTTTTTCTTGGGGGGCTGGCAGTGACGACGGGCGCGTTGTACGTTGCCGCGACGCTGCTGATCTTTCTCGTTCGGCGCATGCGCCGCGTCACGTCGTTCGCGCTGAAGCAAGCGATCAACAGCCTTCACCGTCCCGGCAATCAAACGCGAGTGATCGTGATGGTCGTCGGGCTGGGAGTGTTTCTGGTTATCTCGACCCAGTCGCTTCAATCAAATCTTCTGCACGAATTGGACCTGGGCCGCGAAGGCAGCCTTCCCAACATGTTCCTGATCGACATTCAAAAAGACCAAACGCAAGGAGTTTCCGATTTAGTAATGCAGCTAACCGGCGGGCGGCCGCTTCTTGTTCCGACGATTCGCGTTCGCATCACGGCGATCAACGGCACGGATATCGATTTCAGCGAAAGCGAAGCGAGGCGCGAGCGCGGTCGATTGAGCCGCGAGTACGTCGTGACCTATCGTCCGCAGCTCGAGTCCAACGAGAAAGTCGTGGCCGGAAAGTTTTGGGACCCGACACCATCATCGGAGCCTGAAGTTTCAATCGAAGAGAGCATGCGCGGCCTCGTATCGACCACGTCGAATAGTGAGACGCACGCAAGACAGGGAGGGCTCGACGTAGGCAGCACGCTGACCTTCGACGTTCAAGGCCGCAAGCTGACGGCTCGCGTGACCAGCATACGTCACGTCGATTGGCGCAATTCGCGAACGGGATTCATGGTGCTGTTTCGCCCGGGGACGCTGGAGGACGCGCCTCAGATGTTTGTGGGGGCGTTCAACGGACCGATCGGCGAGGTTGAGCGTTCACGACTTCAGCGAACGCTTGTTGACAAGTTTCCAAATGTCTCGGTCATCGATGTAGCCGACGTGGTTCGCGCGATAGAGCGAATCGTAAGAAACATCATGCTGGCAGTGTCGTTTGTGGGCGCGTTCATTCTGTTAAGCGGCGCGCTGATCTTGATCGGCTCGCTGGCGATGACAAAGTTTCAGCGCATCTATGAAGTCGCGGTATTGAAGACGCTCGGAGCAAAACGAAAAGTGTTGTTGAGGATTCTGCTTGCGGAATATGGACTGATGGGACTCGTGGCGGGCGTCATCGGATCGGCTGCCGCCGTCGGGTTGTCTTACGCAACGTCGCGTTGGGTATTCGAGATTCCGTGGAGCTTCACGCCCGTTGTGAACTTCGGAGGAATAGGCGCCACGATCGCGCTGGTTACCATAGTCGGAACCTTAGCTACAATCGACGTCCTGTCGCGAAAGCCGCTAGCGACGCTTCGGGCACAGTGAGAGAGTGACCTGCATCAGTGGGAGTTCCTCCAAGTCGTCATTCACTGAAAGTCGACGCAGGCGCCCGTCCGACATTGATCACTTCCGAACCCGTTTGAACAAGAAGTTGAGCGGCGGCGGCGGGTTCTCCAACCTGATGCCGGCAAATCGCATCTTCCCGGTGAGCGTGTCATACTTGAGCGTACCCTCGAAGAGCGCAACGCCGCGTGGCCGCATCCCGTTCATTCTTCCCCACGTCATTCCCGTCGGCGTGATTTTGAGATATTCCCAGCGCTGCGTCTGTTCCTCACCCGACTCCTTGCGTCGCACTGTTTCTCCGACCACGCGCCCGTCCACAACTTTGATTCGGAGGATCGTGCCGCCCGTGCGAGGTTGATTCGGGCCCATCCAAATATCGCCGACCCACTCGCCGATGTACGCGCGTGCTTCCTCCGGTGTGGGGAACGGCGTAGCCAGCAGCCCTTCCACAGTCTCGGTCGGCGGTGGCCAACGCTCGACTTCGGCAATCCGAGCTACCAAGGCAGTGCTCTCTGAGGGCGCGCCGTAGCCGGACACGAGCATGTTGTACGCCTCCCTGGCAGCCGCGCCGCGTCCCTCTCCGAGTAGATCATCGATAACATCCTGGAGCACCCTCTTCGGCGGAAATACGGGAGCGCCCAAGGTCGCGCTGACTTTGGAATAGTAAGGAAGGATGCTCGTGGTCGGCGCTTCAGGAGCGGAGAATCTCGAGTAGTCGCTGAACACCTGACGCAACCCGAGATAGGCGCCCAGCATCTGCATAGTCTCGTGCCCTTCAAACTGGAACCTTTCACGATAAAGTTTCCATGATGCAGGCGCGCCGGCAACAAGCGTCTTCCACGCCTGATCCGGCCAGCCGAACTTTGCTTCAAGCGACGCGTACCGTAACGGCGTCGCACCTGACTTCGCCCGTTCAGTCAGCTTCTTCGCCAGCCAGTTGTCGCCGAGATGAATCGGAGCGTCGAGACAAACAACTGCTCGATATGTCGAGCGTGTGGCCGCCACATAGGTCGCCAGAACGCCGCCCGATGAGATACCGACGAACGTGCGCGGCGGGGCAGAGCGGAACTGGCGATCCACCGCCGGCAGCAGCTCCTGTTCAATGAAGTCCAGAAAGCGGTTGCCTCCCTCATTCGGGCTGCTGCCGCTCACTGAGAGTCCGGGCGGTGTGAGGTCATACACCCGCTTCTTGTTCGACGCAAGCAAGTCGGCGCCACCTACGTTCTCGATCGCAACGATCACTGATTCCGGAATCTGCCCGTTGCGGCTTAGCTCATCGCTAACAGCCGCCACTGGCGATATCAGGTACTCACCATCGACGACCACTGTGACTGGATAGCGCCGGTCAGGCCCGCTTTGGGAATACGAAGCCGGCAGCACGATAAGGATCCGCCGTGACTCCTTCAGGATCGCCGAGGTAATCTGAAACGACTGCGCGGCGCCGCCGAGCGAGGCGGTCACCGTTCGACCGGCTTCGGCGACCAGCGACGGTGCCTGTTGAGACTGAGTCTGCGCGCCTGAGTCAGGGATGCCTATCAGAAGCAACACGATAAAAAGCATTTTGTGATGTTTCATCTTGTTCAGACCTTACACGATCAAAGGTCGAGCTGTCCGAAGGAGCGCCTTTGAGCAATTGGTGGGATTCGGAGGCCACCTCTTTATCGATCGACTGGGTGCAAAGCCTCCTCAATGGCTTCTCGCAACCGTTTGCCCAACGCTTCCGCGTCAACTGACAAGAGAACGTGGATGCAGGAAACCTTGCCTGCTGCGTCGATAACGAAATACGTCGGCAATCCCCATAACCCGTAGTCCTTTGCGACGGCGTCGTCCCCAATTAGAAACGTCGACGCCATCCTCTGCTCCTTCATGAAGGCTCGCGCGTCGAAGCCCTGGCTTGGCCAGACGCTCACCGTAAAAAACCTCACAGGCTTGTTTTGATACTCCCTCACAAGTTGGTCCAGCAGCGGCTCAAGCTTTCGGCAAGGCTTGCACCAGTGCGCCCAAAAATCCAACACCACAACCTTGCCGCGCGACCCCGCGAGCGCGACGGTTTCACCCTCAACCGTTTTCAACCGAAAGTTGGGCGCAGCGGAACCAATAGTAACTTCTTTCACTTTGTCCCAGGGACGCGGCATCTGTGTGACGGACGAACTGAACTCGGAAGTCGAACTTTGCAGAGTGCTGACGCTGGATGTCAGAAAAAACGCAGTTGCAAAAAGGAAGCAACCAACCATACGCGATAGATGTGCGTTCATAGGCCCTTCGTCAGACCTCACTCGTTTAGCGATTTGCAAATTTGGACTCTTGAGCCGCCGCGACCAACTCGCGCAGTTTGTCGGTGACCAGCCTTGAACCCCCGCCGTAATTCGACATCACCGCCGCGATGTACGCGCTGTCCAGAAACACATCCAGGTTCGAGCTGATGCCGGGAAACCCGCCGCCGTGGCCGGCAATCTGCGGCTCACGGGTAATCTGAAAGCCGTAACCGTAATTGGGCGAATTCAACTCGGGTTTGGCCGAGAGCAACAGCTTGACGTATTCAGCGCCGACCAGCTTGCCCGCGCGTAACGCCACCGCGAACCTGTGCAAATCTTCCACGGTCGAATATCCGCCGCCCGCCGGGCCGCCGCGCATCACGTGTTTGAAGATGTTGTTCTCGAACGTGTAGCCCTTGTCGCCATATTCCTTCTCGTAGCCAACCGCAAGATTTGGATTCACTTGGTCGAGTTCGTAGCAATCGCTGTTGATCATACCGGCGGGCTTGTAGATATTTTCTCGGATGTACTGGAAATAGTCCTGGCCGCTTGCCTTCTCGATCACCTTGCCCAGTACGAGCATGCCGGTGTTGCTGTATTGCCATCGCGTGCCCGGCTCGAACGCAGGCTTTTCATCCTGGGCCAGCTTCAACATTTCATCCACGGTGCGATAAAGCTCGCGCGACGATTCCTGAAACTTCTGGTTGAAATAGCTGCCCAGCCCTGCCGTGTGCGTGAGCAAGTGTTTGATCTTGATCTTCTCCGCTGCTTCCTTACTGGGGAAATCAGGCATGAACTTAGCGAGCGGATCATCGAAGGAAAGCTTGCCGCGTTCAACGAGTTGCGCGATGGCGACCGAGGTAAACATCTTATTCATCGAACCGAGATTGAATTTGGTATCGATGCGGTTGGGCGCGTTGAAATCTTTGTTGGCTACGCCGTACGCCTTCTTGAAGATCACCTGCCCGTCTTTGGCCAACAGCACCGTGCCGGAAAATACGTCCGCATCGGCCAGCTTTTGCATGTAGGCTTCCAACTCTTTCACGATCTGCGCGTCGGTGAGCTTCTGCTTTGGACGCGCGCTTTCGGGCGGCGCAGCGCCGCGCATTCCGATCCCCGCGATGCGATGCGGAGTGTTTGGCTCAACGCGCACCACGAGTCCCTGCCAATTACCCGCCAGTTTGCCCTTCAATAACAATGTCGCATCGTTCGCCCCGCTGCTCTGCACGCCGTGAAACTCAACGCCGCGCGTCGTGTCGTGCACTTGCGAGATGAAACCCAGATGTTGGCTCATCGGTATGCGCAGGAACTCCGGCGTGTAGTTCTCCTTGATGTAGGCCTCCGCCGCCACGCGATCTCCAGAATTGAGGAACTGGATCAATTCGCGCCCGCGGCGCACGGCGGGTGATTCAGCGGTCGTCGCCGGCTGCTGTTGCGCGCTCGCTGTCCCCAAACCGAGCATAACCAGTGAAAGGATCAGGACACTGCAAATAAGCGTTTTCATACGTGGTGCTCCATTCTTTTGTATGTTGATTTCGGCGCCTCTCGCACTGCCATATCATAACGCTGCTGTCGCCGACCAGTTTGATGGATTGTGGTAATATCTCCAATTCACTGCATGAATCTGCAAACGATTGATCTGAACCTGTTGTTGGTCTTCGAAGCGCTAATGGACGAGCGGAACGTCACTCGCGCGGCTAAACGTGTAGGCCTGAGCCAACCGGCGATGAGCAATGCGCTTGCTCGGTTGCGGCGCACCTTTGATGATCCGGTGCTGGTACGCACGCCGGATGGGATGCTGCCCACGCCGCGCGCCCAAGCCCTGATCGTGCCTGTGCGCGCCGCGCTGGCTCAGTTGCGTGGGGCGTTGGAAGAGCGTCCGGCCTTCGAACCGGCAGCTTCACAGCGTATCTTTCATTTGTTGGCGAACGATTATGTCGAGTTGCTGTTGTTGCCCCCGGTGAGCGACGTGTTGCAGCAACAGGCGCAGGAAGTAAAGCTGCACGTCTATCGTCCGCGCAGCCTTTTCCACCCGCCCACCGCTGTAGATTTGTCGGATTCGTTCGATCTGGCGCTTGGCTTCTTCCCGGATGCGTTGACCTTGGAGAGCGGGATTCGTTCGGCGGTGTTGTGGGAAGAGCAGAACGTTTGCATCGCGCGGTCTGAACATCCGACGATTCGCGGGGAGATTAGCTTGCAACAATACGCGGCGGAACTGCACGTCGCCGTTTTCTACAAGGCACACGGGGCAGGCTTTATTGATACGTTGTTAGAGCAGCAGGGATTAGCGCGGAGGGTAGCATTACTCGTGCCTCATTTCGTCACCGCGCCTTTCGTCGTTGCGGCTTCCGACTTGATCGCGACCGTACCTGAGCGATTGGCGCAACGATTTGTGGATTTGCGGTTACAGGTGCTGCCGGTCCCGCTGGAGATGCCGCCGTTCCGTTTGACGATGTTGTGGCACGAACGCTTTGATCACGACGCTGCGCACACGTGGCTGCGCGAGCTGATGGGCACAAATGTCAAACTCGGCGAACACATATTATGCCGTCAGCAGGTCCGCGGCACACTTGGTGAGGTTTCGGGACGTTGAGAGTATTGCGAGATCAGTATCGCGGCTAAACTCAGCGCTCAAGCGGCGTCAACCGGTACCACTCGGCCGACTCTTCGCCGACCAGTTCTTCGATGGGAATCATTCCCAAGTAGTCTATACCCTGCTGCTGAATTTCGGCACCTAAGATTAGTGCGAGTCTTCATGCGCACGAGGTGTGCGTCAAAACTTGATGCGCGCCTATCCGCGGCCGTCGGCTGGCCAACAACCACGAGTTATTGTTTATTATTGAGTTGACAATCTCCAGGAGGATTCTCATGAAGAAGCTCGGTCTCGTTTTAGTACTGAGTGTCGCCTTCGCATTGTGCTACGCCGCTTCAGCGGGCGCGCAAAGCAAGGAACTCGATCGCTGGCGGCAGCGCTCCGCGAACGTCACGATCACTCGCGACGATTGGGGCATAGCTCACGTTGTGGGCAAGACCGACGCCGACGCCGTGTTCGGCATGATCTACGCCCAGGTGGAAGACGATTTCAATCGCGTCGAAACCAACTACATCGACGCAATGGGGCGGCTGGCTGAAGCCGAAGGCGAGTCGGCAATCTGGCGCGATCTGCGAATGAAACTGTTCATCGATCCCGACGAGATGAAGCGCCACTACGACGAGAGCCCGGCCTGGTTGAAAGCTCTGATGGACGCCTGGGCGGATGGTCTGAACTTTTATCTTTACAACCATCCGCAGGCAAGGCCGCGGGTCATAAAGCGTTTCGACCCGTGGATGGCGCTGACCTTCACAGAGGGCAGCATCGGCGGAGACATCGAGACGATTCGCCTCGATCAGCTTCAGGCCTTCTATGGCAACGGTCACGCGGCGGCTGCCTCCAACGCCTCTGCCCCTTTGCGAGACCTGGCGTCTGTGCGCGAAACCCCAGAGCCAACGGGATCAAACGGCATAGCCATCTCGCCTTCGAACACCGTCGATCATCACGCGCTACTACTCATCAATCCGCACACGTCGTTCTACTTCAGGTCCGAGCTGCAGATGACGAGCGACGAAGGCTTGAACGCCTACGGCGCGGCGACGTGGGGACAGTTCTTCATCTATCAGGGTTTCAACGAGCATTGTGGATGGATGCACACCTCAAGCGCGGTTGACGCCATCGATCAGTATCTCGAGACGATAGTAAAGAAAGGCGATCGTTTCTATTACAAGCACGGCAACGAAGAACGGCCCGTCATTACGTCAGTAATCAAACTTCCCTACAAGACTGACAAAGGGATGGCCGAAAGAACATTCACCGTCTATCGCACTCATCACGGCCCGATCATCGCCTCAACTAAAGACGGCAAATGGATTGCCATTCGCTTGATGCAGGAACCAGTGAAGGCGCTGACTCAGTCTTACACGCGAACCAAGGCGAAGAACTACAAGGAGTTCAAACAAACGATGGGGCTTCACACGAACTCGTCGAACAACACCATCTACGCTGATGCTGACGGGAACATCGCTTACTTCCACGGCAACTTCATTCCGAGACGTAATCCCAAATTCGACTGGACCAAACCGGTGGATGGCAGCAATCCGGAAACCGAGTGGCAAGGCTTGCTGTCAGTGGATGAATCGCCGAACTTGCTCGATCCTGCGAGCGGCTGGCTGTATAACAGCAACAACTGGCCGTGGTCGGCAGCGGGTCCGAGCAGCCCGAAAAAAACCGATTACCCGGCGTACGTCGATTCGGGCAGCGAGTCCCCGCGCGGACTGCACGCGATTCGAGTGCTGGAGAGCAAGAAAGACTTCACACTTGACTCGCTGATTGCGGCGGCGTACGACAGCTATCTCCCGTGGTTTGAAAAGCCGATCCCGGCGTTGATCAAAGCGTGGGAACAAACGCCGGCGTCCAACCCGCTAAAAGCAAAACTGTCGGACCAGATTGCGATGCTGCGCGCGTGGGACCTGCGATGGTCGGTGACTTCAATTCCAACCTCGCTTGCGGTGTTCTGGGGAGAGGACATCCAGCGCAAAGTGCGCGCCGACGGGCGGCGCGGAGGCGTAGCCGTACCCGACTACATCGCAAGCAAAGCCTCGGCGGCGCAACTGCTGCTGTCGCTTGCCGCGGCTTCTGACAAACTCGCGGCGGACTTCGGGACGTGGCGAACGCCATGGGGTGAGATCAATCGCTTCCAGCGGCTCACCGACGATATCGTGCATCCGTTCAGCGACGCAGCGCCAAGCATTCCCGTCGGCTTCACCTCCGGGACCTGGGGATCATTGGCCTCGTTCGGCGCGCGTCCGTATAAAGGATCGAAGAAGTGGTACGGCACGAGCGGCAACAGCTTTGTGGCGGTAGTTGAGTTCGGCAGGACTGTGCGGGCCCGAGCCGTCACTGCAGGCGGCGAGAGCGGCGATCCAAAATCGAAGCACTTCAACGACGAGGCCGGGCGTTACGCGACCGGCGATTTGAGGGAGGTGTATTTCTATCCGGGGCAGTTCAAGGGCCACACCGAGCGGAAGTATCATCCAGGAAGTTAGAGGATCAATCACGAATCCTGATATGTCCCTCTACTTGTCACACCGCTAGAAATGTTGGGAGGTATGGGAAATGAATGACCCGATCATCGAAGGAATTAGAGAGGCGCGCCACCAAGTATCCGAGGAAAACATGCACGATCCGAAGAAGGTTGTTGCCTATTACATCGAGCTTCAAAAACGATACAGTGAACGCTTGCTTGAATCCCCTCAGATCGAAGAGCCTGACGCGGAAACAATTAACGCTTAAGCGAGACATCTATTCTCGTTTGGAATGAAAAGGGCCTCGCCTCGATATGAGACAAGGCCCCTTTAGGTTCGCGGGCAGACTCGGGGACAGGAATTAGAACCCGCCCATTTCGCCGCCGCCCGGCATCCGAGGAGCTTCCCTCTCTTCCGGAATCTCCGATACCAAAGCTTCGGTAGTGAGCAACAGGCCTGCAATTGACGCCGCGTTCTGCAGCGCAGTGCGCGTCACCTTGGTCGGGTCTACGACGCCCATCTTCATCAAGTCGCCGTACTCTTCTGTTTCGGCGTTGAAGCCGAAGTTGAGGCCCTTATCCGACTTGATCTTGTCGACGACTACCGCGCCTTCCCAGCCTGAGTTTGCCACGATCTGACGCAACGGCTCTTCGAGCGCGCGACGAACGATGCCGACGCCGATGTTCTCGTCGTCGCCATCCGCGCTAAACCCATCGAGCGCCTTCTGAGCCCGAACGAACGCCACGCCGCCGCCCGGGACGAT
>DASXSR010000058.1:0-3136 GCA_036505875.1 Blastocatellia bacterium | reverse complement strand
AACGCCGTGAAAGCGTTATGGGCGTAACTCAGAGCGAACAACCCGACAGCCGACAGAGCCGAGCAGCCGAGCAGTAAACCTATGGGAGAAATCTTGTGAGCAATAGGACCGGCGAAGAACCGCATCACGAACATCAGTCCGCTGATGTAGACCAGCACGAGAATCCCCGGCGTGTTGGCTATGTTTCTCAGCACCGACTCCATCCATTGATTAGGCCCAAGCTCCGTCGTCGCGGTTAGCACCATGCAAAGGGCCAGCAGAAGGAACATCGGTCGCAGCGCTTCGCGAAACATCTTGCCCGCTGAAACTCCGGATGCGACTCGCTCGGTCGCCGGAAACTTCAGTCCGAGTGTCATCAAACCATAGACGACGGCCGGGATGAGGATGAGGCCCATCTTAACCTGCCATCCGAAGCCGAGCTTGGTCAGTGCGTATGCGGAGAGACCGCCAACGATCAGACCGCCCGGCCACCACGCGTGAAGCACGTTGAGCTTGTGAGTCTTTTGATCGGCATAGATCGTCGCGGTCAGCGGGTTGATCACTCCCTCGACCAGGCCGTTGCCCAATCCGACGACGAACGTCGCCGACTCCAGGACGCCATAGCTTGGAGCGAAGATGGTTAGGAGAACGCCTGCCACGTGCAGCAACCACGCCACAACCAAGAGCGGCTTCATTCCCAGCGCATCGCACAGCGGACCGCCGATAAGTATGGCGGCGGCGAATCCGAGAAAGGCTTTGCCGGCAAAGATGCCTACCAGCTCTTTGCTGACATGAAAATGAGCGCCGAGATCATCCAGGATGGCAGCGCGGATTGAAAACACCATTGCGGTTGTGACCAATGCGATACAACTGGCGATGAACAATCGCTTGCGTTGGCCCGCGGATAACGATTCTCTGTTCACAATGATCCTCCTGGTTTGGCAGCACAGCTTGCTGTTCGTAGTATGGCCTTCAAGACGGAAGTTCGTATTTCTGTTTGAGCGTTGGCGTTACAAACTTCCGCCTGAAGGCCGTACTACGAACTGCGCACAGAAAGTTGCGCGATTTCCGGCATCGCTCCGACCTGTGTCACAACTGTCGCCGCCAGCCGATTGGCCGCTTCGTTGATCCTCTCAAGCGACCCGCCGCGAAGATAATGATGCACCAGGGCCGCTGAAAACGAATCGCCTGCGCCAACCGTGTCGGCAACGGCGGTCTTGAAGCCTGGATGCTCGGCGCTTGCGGAGTCGGTCACCAATAAGCTGCCACGTTCGCCGCGAGTCACGCAGACCATTTGCAGATCAAATAACCGAAGCAAACGTAGCGCGGAGTCTTCCTCGCCCTCGCCGCCCACATCGAGCAGCTCCACGATCCTCGCCAGCTCTTCATCGTTGAGCTTGGCTATGTTTGATAACGCTAAAGATTCCGCTAACACTTCCGGTGAGTAGAATGGCCATCTCAGATTCGCGTCGAAGATAATCACTGTCTCATCGCGCGTCGCTTTCAGAAAATTTCGAATGGTCGCGTGCGACTCGGGCGAGCGCTGGGCCAATGACCCGAAACAAACTGCGTCGGCGCGTTCAGCCAATTCCTGCCAATCGGGCGTGAACTCCAGATAATCCCACGCGATGTCTTCTGTAATCGTGTAGGTTGGCCTGCCTTTGTCGTCCAACTCGACTCGAACCGTTCCAGTGGAGTGCGCCGCATCAAGCTGCACATGCGAGATGTCCAGTCCCGTTTGCCCCAAGCGATGAAGGGCTTCACGGCCGAGCGAATCGTCTCCTACACGCGCGGCGATTATGCCGCGGTCGCCAAGCAGCGTGGTCACGCAAGCGAAATTTGACGGGGCTCCGCCGAGTTGCTGTCCAGTCGGCAAGATGTCCCACAGCAACTCACCCAAGCCGACGACAATGTATTTGGCTTCGCTCTTCAACTGGAGCACTCTCGGAACGCGTCGCCCGGCTAACTACCAATTCGGCGGGGCTCCGACCGGGTACTGCTCGAGATCAAGCACTGAGCCTGTGACGCACTCGCTCTCGTCGCTCGCAAAATAAAGCGTTGCCAGAGCAATATCACTAGGCAAAAACAACCGGCCGAATGGACGCGTGCGTATCGCTTCTTCAAGCCAGCCTTCGCCCTTCCCTTCCTCGAGCTTCACTCGTCGCTCGTTTGGAGTCAGCGTCCAGCCCGGATTGATCTGGTTAACGCGAATCCGATATTGATTGAGATAGCTCGCGGTGTTCTTCGTCAGCGTCATCAGCGCCCCCTTGGATGCAGAATAGGCCATCAGCTTCGGCTCTCCGATGTAAGCGTTGACCGAACCGATGTTGATGATCGATCCGCTTCGCTGCCGTTTCATGTAACTGACCGCTTGCTGCATGCAGATGAAAGCACCGCGCACGTTGGTGGCGAAGATCTCGTCCCACATCTCGACCGTAGTATTCTCGATATTACAGCGCGTGTTGACAGCCGCATTGTTGACGAGCACGTCAATTTTGCTGTAAGCCTCAACCGCGCGATCTATGAGCGCGCGGCAGTCCGCTTCGACTCTGATGTCGGCGCGCTGAGAGATGGCTTGGCCCCCCTCGCTCACAATGCTAGCGGCAACCGCGGCGGCGCTTCGCTCGTCTTTGTCGGAAACCACCAACAGCCCTCCCTCGCTTGCGAATAATCGAGCGATGCCTTCGCCCATCCCGGCGCCTGAGCCGGTCACTACAGCAACGCGATTTTCTAAGCGTGCCATCGTCAAAAATGCTCCGCCATCTTTGCTCTTAGGAAGCGGACCGATTCTCTCAGCTCTTCCATTCCATTCTCGCCGTCCTCAATTGAGATCCAGCCGTCGAAACCTTCGGCCTTGAGCGTCGAGAAGATGGCATCGTAATTGTTCAGGCCCTTCCCAATTATTCCGTGTTTGAGATTCTTTGCGTAACCCGTAAATCCGTCCTGACGTTTCAAGTCTTCCACGGTGCCGCTCTCCAGGTATCTATCCGATGCGTGCATGGAGACGACGCGGTGCTTGACGCGCGCGAGCACTTCGAGCGGTTCCTGCCCGGCGATGATCGCGTTCGACGGGTCGTAGTTGACGCCGAACCACGGCGAGTCGATCTGGTCCACGATCTCGATGAAGATGTCAATGTCCTGCGCGAACTCGGGGAAG
>DASXSR010000057.1:0-2643 GCA_036505875.1 Blastocatellia bacterium | reverse complement strand
CCCTAAGTGATTAATGATCGCAAAAAAGGCAAAGCGTTGTTCGGCCCGCAGCGAAGTACTGGGAAATAATTGCCCGTAATTTCAAGAAACGCGGTTGGAGTTTGGGCTACGTCTCAGCCGTGGATTCCGAGGGCGAACAATCTGGATTGCTGACGCACATCGCGACGAACGCTTGAAACTATCAATAGCTCGTAGCAGGAACAGGTGAGCAATAATTAACAAACTCATATCGATAATGTAGACACGTCTGTTAGGTGCGCAGCCCGCGAAAAGTAACACTGCTGTCACTCTTCCATCGCGTCGACAACTCGTTGTATATGCCGAGGAAAAGCTGACTGCGTTTCTGGAACTGGAGTGAACGACGCTCAGATGATCTGGATAGTGGACGCGCACACCGGTGGCGACGGCAAACGTTTCGTTGTGCGTTCGGATGAGATCCTGACTGCGTTTGTTGAGCTTCAGTCGGTGATTCGGGGGATCCCCTAGTTTCACGCCCTCTGCACCGCTAAGAAACACAGGTCGGGCTACCATCGGCGAACGCGTCGCTCTGCTCGGCGGCACGATGCAAATCGGGTCCTCCCCGAGTGGTGGACTCGCCCTGCAAGTGGAAATTCCAACTCCCTGGCCTTCGTGATCCGTTACTCGGGCGGCACGCCCTTTTCCCACTCATTCCAGTTCTGGAGAATATGCGCGTTCACGACCGAACCGACCCGATATAAATTCTCCAGCGCAATGTCACCCCCGGTCGAATCGTTCAGACTCGCTTGGAGTGATTCCAGCGCGGTTTGCCCGGGATGCTGTTGATCGAAATCCGATGCGGCGCGCAGAACCATCACTCGCTTCAAGTCAATCCGTCCGCTCGCGGCGAGACGATTGAGGGCGGTGAGGGTGCCGGAATCTTCAAAGGCAGCCATGCAGTACGTGCCCGCGCCTTTGGTCTGCTGGCTGACCCACCACGTCGCCCAGTCCGACATCCGCGTCCCTGACCAGAACGTATCCGTCATCAGTCCATCGCATTTGGTGACAAAGGGCTTGCGCCGCGCATTTTCCTGCGGGTATAGGGCACGCGCTGCCTCTGCCTGCGCATTATCGGCGAGCGGCACTTGTTCGGACAAGCGAAACGCCCAATCGCGCAGGGTCGGGTTAAGCTGATACACTTCGGTCCCGACGACATATGCGCCTTGATCGCACCATGAAGTTGTGCAGCCGAGTCGCGCGAGGAGATAGTCCCAATCAAAGCCGCTCTCGCGCGGGTCCATGCCATCGGCAAGCCCGCCATACACAATGTACTCCGCCCACGCCGCCGCACCAATCGTCGCCATTTCGGGCTTGGTGCCCGCGATGCCCGCGACCATGATGTAGGTCTTGCTCAGATCGAATTTTTCGCTCAACCCCAAGGCCATCAGTGTTGACGACGCGTTCATTACGCCGACGCCGGTGATGACGAGACAGTGCTCGTACGCGGCATTGCAGTAGACCGGTCCATTGCCGCCGACAACGTCCACTTTTTGATCGAGCTTGTCGTTCTGCACCCACGCCGACGCTTCGCCATTGTTGGTCGTTTGCGGGTCGCCATCCTGGTCCATAGTGACCGTAAGAATTTTCGGCCTGATGCGACCGGTCGCAGCCGGTTTATTCGACTGCGTGAAAAAGCTCCACACGCCAAAGGCGATGAGGAGAATGATGAGGAGCATACACAGAAAAATTACGATACGAGCCATGGTCTACTCTTTTCAGGTTGGCACTGGATCAAGTTATCCTTGCGTTTCTTAAAAGCCATCATGGTACATCGCGCTCACCGCTTATTGTCAGGGTTAGCCGAATCTTGTCGTTGAGGAGCTTGCGATCTCAGCAAAGCGGGTTCGCGTCGGGGCTACGTCTCAGCCGTAGATTTCGAGGGGCGAACGATCTGGATTGTTGACGCACATCGCGACGGAAAACGATTGGTTGTGCACGCCGATGACAAGCTGACCGCGTTTCTGAAACTCAAATCGGAAATCCGGTCTCAGTAGGCGTTGCGAAGGCGTTCATCGCGGCAACGCTTTGGCGTGGCTTCGTATAAAAATACTCTGCCGCCTTGAAGGTGCCAAAGTAGCAAGGAGTCGCTCTTCTCACCAGAAAAAAGGAGCAAGCAAAGAGGGCTCCGCGGTTTCCCGCGGAGCCCTCATGCTAGGGGTTTAAGTTCTTATGCTTTCTTTATTATGGCGTTATTGGGCGCAAGTGAACGGCGAGCAAGGTTGGCTCCGCACGAAGTTCAGGTTGTTGTTGCCGTTATCCAGCGTGGTTTTCAGGCATTCCTGATACGCACGGAATTGATTTCCGGACGGCGTGAGGCCGTGTAAACACAGCTCCGAGGCCGCAGCAGTCATCAAATCGTTGATGCTGATGAAGCCAAGCGAGTCCAAGCCTAGAATAGGCGCGTAGTTCAGCAAGCACGGAGCATATACTAGCGCAGTTCCGCTCACGCCTGGGTGCCGCACGTTAAGTTCCATCGCCGTTAGCTGCGCCGATAACATGTTGGCCATGTTTACGGCGTTGGCGCCAAGGAGAAACGCATTCAGCGCTGTCTTATTCGCGCTCAGCGAGGCCGTGAAGTCTTGGTTTCCGCCAGTGGCATTAACCAGGCAAAGACCGCTTAGGAAG
>DASXSR010000056.1:0-9943 GCA_036505875.1 Blastocatellia bacterium | reverse complement strand
TCACGCAGACACCAGTCCGATCCCGCGTAGCGAGGTGAAAGGATGCAAATGAAGACGGCGCTGCTTGAGAGTTTGCTAGCCAGTTGGTCTGAGAAGCTGCCGTAGCGACGAAGTTGCGGATCGCGGAAGATTCCTATTTCGCCTCCGAGTTTAACTCTGAGACGCTTTCGCAAAAGATCCTCAAAGAAATCCACCCAACCAGGTTTTCCAGGGATGATCGGGTCATTATCAATGTGCGAGTAGCTTATGAAGATGTCGTTCTCGTAGCCCGGAACAAATCCCATACGCTGACCCTCCTGCTCTCGTTCAAGCGAGTGTCGTTTAGGAAGAAACCTGAGTCGCGGCTCCGACCTGGAGTGAAACGATTGTAACCTTTCTCGATGAGATTGCAAGCGGCCGCGCGATACGGTAATAGCTACGACTGCAAGCCTATGAAGCATTCGTGTTGCAACCGAAACGGCGTGCAGCAAGATGTCGCGAGGCAACGGGTAGGCGAGTCTGCTTTCTTCTGAGACGGCCCCAGGACTTAGAAACTGTACTTCAGAGCGAACTGTATGATGCGCGCGGGCGCCGCAGTTTCAACAGCCGAGCCGAACGCCGGAGCGCCTATGACTCGAATCGGGAGTCCAAAGTTGGCGCGATTCATTACGTTGAAAACCTCCGCGCGAAAATCCAGCGAGTGTCTTTCGCTGAGCGCGAACCGCTTGCCGATTGCCAGCTCCAAATCGATGAAGCCATCGCCGCGAACCGTGTTTCGCCCGACGTATCCTTCTTTTGTAAGTGTAAAGAAGTCGGTGTCTTCGCGGCCTGAGGCGACAGCCACTCTTCGCGAGCCGTGACCGTTGAAGAAAACGAGCCCATCTGTAGTCGAGGGACGATCGCTCAGGTTTCCATCGAGGTTCGCATCAAACGGAACGCCGAGTGTGAACGGCTGACCACTCTGCGCTTGAAAAACAGAGGCTACCTGCCATTCGGCAGCCAGCTTCCGGACGGAGCCTTTTGAGCTTCTGAAGAATGGCAGGTCCCAAATCAGCGATCCAGCAAAGCGATGGCGCACATCGAAGTTCGCGCTCGCTTTCTCCGCTCTGAGATTGAACGAGTCCTGCGGCAGAGCAGGCGCGCCCGCGATTGGGAACACATCTGACACGTCGTCGATAGCGTGAGACCACGTGTAGGTCGCCGTGAACAAATAACCGTGGCTGTACCGCTTGCGCGCCTCCAGTTGCACCGCGTGATAACTGGAGCTGGCGGAGTTCTCGAAGACTTGATAAGCACCCAGGCTCGGATTCGGCCGAAGGTCAAGTCTGGGGGCCTGACACGGCACTCCCGGGCCGCAGTTAAAACGAGAAACAAACCCGCTGCCCAGCGACGGCGTGAAAATTACGGGAAAGGTAAATGTTTCTCCAGGTCGCGATCGGGCAAACGGAATAACGGGCGTGACATTAACCCCGAGGTTGGGCGTCGTCAACCGTGTCAGCTTCGTTCCTCTGGTTCCAACGTAGGCTGCGGAAATGAAGTAGTCATCAGCCAACTGGTGCTCGATCGTTATGTGCCACTGCTGCGCATAAGGCGTGCGAAGTCTCTTCTCGGGCAACGTGAACGCGAGGCCGCCAAAGAGATTCTGGATGAACAGCTGACCAATCAGCGCGACATAGTCCTGGCGGCTTCCGCCGAACTGATTGCACGTGCCGAATTGGTTGCACACCTCGGGCTTGAGCAGGCTAACCGGGTTGGTGAAATTGCCCCGGGCATCCTTGACGATTTCCAGGAACCCAGGGTTGTTGAGATTAAAGAGGCTGAACTGGAGGAACGAGGGATCAACGTTGATAGGGACCTCAGTCGGAAAGACATTTCGAGATTGGCTGACAACCGATCCGAGGATCGTGTCGTAATAGAGCCCATACCCTGCGCGAACGGCGGTGTTGCCGGCGCCGGGGGCCCATGCAACACCGATGTGCGGTCCAAAGTTATTAGCGTCCGGCTCGTAGATTCTTGTCCGGCCATCGAGAACGTTCTTGTATGCGCTGAGCGCGGCGCCGAACTTGGACGTGCGGTCGGCACTATCGAATCGCGACGCCCCTGATGTCGGCAAGTCGATCAGCCGCAAGGCGTTCTCTAACCGATCGTGCACATCACGCGGGACAGAGTTGTACTCGTACCGCAGTCCATAGTCGATACTGATGTTAGAACGAAGCCGCCAAGTGTCGTTCACAAAGACTTGATATTCGGTGAAGCGCAAGCCGAGCCTCGAATCTGGCGCGCCGCTGGTGATGGTCTGCAACACCGAAGACGCGACGCCCAGACTCGCCAACTCAACGCCCGAGATTGGTGTCAGCCCCGGCTCGGGTAAGAACAGGGTTGCGCCCGCCTTTTTCGGATCGGGCCCGATCGTTCCGGATGACAGCAATCCGCCGCCATAGACGACCTGCGGCCGGTAGAGACGATCCATCAGACTGTTCAGTTGATACCGGCGAACGTTGGCTCCGAATTTCAACATGTGCTCTCTTGCCGCAAGCGACATAGTGTCAGCGTACTGAAACGTGTTGCTCGCCCGGCTCTGTGGAAAGGTGAACACGCCGACGCCGACCGGGTTGAACGGCTCGATCACAAGCTCGCCAATAGGTCCTGTCTGCGAAGCAAACGGTGAAGTTGACTGACCGACTTGGACCGTGCCGGCGGAACTCTTCGAGAAAATGAATCGGCTGCCGGGATAATCTGAGAAGTCCAACCGCGTGCGTCCAAACGAGAATCGCGCCAGGTTGTAGAGCCGCGAGCCCAGCGTGCTGTTGAGAATCAACGACAGGTTCTGCGAACGCGTCCTAGACTCGAGCGTGGAGCGAATCGCTCGATTCACGCTTGGCAGGATGCGAGCATCGTCGGTGAAGTTGTATCGCCCGTCGAGCGTGTGTATCGCCGCTACCCGCTCGGTCAGCCTGAAGGAAAACACATTCCCTCGGCCATCAGCCGGGAGTAGCTGCGTGAAAGTATTCGCGCCGAATGGACCGCCAGCATCGTTCGGCTGGGGATAGAGCGAGAGCACGTTGTCGCCCAGCGGCGTAGTGCCACGGAATGGTCCGATGACCTGGCCATCAACAGAGGTAAGACTACCGAATCGGCTCGCTGCGGAAAAGCGTCGCTCAGCCTGCGTCGGGGTCGAGAAGTGTTGTTCAGTTGACGCGTTGATTTTTTGATGCTCGAAGCTGCCAAAGAACTGCGTGCGGTCGCCGTCTATCGGCCCTTCAATCACGAACCCGGCTTGCGCGCGAGTGAATGGTTCCTTTCGTCGTGCAAAGACGTTTCTCGCGTTCAAGCTGGAGTCGGTGAAGAAGCCGAACCCCTGTCCGTGATACTTATTCGCTCCGTACTTCGAAACCGCGTTCACCTGCGAGCCGAAGTTGCGACCAAGCTCCGCGTCCCACAACAACGTCGAAACGGAAACTTCCATTACAGACTCGATGGGCTGCGGCACCAGGGCAACAAACCCTTGCCGGCGCGCGCCAACATCGGGATCGTTGTTGTCTGAGCCATCGACTGAAAAGTTATTCGAGCGAGCGCGCATTCCGTTGACCGAGAACTGGCCGGCGGTTCCGATGCCAAAGCCGACGCCGGGGCCGTGCGCTCCAGGAGTAAACGGAGGCGGAGCGACTCCGGCAACCAGCAGCGCCAACTCGTCGAATGTGCGCATGTAGGTCGAGCCTCCCAGCGGCAGCGATTCAATCTGGCGTTGGGTGAAGTTAGTCGTTCGAGCGGCGTCGAAGGTGTGAACGAGCGCGCCGAATTTGCTCTCCTCCTGAACCGGCGCCGACGCCTGGGGCTGAGCCGGGTTCTGTGCAGTGCTGACCGCTTCGACGATCTTGATCGTTGGCGCGTTGGTGACTTTCTGCTCGAGGGTGAGTAGAACGCTTTCGTTGAGCGAGCCCGGGCCGCTTGCATACCAAGCGGTGACGATATAGTTGCCGGTTGGGAGATCTGAGACGGAGTAGCCGCCATACTGGTTGGTTGATGCTGCGCGGCTAGCGCCGTCGCTTTGATTTGTTACGACAACCTCAGCATCGAGCAAGGGATTGTCCGCTCGATCGACGATCTTCCCGACGAGGGTGACCGTGTGCAGCGTGAGCTTAGGCAAGCGGACTGCGTTCTTTTGGTCGAACTGAACTGCGAAGTGCGTGATCACATCGTCGACTAACCCTTGCTTGTGAGCCGTCAGCGTGTAGTAGCCCTGCGGAAGGTTGGGAATGCTATAGGTCCCGCTGTCGCTTGATCTGGCTGTCTGGCGAAAGCCGTTTACTTCGTTCGCTGCGATCACCAGCGCCGCCGGCAGTCCCTTGCCCGACTTGTCGTACACAGTGCCGACAACGGCGCCCGAAGTCGTCTGAGCGAAAGCGTCCCGAATCGAGAAGAGGCTCAAGAGCAGGAGAACAACGCACCGAATAGCGCAAGGTTTCTTGATTGAGCCGGACAATTGACAGTTCATCTAAGGCTCCCTGCTCGAAGCTACGAACCTGCCCTTCTTCAAGACACGCAGACTCGCGTGGAAGGTGACTATTTCTTGAACGGGACTACCGTCTCTGCTCCATTACCGTTGCGAAATCTTATCTGCACAAGTTTGCCCGGAGGGACAGCTTCTTCGAGGCTGATGCTGGTTCCATTCGGCAAGATGACACTGCCGTTCTGGACGACTTTCGTTCCGCGCTTGAGCTTTGCCTGTTCGGAGAACTTGAGCTCGCGCGTGTTGCCTTGATTGTCTTGATCAAGTATGGAGACCACAACCGGCTTAATGAAGTCCGAGCCTACGGCAACTATGTTCGATGTCACAGTGATGCTGATCAACTCGGGCCCCCGAGCCGCGCTCACCTGAAAGCAGTCCGAAAACTCTGACGTATTGCCGACAGGATCGGTAGCGGTTGCGTTGATGTATCCTCCGGCGATTTCGACTGGGAGAATGACCTTGATGGGCACATTACCATTAGCATCGGTATTAACTTCTATGGAGCGCATAAAATGTCGGCTCTGGCGACAGTCAGGGTTCGCCGCTGCCTTGTCAGAGAAAAACTCGATAGTGAAAAGTTTATTAGGCGCGCTGTGGAATGTCCCTTCGACGGTAATGGCGCCGCCCTCGCTGTAGGCATTGTTCAATACGGGGAAGTTCTGACGCAGGTTGGCCTTTCCGGGCACCGGGTTGACCGGCTCATTTGGCGTGGGTCCGGGCGTGCCCAGATCGATTCCAAGCATCTTGTTCGCAAAGACCTGATTGCGTGACATCTTGATGCTGAAGCCGGGAGTGCCTGCTGCCCTGGCATCCCCGGGATTGTCGGGCACGCAGATCCCAATCTGCTTATTGAACGCGATTATGTTGTCCTCGATGGTGTGACTGACAGAATTATTTTCGACAAAGATACCGCACCGCAGATTGCCGAGGTCAATAGTGCCTGTCTTGTCAGTGCCGATGAAATTGCCCCGAACGGTAGCTCCGGTTCCACCGAACGCAGTCGATCCCGTAATCTCGAGAAATCCGCCAAGCGAGACTCCATTGTTACCGTTGGATGAAATAATGTTATCTCCGATTGATGTGGAACGTGCGCCGCTGACGAGAACACCATCGGAGCCATTAACAAGGGGGGCGGCGCCTGTGACGTCGGCGCCGATGTAGTTGTTCTGAATCTTGTTCCCCATCGTATCGCTGTGGAAGAGCGCCATGCCCGGTCCAAAATTCCCAGAGATAAGATTGCGCGCTCCGATTGCTGTTCCTCCTGTTGTGTTGTTGCTTGCTCCAAAAGCGACGACCACGCCCGCCTGAAAATTACCGATCTTGACGGTACCAGTGACATCCGTGCCAACAAAATTACCCTGCAACTGATTACCTGTCGCGCCGTCAGAAATAAGCATGCCATAATGGTGGTTACCAGAAATGATATTGCGCGCTGAGGCTGTAGTTCCCCCCACGAGATTGTTATCGGCGAAGCGGAATATGCCTACTCCTGTAAAGAGGTTACCAAGACTGACAGCACCGCTGGCGTCAGTACCGATGAAGTTACCTTCGATTACATTCTCCCCGAACTTCGCTAATACGATCCCATCTTGTGGGAAGCGGTTGATCACCAACCCTCGTATCGTGGTGCTACCTGCGTTATTTTGGAATCCCGGGCAAGCTGGCGAGGCATTCATCCCATTCAATTCAATAGTCGGCGTGCCCGCAAAGCCTGGTTGAGTTGTGCCGTCTATGATTACGGGATCGGTGATCGTCGGTAGGGGTGAAGCCACAGCGATCGTATGTACTCCCGACCCCGGTATGTTGAATTGAATTGTGTCTGTGCCTGGATTGCTGTTCGCGGCGAGGATCGCCTGCCTCAACGAGCCGGCGCCGCTGTCGCTTGTAGTGGTCACGGTGAAGGTGCTAGCCACCTGTGGCAGCAATACCGAAGGACCTGGTTGGCCGCTGCTCAATACAACCAGGCTGCTGCGAGCGTCCGAGTTCAATCGCATCGGCAGCACCGCCCCCGGCTCGCCTTCCACATCCAACGACACCGCTCCACGCCGTAGAATGCCTTCGGTGAGTATCGGTGATTCAGCAACTGTTCCTGTATCGAGAGGCTTGCCCATAACGATATGGAGTTGACGGTTGGTTGAATCCACCACTAACAAATCATCAGTCGCAGAACCAGACACTCGTGCGCAAATCAAATGATGAGCTTGGGGCCATTCGCCAGACGCGAGCCTGTCGCTACTCCAATCGCGGAGACCACTAGTCTGCTTTTCGCTCCTCTCTTCTTGCTTGTTCCGACTCTGCAGATATATCGCTCCTTCTTCCGACAACAGCGCGACGTCGGTTGCGTGATTGCCGCTGAAATCTCCAACAGCCAACGATCTGACGTTGAATGGCAACGCCCGACGACTGATGCTTGCTTCCGGAACCTGGGCTCGGCTCTTTTCATCCAGCGACAGCTTGCGGTCCCGCCCGTGGATGATGAGCAACTCCTGACCTGCTGCTACTGCCAAGTCCATTGGGTAATCCTCATCCAACTGCCCCAGCGCAAGCGCGCTCGCTTCGGCAGGCAGATCGAATGTTTCAGGCTTTGCTCTGAGCGCGCCTGCAGGTCCTTCAAAAACCAGTGCCTTCGGTCCGTCCTGCCCGTTGACCGCAACTACGATGTCATCCAACCCGTCTCGACGGTTTATCTCTCCAGTGACTAGCGCAGTCACCGTTCCAGGCAAAGCTATCCGCGTCGCGTTCTTGAATCCTCCGCGCCCATCTCCAGGCAGCAGATAAAGCCCATCGCTAGTTCGCGAAGCTGCTACTACGTCCCAGTGGCCGTCGCCATCGAAATCGCCGGCTCCTAAGAACTCAGGCTCGATAGGCAGCGCAACGACGCACGCAGGAGAGAGAAAAGGCGCGTCTGTGAATTCACCTGCGATCTTACGTCGCTGAGCTTCGGGGCTGTTGGGGTAGATCGAATCAACATTACCTCGCAGCCAGGAGATGATGCCCGAACCTGCGTGACCGTAGCCGCAGATCAAATCCGGCACTCCGTCTTCATCAAAATCGGCGGAGGCCAGCGCGAGCGGTCGAGCCAGGTTCTGTTGCAACGCGAGCGTAAGCGCAGCCGGGCCTGAGTATGAAGTAAGCACATAGCGGCCATCGGTCAGGTTGATCCACGGATTGCCGCGTCCGCCGGCGCGCACAGAAAGGCTTTGACTAAGCTGAGAGAGCCGCGTTGCCGAAGCCTTCCCCGCAACTGCGAGGAGAGCCAAGCAGCCAAGCGCGATCAGCAACACCAGCGACGCGGCTGGAGATAGCTTCATCTGTGACGTGAGCGCTGAAGCGCGCACTCTACTGCGATGCCTCGCTACGATACGCATGGCTATCCAGATATTTCTACGTCCTTAAGTTAAGGCCGAACCGCGGGGCGGAAAAGACGCTTTTGGACGGACCGTATGTTATATGATTCGCCGAAAGGTTGCAAATCCTGCTTTCATCCCGGCAGTTTTACGCCGGGCGGTCGAACGTACAGAGCGCTGACGGCAAACTTCTCGGCGCCGAAGGTCAGGAAACCAATGCTGCCGGCCCGGTGTGTGTTGTCAACGTCCTGGAAAAACCCCAACTTTCTCTCGTAGCCGGCGTCTTCCTCTTGAAACTCCGGCTTGGTTACGTCCGTCCTGATTCTGTGGCTGATCTGATTGTTCTTCGCGTCAATACTGATCTGATATTCGCCGCCGGGCACAAGGTGAACGACCACTGAGTCAGCCGCTTTCTGAATCGTTTTGCCATCTTGCACGACAAACGAGAAAAAGATGTTTGGACTCAGTCCACCAGGACCCGATAGATAGAAGAGGTAATAGTTGTCAGTGTCCTTCACGCGCAACGCCCACGCCGCGCCGCCGTCATTGATTAGCTTCAGATGAAACGTCATAGTGAAGTCGGCGCAATTGACCTCGGGCGGGTAGCCGACGATGGGCTGGTTCTCAACCTGAAGACTCTCATTCACAAAGGTCCAACCTGAAGGCGGCCTCTTCCACCGGTCCAGATTAATAAAGCTCTCCGCAAACTCGGTTGTCAGAAGAGGCCTTGACGGCGCCGGCCTATGCATTAAGGTAAGGTAGCCGGTGATTGCGACGGCGGCCGCGGCTACCGACAGCCAGACGATAAGAAACGGCCTCATCTTCTTTGCGGTCGCGGGCTCAGCGGCAAGAGCCGCAGACGAAACGATCGTCGCCGATAGTGCGCCTGGCTGCTCCGCGGTTCCCACCTCGCCTGTGTACAGGTTGAACAGTTGAAGCCGCACGCCGGGTGTGAGCTCATGCTCGCCGAGGTCGTAAAGGCACCTTGCCCAGCTCCCAAGATTGCTCAAAGTATCCGCGACTGGCTTGGACAAAAGGATGTGGCCCGCGTCGCCGGTGCTCATGATTCGCTGCGCAGTTTTGAGTCCTTCACCGGCTACGCTTGTCCGAGCGTCGATGCCCGCCATGCGATAGACCGGTCCGCTGTGAATGCCCATTCGCAGCTTCATCTCGGGATAGCTGTGAAGCGCGCGACCGATTTCTGCGGCGCAGCGCACCGGCGCTATCGGGTCGCCAAAGAACACCAGTGTCATGCCTTCGGCGGTTGGCAAGCCGATCAACTGATCGCCTGTTTGTGCGTCGCGGAACTCAGCGGTCTCGGCGACGATCCTCACTAATCGTCCAAGGAGCCGAGTCTGCTGGTCCATCGACAGCTTCGAGTAGCCGACAATCTCGGCCGATAACACGTGAGCTATCTCAAGCGCTGAGAGAGGCTCGCTTTTCGGCGGGGCTTGGGCGGTTGCTGCCTGCGCGTTCGACAGATGCGCGGCGCGTTGCGCCCCGCCAGATTTTCGCGGAGCCGAGGACTCACTTGCCGATGAACGACCCGCCGCACGCGGCTCGACTTCGTGCGGCGGGGCAGCTAAGGGTTTGCTGCCGCCTTTATCTTGCGGGCGATGCTGACAAGCTCTTTGTTCAAGTCAGCGCCCTTCAGGCTATCGAGCGGGCGGGTCGGATCGTTTGCCGCCTGGTAGTTTGCGATGTCGGTCTCTTCGTACATGCTCGCGCTGACGGCCACCCAAATGATGGTCGCGCCCTGCTGTTCGGCGGCTTCCAAAAGCGGCGGCAGCTCCTGCTCGACGATGAACTGGGAGGCGAGGAAGTTCTGGCTGACCAGAAGCACGGCTACCTTCGCCGATGCGAGCGCCTTTTCGATCTCGTTCTTCCACTTCGCGCCGGTTTGGATTTGCGTGTCTGCCCACACGCTGACCGTTCCCTGTCGCACGAGAGGCACCAATGTGGTCTGGAGCCGCTCCAGCCATTTCTTATCCTTATGGCTGTAACTGATGAAGACCTGATCGCGGGCCTGCTCAGGCATGTGGTTACCTCTATGGCCGCGCATTGTACATTTCGTCGTTAGCTGGCCGCAAGTAGCGCTTATACCAAC
>DASXSR010000055.1:0-10296 GCA_036505875.1 Blastocatellia bacterium | reverse complement strand
TGCTGGCTACGTAACCCTCCATCACTCATGGACGCAATCATGAACAAGAGGTATGCACTATTTCCAAGCCGACGGCTCGGCGCGATTCCAGCGGGCACGGCCCGAACCTACCGAGCTCCCCCCGGAGACCCCACCTAGACTTCTTGAGTTGAAACCGCTGTTTCCAAGACGCGAAATTTAGCACTTTCCAAAACGATTGTAAAGAGGATTCCTAGTCAGGACTGGAGATACATTATCAACTAGGTGATAGTTCCTCGCCAAAGCCAAGCTGACAGACCGAAGTCTGTTCTACAAATAGAACAAGCTGAGGCGCGGGATGTTGTTTATCTCGCGTAGCCGACGGGCGACGAAATTCTGAACCGTCTGTTCGTAGATCTCCTTGTCCATCTTTTTTCGATAAGAGCGCAGTTGCGATTTTGCCTCTGCGCGAAGCTTTTCAATGTCCTCTTCGCTGCACGCTCTGGCGGCGCTCTCCAGGATCATGCGATCGATCGCGTCGAGGTCTCGCTCGAGCGCTTCCGCATCCAATTGTGTTGCCAGTTCGATCTCCGCAGTAATCTCGTCTAGTCTTGCAAGCGAGCGTTCGATCGCGTCCTTGAATTCGTTGTGAAGAGCTGCCGGCGCGCTTGAACTCGCTGCTCGAAGCTGCTCATCACATCGCGCCAGGAAATCGAGAATAACCTCTTTTGAGAATGTGGCTTGAGTCGCGGGCCTAGCGCTCGAGTCGGCTTCCGTTTGTTGAGGGGTGCCTGGCCCTCCGACTTGCGCGTGCCGATATTCGGCGTAGGCGGACTCCACCGCCTGCTGGCAATAGAACAGATTGTTGACCAATTGGTACTTGTGAGGGCGCGCGTCGTAATTGTCAAACGCCTCGTTAATGCCTCGCAGAACTATGTGAAGTGGAATGCCGGCGTTTTTCCAGCTTTCGACCAGCGCCCAATCTATCGGCGAGATCAGCATGTGCTTGCCCCGCCTGCGCACGAACTCTTCTTCGACCTCGGTGAAATAGTTGAAGTAGTTGAGTCGCCCGGCGGGAGCAGCGCCGTTGTGGTCGATGCTTTCCAATGGAATATCAGACTAGCGGAGTGAACTCGCTTATGATGGCTCCTTCGATGCCCTCGAGCTGCTCGCGGACAACTTCCGCTTTGGTATCCGTCAATCTTAATCTCGAAGCTATCTCGCGAGCTGCTTCCTTCAACTCGCGGTGCAGCAAGTTTGCTATGCGTTCGCGTTCGGCGGCGGGAACCGCGTCGGGATTGGCGTAGAAGGTGCTCACTTCAAAGCTCGACGAACCGGCGTCCTTCTTGGAAACGATGATCAAAGACGCAAAGCTGGGAACCGGATGCACCCGCGAGCGTCGAAACGCGTCGCGCATAAGCCGCTTGATATGCTCCTCGGCAAGTTCGGTCATGCCCGCTAACGACTTCTCGTCGGCGTCGGTCCAGTCGTTGTCAGTCAAATCCTGATAAAAGCGGCGCACTCCGTCCCGCGAATCGTCCTTGCTGGCGGCCGGTCGTCGCTCGATCTCGGACACCCGGTCGTTTATCCGGCGTCCCGCTTCTTCAAGCTCCTCATGAACTATTTCCGTAAGACTCTGGTGCTCGCTCGGTCGCATTCGCATAGTCACCTCCACGGAACGCGATCTCAATCCGGTCCAAGAATACAATAGACGAACCCGACGGCGCGGACAAGTCAGCTCATTAGAGTTTCTTCGTGACGAGATTTCTTTAGTCAACGTACGGGGAAATGTAGAATGGATGATGCGCAAAGTACGGCGCCCACTCATTGGTCCGAGCAATGTCGAGCAACAAGCGCATCACGACAGTTTTGATTGTGAGCGCCGTATTGGGTGCGGCGTTGCTGCTTCGGGTGATCAATCTGGAGGCTGATCCCTCAGCGCTGATCAGCCGCGATTTCATCACCGACGAAGGTTGGTGGGCGCACAACGCGCGCAACGCTTTGTTCTACGGCCAATGGCGAATCGATCAGTACAACCTCCCGCTCTACTCTGCTTATCTCTATAACGCGCTGCTTTATCTGACATTCAAGGTCTTCGGCATAAGCTTCACGACTCTGCGCATTCTCTCGGCGCTCAGCGGTTGGCTGACGGTGGTTTTGGTTTTTCTCCTGGTTCGCCGCGAGATCAACACACGGACCGCTGTGTTTGCGAGCGTGCTGCTGGGTTTCTCCAATCTTCACATCGAGTACAGCCGGACCGGGTTCACCGAAAGCCTGCTGGTTTTCTTACTCGCTCTTACGATGTGGTTTTGGTCGCTCAGGCGCACGCGCATCCTATTTGCATTTGTCGCCGGGGCAACATTTGGGCTGATGATCGTGACTAAAATCACAGCTATCTATTTCGCGCCCGCGGTGGTCCTGGTAGCTGCGACGGCGGCCGTCAGGCGGTCCGTAAGCCGACGCGAGGCTCTGCTTTGGCTGTTCGGGCTCGTGCTCTCAACCGCGGCTTATTTAGTGCTGTTCATCCTGCCAAACTTCCGCGAGTGGCTTTGGTTCAATCTTCACAACGGCTCCGGGTCCGAATGGTCAACAAGACCTTCGAGTTTTTTGGAATCGATACCGCGACTGCTCGGATCGGCGTTCTATGCCGAGGTCCCTCTTATTACTGCGCTTACTTTTCTTTCGCTGTTACTTTTGGTCGTAGGGGCGTCGAGACACGGCTTTAGGAAAGCGATCCGCGACGCCGGTGAACTCGAGATAACCGGTTCGATGCTTCTGATCGGCTACTTATTCACTCTTGCTTTCACGCAGTATCAACCAGAGAGAAGGTTTCTTCCCGCATTGCTGTTGATGGTTGTGCTATCTGCAAGTGTTTTGGGAAGAGGATGGGCGTCGCTGGAAGAGCTGTTGAGCGCGAAAAACCGAATGAACGCGGTCGGATGGTTCGCAGTCCTCTTTGTGTTGCCGGCCATCGCGGTTTTGCGAATGAAGTGGCGAGTTCTGGGTGATCCGACCGCCGTCACACTGTGGTTGCCAAAGACCGTAATCATCGCCGGTCTAATCTTGATATCGGTAGCGTTGAGCCGTTCCGAGTGGTCTCGCCGATTTCAAAGAGGCTTGATGATTTCGTCCACGGTGATCTTTATTCTGCTCTTTTCCGTTCTTTCGCTGGCGATGATTTACAAGGCGCTCTGGGTTTGGGGATTAGACTACAGAGTCTCTCTTCTTGGTTTGGCGGCAGCCACAGGCTCCGCAAGCCTGGTGATCGGCATTCGCCCATCCGGACGGCGGGCAGCGGTGTTGCTTGTAGTCTCGTTCCTGTTTATTGAAGGCATTCAGATATCATCCTGGTTGTTTCAGCCGACGTACACCTTGAAAGAAGCGAACGCGACGCTGGCTGAAACTCTGACTTCCGATGACACCGTCGTGACCCACTTTGAAACGGTTCTGCTTTTGTCTCCCGCAAAGGTGATCTGCAGATCGACTCGAAGGGGATTTAACGTTGATGTGTTCGAGACAGCCAGTCCGCGGTATACGATGACTATTCGCCGTGACAACTGGATAGACGATTCATCAGAAGAGATGTCTGTCGACGAACGGCCACCGCCCGGCTCGAGGCCGGCAAAAGTTGCTGACTTCGCTCTGTGCCCGACTAGACTCGGCGGGCCTCGATTCATCGTCGAACTCTACCAGTTGAGCCCGCGAATGAAACGACAAAGACGGCGAGAGTCGGATTAGGTCGCGCTTCTTGACTACCCATATCCGCTTTGCTAGATTCGGCTCTTAAGGCGACTCACCCTCGCGGCGCGCTATGTCAGCCCGCTTATGAACAGGAAAGACCTTTATTTTTTGGCGGTCGCTGTCGGAATCATCGCGCTGTTCACCGTTCTCTGGGTCATCAGCCGCAGGCCGCCTGCGATGACCGCACGCCCGGAACATGCCGGCATAACCCGCAACACCGACCGCGAAACTTGTTACAGTTGTCACACACCCGATTCCAAGTTCTGGGAGCGGCATCCAAACCACGGAAAACCCACCGAGCGCAAAGCAACCACGCCTTGCTATGCTTGTCATAAACTTCCTGAGCCTCAGGTGGCGGACGCTTCGTTTAATATATCGAACACGAGGGAGGTAGGACTCATATGGCCAAACCGGCAGCCAAGGTAAGACCCGAATATCGCAATTACATAGGCGGGGAATGGGTCGTCCCGCAATCAGGTAACTACATAGAGAATCGCAACCCCGCGGACACGCGCGAGCTCATCGGCAATTTCCCGGCTTCAAACAGCGCTGATGCTGACCGCGCAGTACAAGTCGCTGCCGAAGCCTTTCAGAAGTGGCGCAAAGTACCCGCTCCTCGCCGCGCCGAGATTCTGTTCAAGGCCGGAGAGATCCTGATCCAACGCAAAGAGGAATTCGCTCGCGACATGACTCGCGAGATGGGCAAAGTACTGGCGGAGGCTCGCGGCGACGTGCAGGAAGCGATCGACATGACTTACTTCATTGCAGGTGAAGGACGCCGGCTTCACGGCTTCACAACCAAGGCGGAGCTGCCAAACAAATACGCGATGTGCACGCGTGAGCCAATCGGCGTGTGCGCGCTGATCACGCCGTGGAACTTTCCGATGGCAATTCCGTCGTGGAAGATCGTTCCCGCGCTGGTTTGCGGGAACGCCGTGGTGATCAAACCCGCTGAAGACACGCCGCTGTCTACCTACAATTTTGTGTCAGCGTTGACAGACGCCGGCATCCCTCCGGGCGTGCTTAACATCGTCGCCGGTCGCGGCGAGGAGGTCGGAAAAGCCCTGGTCGAACATCCGAAGGTCCGATTGGTTTCATTCACCGGCTCAACGGAAGTTGGTCGCATAGTCGGCCAATCGTGCGCCGCCACCGACAAGATTTGTTCGCTCGAAATGGGCGGCAAGAACGCGGTCATGATAATGGAAGACGCCGACCTGGATCTCGCGCTTGACGGGGTCCTCTGGGGCGCGTTCGGGACGACCGGTCAGCGCTGCACCGCTGCGTCGCGGGTGATCGTGCATCGCAAAGTAGCAAAGAAGTTCACGAGCATGCTCACGGATCGAGCGAAGCGTCTGCGGCTCGGAGACGGATTGAATGACAAGACTGACGTCGGGCCGGTGATCAATCAAGGCGCGGTCGACAAGATTCGCGAATACATCGAGATCGGACGGCGCGAAGACAAAGCGAAGATGAATTGCGGCGGGCATCGAGTCGAGAGGGGCGAACTCAAATACGGCTACTTCATCGAGCCGGCGGTGTTCTCCGAGGTCGAGCCTCAGATGCGAATCGCGCAGGAAGAGATCTTCGGCCCGGTTGTTTCTGTGATTGAATGCCGCGATTTGGATCACGCGATTGAAATCGTCAACGGCGTGAAGTATGGTCTATCAGCTTCCATATACACTCGCGACACCAACCGAGCGTTCCACGCGATGGAAGAGGTGCAAACCGGAATCTTCTATGTCAATGCTTCGACTATCGGCGCTGAGGTTCATCTCCCGTTCGGCGGCACTAAGTCGACGGGCAACGGCCATCGCGAAGGCGGCACGCAGGTGCTGGACATCTTCTCCGAGTGGAAAGCGGTTTACGTCGATTACTCGGGCAAGCTACAACGCGCGCAGATCGATACCACCAGTTAGCCTCCTTCGAGTGCTTTGTACGGCTTACGGTGACGGCAGATAATATAGGTCTGGCATGTCTTTGACTACGGAGGTGGGAGAATGAAGCCAAAGGAGGAGCCAATGGGCGAGGTGAGGACGCAAGCAAAGCTTGTAAATGCACTTGATGAAGAGTTGGCCAGCCAAGGCAAGATAGCACCGGGCGACGTTCGAACCTATGAAGCCGATGCTCTTGTCGACACCGGCGCGGTGCCTACTGTAGTGCCGGCTCATGTGATGCAGAAGTTGGGTCTTCGGACTCGTGGCCACCGAGTTACTCAGTATGCGGATGGTCGCAGAGACATGGTGCCTACCACCGGTCCGATCGCTGTCAGTGTCATCGGCCGGGACATGATCACCGAAGCGGTGGTCCTGGGGGATGAAGTAATCATTGGCCAAATAGTGTTAGAGATGCTTGATTTGTTCGTGGACCCAATCAACCGCAAGGTCATTCCTAATCCTGCTCATCCGGATCAGCCGGTGGTGAAGGTGAAACGACTATGATCGTTGGATTGCCGAAGGAAGTTAAGGACAACGAGTACCGAGTGGGGCTCGTGCCGGCTGGCGTGAAGGCTTTGACTAGCGCGGGCCACACTGTGCTGGTCGAGTCGAAGGCGGGTGAAGGCTCCGGCATCACTGATCAGGAATACGTAACCGCAGGCGGGCAGATCGTCGACTCAGCCGAAGAGGCTTGGTCGCGGGCCGAGATGATCGTCAAAGTCAAAGAACCGATAGCTTCCGAGTACGGTTTGCTTCGCGAGGGGCTGATCCTGTTCACTTACTTGCACCTGGCGCCGGCGCGCGAGTTGACAAAGGCTTTACTCGATCGCGGCGTGATTGGTGTCGCTTATGAGACTATCACCAACGATCTAGGCCATCTGCCGCTGCTCACTCCGATGAGCGAGGTAGCGGGTCGCATGGCTGTGCAGGTGGGCTCATTCTATCTGGAGCAGATCAACGGCGGGCGCGGGGTGCTGCTGGGCGGTGTGCCCGGCGTCGCGCCAGGTCGCGCGACAATCATCGGGGGCGGAGTCGTCGGGACGAATGCGGCAAAGATCGCGGTCGGGTTTGGCGCATCGGTGATCATCATTGATCGCGACCTCGAACGCCTTCGCTATCTGGACGACATTTTCGGGAGCCGAATTCGAACTCTCGCGTCGAATCCTTACACGATCGCTGAGTCGGTGACGGCATCCGATCTAGTTATCGGCGCGGTGTTGGTTCCCGGAGCGGCTGCTCCAAAGCTTGTCACGCGCGACATGCTGCGCGATATGCCTCGCGGATCGGTGATAGTCGATGTAGCGGTCGATCAAGGCGGATGCATCGAAACCACTAAACCGACTACTCACAGCCAACCGACTTATTACGTCGAGAACGTTCTTCATTACGGAGTGACTAACATGCCAGGCGCCGTGCCGCGCACGTCTACGTTTGCGCTGACAAACGCCACGCTGCCGTTCGCATTGAAGCTCACCAAGCACGGCTTTGTTGAAGCGATCAAGAGGGACCGGCACTTGAAGAACGGGGTGAACACTTACAAGGGCAAAGTTACTTACGAGGCAGTTGCTGTCGACCAGGGGCTTGAATACGCACCAATTGATAAGCTGATCTAGGACGTATGTCTCGGACAAAAATACAAGAATACGCTACCGCGCCAGTCCTGTTTGACCAGGAACTGCCGTCTGCAATCGACAATAGCCTTTATCAAGTATTGAATTGCGACGCGTTCGAGTGGTTGGATAAGGCAAAACCAAATTCGTTTGAAGCCGCAGTGACCGACCCACCTTACGGACTGATTGAGTATTCGGAAGAACAACTGAGTAAGCGGAAAGCAGGCAAGGGCGGGGTCTGGCGGATTCCTCCTTCGTTTGATGGATGCCAACGCGCGCCGGTACCTAGGTTTACTGTGCTCACCGATTCGGAGCGACAACAGCTCCGCGACTTCTTCGCACGACTCGCCGAGCGCTTGATGAGGGTACTCGTGCCGGGCGCTCACGTGTTCATTGCCACCAATCCGCTGGTCTCGCATTTCGTGTATGAGCCTTTTCTAGCAGCCGGATTTGAAAAGCGCGGGGAGATCATGCGTCTGGTCCAGACTCTGCGTGGCGGTGACCGTCCAAAGAATGCCGAGCGGGAATTCGAGATGGTGACCGTGATGCCGCGCGCGTGCTGGGAGCCGTGGGGACTGTTCAGAAAGCCTTGTGAGGGCCGCGTTCAGGATAATCTGCGCAAGTGGCGAACAGGTGGGTTGCGTCGTATCTCAAAAAACGAACCGTTCAAAGATGTCATCGAGTCATCAGTCGCGCGAAACGGTGAACGAGCCGTCGCGCCGCATCCTTCGCTCAAGCCGCAGCGCTTCGTGCGGCAGATCGTGCGAGCTTCGCTGCCGTTTGGTGAAGGCACGATTCTCGACCCGTTTATGGGATCAGGTTCAACGATTGCAGCAGCCACTGCATGTGGTTTGAAAAGCGTTGGCTTGGAGATCAACAAAGAGTACTTCGAGATGGCGGTCAAAGCAATTCCTTTGTTGGCCGCGCTTCACGTAAAGTGAGTCGCTTCATGGCACGCAGAGAAGACTTTGATCCCTCGGTCCCGCTTCCGCCAGGTTTAAGTTTAGTCGCGATCCGCAAGGCAGTCGATTACCTCGAAAGGCAACTTGCTGCGATTCAGTCGCACTACGACCATCCGGGTTGGTACATCGTCTGGCGATACTTGATCGACCCAACCGAATCAATCGAACCAGGGAAGCCTGTCATCATCTGGCGGGTTGATGTCATTTTTCTGGAGCGAACCGATTGGAAATACGAGAAGAGTAGTGCCGGCGAGTTAGGAGGCGGGCGCACGCACACGTTTGGTGTCAAGAATGCCGCGATGAAGTTGAAGGGTCATTCGGCGTACGCGCGGAAGGACGTGCGGATCAAAGACGGCAAGCCTGTTCCGATAAACGGAGAGTAACGCCGGTGGGTTCAATGCCATGAGAGCTCCAGGGCAATTTCATTCTTCGGAGCCACAGTCCTATCCTTAAGACTCGCTTCCCAGGTCGCCAGGTGGTCACCGCTCGAATCCGTGTAGCTGAACTCGACAATCAGTGAAGCGCTCGACTCTGATGACGGAGTCGCTCGCCAGCCTGCTATTATAATCGCCTCGCCGTTGCTCTTGCGGTGATACACAGTCGTGTAGAGGTATTGCTGAACGGTGAAGTTCTCTTTCCGAGAATTGCTCTCCTTCACCAACCTGATCGCTTTTTGTGTTTCGGGCTCAAGCCTCTCGCCGATCAGCACCACTGCGTCGATTGCTACAATCAGCAGCGGAACGCAGATGAACACAAGCTTCGGCCAGTTATCACGAATTCGCATGTCTATGCTGTGGGATCAGCGAGCCGCAGCGCGGGCAAACTTCATCGAGTCCATCGATCGAGGCTTTGAAGCCGCATTCGGAACAGGCCCGTTGATTAACGCGCTTCTCGAATAAGACGTAAGCAGTCAATACTACTGCGCAAATTAGGATAGCTAGAATCGTCGCCATTTTGTTCGTAGCACAGACTTTAGTCTGTCTGTTCTTCGGGAGCGACGCACAGACTGAAGTCTATGCTACTTCCGCCATTCGCAGGTTCTGATTGAGCTGCGCATCCCGGCGAACGCGCCAGATCTTGCTGTCGAGATAGTAGTGAGTGAACGCGCCGCCCCAGATGAACGCCATCCAGAAGCTGTCAGGTTTCACAAGCGTGTAATGCGGGATGTGATAAAACGCGCCGAACGCGAGCGCAAACATGATGTAACTCCAGACGCTCTTGCTGATGATTGACGCCGCGCCGAACCTCCGAGCATCCGCGCGCCGGTACTTGTTGTTGTTATGAAACCAGATGATGCGGTGGTATTGAACGTTGTGGTAGATAGTCAGGGTCGCGACCGCTGCGAGTGCCGCAGCAGCGGGAGGCTGAACCGGCTCGATCAACCTCAGCACGATCCAATGCATCGGCACTGCCGCCGCTAATAGCAGAAGTTTCGGAGCATTCACGGGTTGCTTCAAGTAGAGCCGGTGAGCTTGCCTTCCGATCAACAGGATCAGCGATACAATGAAAGCCCAAAACACCAGAGTCTCCAACCACCAAACTGATCCCGACTGCGTCGGAAATCCCATCCCCTCGAGGCGTTGTCTTGCAGCGTAGCTGTGAGTTAAAAACCGCACGAAGGGGTAAGTCATGCCGAGCATAATGAACGCGCGATCGATAAGGTTGTCGATCTCCGCCAGGTCGTTGTTTTTCTTCTTGTAAAGAATCATGAACCCGTAATGTTGCTTTACAAGATGATAGTACGCCCACACAGATGCGAAGAAGAAAAACACAGGTCCCCAGGCTTCCGTGCCAAGCACTTTCAATCGACCCGCCAACACCATCGCAGGGCCCAGCAAGAACAGCGATAGTGTCCCATAGTAAAGCTTCGCTCGCTTGCGGCGCTCTTCGGCGTCGGCGTAAGTCCTCGAAACCGTGCCAAAGACGTGTGGGCCATCGAATCCAAGCGCCCATATCCAGGTCACGATCATCACTGAGAGACCCAGTTTGACCAAAATCAGATTGGCCGCCAGGAAGGCATAACTGGTGACGACGCTGCCGATGAACCAGATGAGATCATCCTTCCTGTTGATGATCCAGCCCAGACTGATC
>DASXSR010000054.1:0-11180 GCA_036505875.1 Blastocatellia bacterium | reverse complement strand
GATTTCGTTTCGGTTGACACGATATAAGCTCACAACGTCTTGAGAAACGCGATAAGCGCCCTGCGATCGTCCGCGGATAGATCGAGTCCGAACGGATGCCCTTTAACGGCGCGCGTCTTCACGCCATAAGGCTTGTAACCTGTCGGCACGTAATCATCGCGCAAACGGCGCGGATCAAACCAATCTTCGAGCGTCGCTACCGAGCCGTTATGCTCAAACGGTCCGCGATACCACACCCCCTTGAGTGACGGCACTTTGTAGTAACCCGTTCCGCGCCGCGTCCGAAGCGCCGATGACGGATCGGTGCCGACCGACATCGGCAGGATGTCATACTTCTTGCGATGCTCCTCGGGGACTTTGAATCCTTCGGCGGGCGTCAGCTTGTTATTAGTGTAAAGCGGCGGCGTATGGCAAACCGCGCAACCTTCGCTCTGAAACACTTTTTGTCCTCGCTCGGCCAGAGCGTCAAACTTGTTAGGGTTTGGCGGAGGCTTCAGTGAATAGATGTAAAGAGCCAGCGCATAAAGCTGCTCGTCGCTGTAGCGCGATTGCGTCGCGGGATCGGGCAGCTCGCGGAAGTCCTTTCCTTGCGGGATGAAATCACCATAGCGCCCGAGCAGTTGCGTGTCCTGATTCAACGCCGCGTAGCGCATCAAATCACCGATCGAGCGGTGACGCACCAGTCCGGTGTGATCCAGATAGCGTCGATCCTTGACCCCGATCAGGTCTGGCAACTGCGCTGCGAATCGAATGCTGGTCCCTTCGCGAACGATGACTCCCGGCGGCACCGCCCCGTAGGCGCCGACCATCTCGTCGAAAGACATGAAGTCCTCCGCCGGGTCCGGTTTGATCCAGGGCGCGCCGTGGCGCACTCGCGCCTGATGGCGAAGGTCCTTGAGCGATTCTTCCTTCGCTCGCTCATCGGCTTGGGCGGCCTGTCTTCGGAGTCTGAAGGCAACGTTGTGGAACAGCGTCGGAAAATTACCCTGCGCGCCTTTGACAATCGAGCCATCAGGCAAGACCCGCGTGTGACAATCTGCACAAGCATTGCTACCTATCTCGACGACTCCCTTTTTCCCGATCACGTAGCGCCTGAAGGGTACAATGCCATCCTTGGTCAATGGCACATTGGCCGCCTTGTAGAATTCCGGATCGCGAAGAACGGAGTTTGATAGCGGTAGGTATCCTCTTGGCGCGTCGAAGACGAGTTCCCCGGCGCGAATCCAGTCCGACTCAGTCTTCAGCTTGTCGGCATCGAAAGCGAATTCCGGCTCCTGCTGCTTGAGCCAGTCCATGTAGCCGGAAGGTTCTTTGCCCGGCGCATAGATGGGGTAACTCTTATAAATTGGCCGCACTGGCATCCGATAATAGTAATCGGAACTGACATGCACGGGAGAGTAACGAGGATCGGCGAGAGGCATCTCGAGCGAAGCCACAGCCTCATCATCCCAGGCCTTGGGGATATTGGCGACGACGCTGTTCGCAGATTCTTGTGGCTGGCCACCGAAAATAAGAGCGTTGATGCCAAGCAGTAAGAATAACGCGATCTCGAGTTTGGTTAATGTGCTTCGCATTTCGATACTCCCCACTCGATCTGGTTGTGCACTCAGCTTAAGCCACGCCGCTCCTCAAGTCACTATGAATTCTCACAGGGTCGGCTTTACATATGCCGTCCGATCGGGGCTTTCATGATGACGCTCGTGCCTGCGCCCGCGCGCGAAATCACAATCAACTCGCCGCCAAGTTTTTCTGCCCGGCGCCGCATACTGGAAAGACCTTGGCCGCCGTCGCTGGTCGACTGGTCGAAGCCGCGACCATCGTCGCTCAGCTTTAGCGTGATCATGCCGTGATCGATTTGGAGCGCGACTTCGGCAGCGGTGCATCTCGAATGCTTGACGATGTTGTTGACGCCTTCTTTAAAAATGAGAAAGACTTCGCGTCGGACCTCCGCGCCGATTTTGACGTTGTGCTGTGGGCTCGGCGCATCGAAATGGAACTGAATGTCACGAGCGGTAAAGCTGTCGCTGGCGAATCGACGCATTCTTTGCGACAGATCGATGAGGCGATCTCTCTTGGGATTCACCGCCCACACGATATCGCTCATCGCGTCCACCGAACGTCGCGAGACTGCCGCTATCTGCGAGAGCCGATCTGCCATGTGAGAATCGGTAGCTCGCGCATGCTGGCCCAGCATTTCGCTCAATCCCGCGATCAGAGATAAGTTGGATCCAATGTCGTCGTGCAAGTCCGAAGCGATGCGGGTGCGCACTCGTTCGAGTTCGATCAGCCTCCGCAGCCGGTAGCGATACAACGCATAGATCACAGCCGCGATGAACAAAGTCATCAGCGAGATGAACCACCATCGCTGCCAAACCGGCGGCAGAATCCGAAACTCGAACATAGCCGGCTCAGTGCTTGCGATTCCCTCGCGATTGATGGCGCGAACCAGAAAACGATAGCCTCCGGGAGAGAGCCTGCCGTAGTTGACAGATCGTAGTTCTGCGGGCTGGCTCCAATCGGCGTTTGCGCCCTCGAGTTTGTACTGGTACTTGATCTCCTGCTCGCCTTGAAAACTCAGCCCAACATATTCGATGAGCAAATCGTTCCGGGATGCCGGCAGCTCGATTGCAGACATGCGCACTACACCCGTTTCCGCGAGCGGTAAGTCTTCGCCGGCTACCTGAACCCTGCTAATAAAGATGGCCGCATCGCGTTTCTGGACTCGCTCGGCGCGCGGGTCGAGTTTCGACAATCCGGTGTTCGTGGCTATCCAGATATTTCCCTTGCTTTCCCTCATGCACTGGCTGATCGCATCGCCCGCCAGACCGTCTTTTGAGGTGAAGTGACGGATCTCACCGGTGAGCGGATCTAGCCGATCGAGCCCCCTGAATGTGCCCAGATAAATGCGACCCGAATCATCTTCCGTTATCGACAAGACGTAATCGCTAGCAAGTCCGGTTGCGATCGAGTAATTCGTGAACTCGGGATGCTCGGCTGTGGGGTCTTTGGTCATCGAAACGCCTCTGTTGCGCAGACCGATCCACAGCCATCCACGGCTGTCGATGAATAAAGCGCGCGGGTCCGTTTCTGGCAAACCGTTCGTCGACTCGACACGATAAACTCCGTCGTCGCCCATTCGGGCGAGCAGACCGAACCGCGCGCCCAGCCAGAGCGCTCCGCTGCGGTCGCTCACGATCCAAGAAATGGGGTGCGGATAAGTTGATTCGTAGGGGACTCGCTTGAAAAGCAAGCGGCCAGGTTGCGGCGGATCAGCGTAGTAAAGGGTGGATTGGCCGGCGCTGACCCACAATCGTGCTTTCGAGTCTTGGTAGATGTCGTAAATGATTTCATCACTTATGCCATCTGCTGAGGTGAACATTTGGCCGCGACGCAACTGAAGCTCGGGACCCTTAAACCGAAACAAACCTTTCTCGGTTCCTACCCACCAATCCCCGCGACGGTCCTGAAGAATCCGACCGCCGACGTTGTTGAATGGCGGCGCTTGAGAGCCTGGGACGACTATTGCCCTTCCGTTCACTAATTCGACGAGGCCCTGGTTGCTGGTGCTGGCATAAACGTGTCCGTGTTGATCTTCGATGACAGCGGCGAGATGTTGATCAGGCAATCCCTCGGCGCGAGTGAAGCTGACGATCATCTCGCTCGACATCTTGCACACGCCTCCCGACCAGGTGCCAATCCACAGATTCCCGTCGCGGTCTTCAACGAGACTGTAAGCGACGTCATCACTCAAACCATTGGCCGTGGTGTAGACCCGCTGGCCGTCCCCGTACTTGATCAGGCCTTTTCCCGTGGCAATCCAGAGTGCGCCGCTCGAATCGAAAAGCATCTGATGAACGAGTTGGCTGGGTTCCAGGACGACGTCGAAGCGCTTCCATTGCCCACGGTTTTCAGTGCCTGTTGATTCGATGAACTCGTACACGCCTCGTGGATTCGCGAGGAGTATTCTTCCCGACGAGTCTTCTACAACACTGGTGATCTCCGCGTACCCGACCTGATCGTTTGCGCCATACGTGATGATCTGACCGTGGACCACTTCTATTAACTCGTCGCTGAGCCCGAACCAGATGCGTCCGCGCGTGTCGGCCAGCGCGGTCATCGCGGCGGCAACCGGATTGTGGGGGACAACCTGCTCAAAACTGGACAGGCCGCCGTTTTCGATGCGGGCACGATATAGACCATCATCGGTTGCGCACCACAGGTTGTTGTCCGAATCGAAGAGCATCGCATTCACGCGGTTCGAGTGATCCGATTCGCCCACGCGAAAGCTTTCAAACTTATGCCTCGCAGTCGCTGGTTCGTCTCTCTTGAGCGCGGAAGCTTCGCGCGGATCGTCGATCAATCGCGACACGCCGCCGCCGTTGGTAGCGACCCAGAGGCGCCCTTGTTGATCCTCGGTGATGGCGTTCACAACCGCGCTGCCGAGTCCATCGCTGACGCCGTAGTTGATAAAGCGATAGCCATCAAACCGACTGAGTCCTTCCCAGGTCCCGAACCAGAGATACCCCTTTCGATCCTGATGACTTGAGATCACGCGGCTGTGCGCCAAACCGTCGCGAAGATCATACCGGCGAATGGGAAGCTGCTGAGCGCCTGCGCCTTGAAGGCAGACGATTGACCAAAGCGCGAAGCACATTGCCGCTCGTCGTAACTGGGCCATCAAAACTCACCTCGAAGCTGGCGCGCGATCAAGGTGGTGAATTACTTGATCAGCTAGCCAGGATGGTTTCTATTCTTTGCAATTCTTCACTCGAAAAGGTGAGGTTCTTGAGTGCGGAAACTGCATCGTCAATATGGGGAGGTCTACTCGCTCCGATCAACGCCGACGTAACTTCTGGATGCCTCAGCACCCACGCTAGAGCCATCTGTGCCAGAGTCTGACCGCGCGCGTCAGCTAGCTCTTGCAGAAGACGGACCTTGCCGATCTTGTCCTCGGTGACTTGCTCGGGCCTGAGAAACCCGTGAGGTTTTGCCGCACGCGAGTCGGACGGAATCCCGTTCACGTATTTGTCGGTCAGTAATCCTTGGGCTAGCGGCGAGAAAACGATGCAGCCGATCCCTTCTTCGCCGAGCACCGCAAGCAAGCCGTCTTCAATCCAGCGGTCGAACATGCTGTAGCGTGGCTGATGGATAAGGCAAGGCGTGCCCAGCTCTTTCAAGATTGCGGCGGCCCGTCGAGTCTGGTCGGCTGTGTATGACGATATCCCAACATAAAGCGCTTTGCCACTTCGCACGATGTAATCAAGCGCTCCCATCGTCTCTTCCAGCGGCGTGTCGGGATCGGGCCGATGAGAATAGAAGATGTCTACGTACTCGAGCCCCGTCCGTCGAAGGCTTTGGTCAAGACTGGCGATCAGATATTTGCGCGAGCCCCATTCGCCGTAGGGACCTGGCCACATCAAATAGCCTGCTTTGGTGGAGATGATCAGTTCATCTCGATACGACGCAAGATCGTTTCGCAGGATTTGGCCGAACGTCTCCTCGGCCGAGCCCGGCGGCGGGCCGTAGTTGTTCGCCAGATCAAAATGAGTGATGCCCAGATCGAACGCGCGCAAGACCATGGCGCGTGAATTGTCAAAAGGGTCGACGCCGCCAAAGTTGTGCCAAAGGCCGAGAGAAATCGCCGGCAGTTTCAGTCCGCTGCGTCCGCAACGCTTGTAGACCATCGTCTCGTAACGACTCTGTGAAGCGCGATACATGTTCGTACTCCCTAGCTAGCTCTGCGACTGCAATATCTGCTGCTCCAGATTCTTTCTGTCGGTCTTCAACCTCTCGCTGAAATCGACGGCGTATTCCGTTGTCGCATCTAGCGCCGTCAATCTGATTGGGAAGTGTTCCAACCCTTGAGTTGCACGATCTCGCGCACGTTTCAGACGCGCGAAACGCGCTGCTCTGCCTGTGTCCGGCGGTTGCTGTGCGGTCGCGTCATCAGAAGCGAGACTTCCGATCACTCTGCCGTGCCTCATCACTTGTTCGAGGACAGGCTGCCAGCTCCCGCTGGGCGGCGGCTCATCCGCGAGGGCAATCAGATCGCGAGCATACGTGCCGCTTTCATCCATCATTCTCCACACCTGCTTAGGGCCGGGATAAGTCGCCTTGTCCTGGCTCAACTTTATTCGACCGCTGAAATGTCCGTCCGCTTCCAGGCCCGCGAGCTTGTAGACACCTCCAAGCGACGGCGCATCGTGTGAAGTCGCAAGCTCTGTACCGACCCCGAACGAGTCGATCCTGGCGCCGCGCGAGATCAGATCTGCAATCTTATATTCATTCAGGTCGCCGCTCGCGAAAATTTTAGTGTCAACCATCCCCGCTTCATCGAGGATCTTCCGCACTTGTTTGCTTAGCTCACATAAGTCGCCGCTATCGAGTCGTACAGCGGGGATCTTCGACCCGAAATCGGAAGCCAGTCGCCTCACAGCAGCTATCGTGTCGTAGGTATCGACAAGGATCGTGGCCGTCTTCGGGAAGACCTTCAGGAAAGCGCGGAATGCCTGGTCTTCTTCTTTGAACGACATTACAAACGAGTGGGCCAGCGTACCAAACGTCGGGATGCCAAACAGATAACCTGCCTCGACGTTTGACGTACCGGCGCAGCCGCCTACGTACGCGGCGCGCGCTGCGAACAGTCCTGCTTCAGTTCCGTGCGCGCGGCGTGTGCCAAACTCGATCACGTCGCGACCCCGGGCTGCTGCAACGACGCGAGCGGCCTTACTGGCGATCATAGTTTGAAAGTTGATCGTCGACAGAAGAAAGGTCTCGACCACTTGAGCTTCGATGATCGGCGCGGTGACTCTCAGCAGCGGCTCCATTCCAAACGCGGCCGTTCCCTCCGGCATCGCCCACACGTCCCCGGTAAACCGAAACTCGGCGAGGTAGTCGAAGAATGCGCGCGAGACGTGCTTGAACGCCGGGTGCTCCCGCAAGTAAGCGATCTGATCGCCAGAGAATCGCATCTCCGACAGATACTCAAGCGCTTGTTCGAGTCCGGCCGCGATGAGAAAGGAGCGATGATCGGGCAGCGAGCGGACAAAGAGTTCAAAGATGGCCCTGCCTTGAATGCCGTTTTCGAAATAGGCGGCAGCCATAGTCATCTCGTAGAGGTCGGTTGTAAGTCCGAAGGCGCGTTTGATCATGGATGCGATTCAGGAGAGGATGAGAATAAGCGCCACTTCCCAGCGCAACTATAGGATTTTGGTTTGCGCGGAGTCAAATTGCCTGGGAGCGGACGCGTGCTGAATCGCCGGCAATCGCACTCAGGACACGCGAGCCGCGTCCCCTGCAAGGTTGATGCTGAATAGCGCGAGGACTTACTATTACAACGACCAAGATGAATGACGCGTTACCCGGAAATGAACTGATAGAATCAGGCGTTGAAGACTTGCGAGAAGGCCGTGAGACAGTAGCCGCCTTGCTCGTGGCGGTCGGCGCGCCGCGTCTGAAAAGACTTGGCATCAATCTGCCTGACAGCCTGCCCGAGAATCCCGAGCATAGATTGTACGATCTGCTCGAAAGAGAGGGATCGGACTCCGCGCATAGCCGGTATAATGCGCTGATCCGAAGACTTGTCAGCTTCGAGCGCGCAGCCGAATGCGTCAAAGAGTGACCTCAGCCAGATTGCAACAGTTGATGCAGGCGCTTGGAGAGAGCGCCAAAAGCGCCGCGCGTGTTTTTTTGGTTGGCGGCGCGACTTCGGTGCTGCTTGGATGGAGAGACTCGACTATCGACGTCGACTTGAAAGTCGTGCCGGAAAGTGATGAACTCCTGCGCAAAGTCCCCGAGCTCAAGGAACGTCTTCAGATCAACATCGAGCTTGCTTCGCCCGATGACTTTATTCCGGAGCTGCCCGGTTGGCAGGAACGTAGCCGCTTCGTTGGACAAGAGGATAAAATCACATTTTTTCACTACGACTTTTATGCCCAGGCGCTGGCAAAAATCGAGCGCGGTCACACGCTGGACATGCAGGACCTGCGCGAGATGATCAGCCGTGGACTGATAGAACCCAAGCGCCTCCTTGATCTATTTCATTCAATTGAAGACCAGCTTTATCGGTACCCAGCCGTCGACGCATCGTCCTTTCGCCGGAAGGTCGAAGCGGTAGCGCTTGAAGCGGAGCCCTAGTCGGTAAGATGAGACGGGAAACAAAAAGCAGTTTATCGAGCCGAACCGCCGAATCTCGCGTACGGGTGCGTTATGCCGAGACCGATCAGATGGGAGTTGCTTATTACGCGAACTACTTCATCTGGTTCGAGGTGGGTCGAAGTCAGTACTGTAACGACTGCGGTTTTTCCTACCGCGATATGGAACGCGAGACCGGACTGTTCCTCATCGTTGCAGAAGCGGATTGCCGCTACAAGACGCCCGCTCGGTACGAAGACGAGTTGACCATCAAAACCTTCATCGCCGAGCTGACCCGACGGACTCTCCGGTTCAGCTACGAAATCGAACGCGAGGACGGGACGGCAATCGCAACCGGCGAGACGCTTCACGTGTTGATAAACGCGGAAGGGCGGCCATCAAGTTTTCCCGAAAAGTATCTGTCGCTGTTGAAGCGATCAGGAATAACCGCGTGACAACATTGAAAGTTGAAAAAATGAGAATTGCAAATTTAGTTTTTCAGGAGGAGAGTTGTGGAGATAAACAGCCCCGAAGTGATCGACGAAATTTTGCGCGAGACGAAAACGATCGCGGTGATCGGTCTCTCATCCGACCCGGCAAGGCCGAGCAATAGCGTTTCCCAGTACATGAATGCATGCGGTTATCGGATCGTCCCCGTCAATCCGAACGAAACAGAAGTGTTCGGCGAGAAGTCTTACGCGCGCCTTGAAGACGTGCCTGACAGCGTCGATCTCGTGAACATATTTCGTCGCAGCGAAGAGGCGGGCCGGCACGTCGATGAAGCGATTCGAATCGGCGCGCGAGGTGTATGGCTGCAAGAAGGAGTAATAGACGAAGAAGCAGCCCGAAGGGCTCTCCAAGCAGGACTCTCGGTCGTGATGGACCGTTGCATCCTTAAGGAGCACGTCAAGAGACATCGATAGTTCTCTGTGTTCAGCGTCGTCGCTTTCGCGCACTCAAAAAAATTTTGAATAAAGTTGTGAATAAAGTTGTTGACATAGAAGCTCGAGTCGTTTATCTTCAGTCATTCGTCAAACGAGCGGTGAAGCTCTAGCTGCTCCAGGCGAGAGATTTTTATGGAAAGTTTCTACAACAAACGAGCAGTTGATGCCATCGGCGATGCGCCCAGGGCGTGGAGCGCGTACCTCGAGCAAGTGTGCCCGGTTGGCATCACGCCGTTCTCAGTTATGGACGAGACTGCCCGTACGGGACCTTAACAATTTTTCAGCATCAAGCGCGACAGCCGCCAGCGTCAGTTTGATGCTGGCGGCTTTTGATTTTTGGGGCAGTTCCTCAAGCCCTAGTTCGGAACGTTTCAGTGACGCGACGATCGCATCGTGCCCGCGATCGTCTATCGACTTCGCCGGCGAAGCTTGGAGAAGGCCATGAAAACGATCAGTTACCGCGAACTGTTGAAGGGCAATCGCAACTTTCGAAGGTTGTGGGCTGGACAGGTCATCAGCGAGCTGGGCACGTGGTTCTCGTTCATCGCCGAGCTTGGACTGGTGCGCATGCTGTCGGGCTCGCCACTAGCGACGACGGCGCTGCTAGTGGCCAGATTGCTGCCGTTTTTGCTGGCGGCGCCGCTCGCAGGGGTGTTCGCCGATCGCCGCTCGCGAAAGCAGATAATGATCGCGACCGACCTGATTCGAGCGGTAGTCGCGCTCACCTACGTCCTTGCGGGTGTGATTGGATCGGCGTGGCTGGTAGTCGCGTGCAGCGCCTTGATGGCGTCTCTCACGATGTTTTTCGAGGCGGCCAAGAATGCGTCGATACCGAATCTCGTGACCTCGCGCGAGCTGCTGACGGCGAACGTGCTGATGTTCTCGACGCGGTTTCTGCAGTTCACGGTGGGTTCGGCGCTCGGCGGTCTGACGGCTGCGCAGTTTGGCTACAATGCTGCGTTCGTCGTCAATGCGCTGTCGTTCGTCGCGTCGGCCTTGTTCATCTTGCCTATACCGGCGAGCGCGACGCGGCAAGCGCGAGTAGCGGCAGAAGCGAGAGCAGAATTTGCCGATCCGATGTCGGCGGAAGCGGTGGCGATCACGCCGATTGCCGGAAGCGAGCAGCCGCTGGAAGGTGCGAAGGCTGGCTTCTTCGCCGACCTTCGCGAAGGGATGCGCTACATATGGGCGACGCCGTTCGTGCGAGCGGTGATTCTGGTCAACGTCGGCTGGGGTACCGGCGGCGGAATGACCGCGATACTGTTCGATCGAATCGGCGGACACGTTCTCGCTTCCGGCGCAGGCGATCGTGGTGACTGGCGCGTAGCCGCCTTGTTCACCGCCGGTGGAGTGGGCGTGTTTCTGGGAATGATGCTTACTCGGCGCGTCGGTATTTGGATCACTGATGAGCATCGGGCGGGTCGGTTCATAGGCTGGGCGCTGCTGGCGCACGGGCTGCTGTTTTCGATGGCGGGGTTGATGCCCGGGCTCGCGGCGATGGCGGTTTGGGTAGCGCTGAGTCGATTGGTGCTTGGGGCTGAATTCGGCTTTCAAGAAACAATGATGATGCGAGTGCTTCCCGATGATTATCGTGGCCGAGTGTTTACCACGGATCGCTCGTTGGAGCTTGCGACGATGGCGCTCTCTACGATCGTGACGGGCTGGCTGTTGACGTGGTTTGGCCCGCGCTCATTGATGGTTGCGTCCGGATTGTTGTCAGCGAGTCCGGGCGTGATATGGCTGCTGGCTTTGTGGCTCGCGCGGTTCAGAGTGCCGACGCGCGCTATTCGCGAGAGCTACGGAGATTAGCGGCGATGATTGAAGTACGTTTACGCGGAGAGGGTAGCGCAGACAGAGTAGCACAGACTTTAGTCTGTTTCGTTGGGACAGGCTCGATTTTATACAGACTGAAGTCTGTGCTACGCGGAGACGTGGCGATGAATCTGATCGGTTTGATTCTGATAGCGGCTTTGAGTGGCGGGATAGTCGCCGTGTCGCTACGCCTCCGCGCTTCCGCGTCTTCGGCTCGCGCGTGGTCGAACGGGGACACGCGTTAGGCTAGGGACTGAGTCGCGGCATGACTACATCCGAAAACGCGAACCG
>DASXSR010000053.1:0-7110 GCA_036505875.1 Blastocatellia bacterium | reverse complement strand
CCTGTTGAACAAGGCCCGCGCGAACGGGCAGATCAAGTGAGCCGTGAGAACCCGTCATATCAGTTTCATCCGTGGTCTATGTCGACGATGAAGCAATCGACGGGTCACAAACTCCTGGCAATTTCGCCTCCGCGTCCTTTGCGCGGGCGTTAAAACTTCGGGCATTGGCTCGGACTTCGTCTCATCGTACGGCGGCATTTCGCGTCCGCCTTTTTAGATCTCCACGTCATCAGCCGTGATCAAAATGATTTTTGCCAATCACAAAGTGCGCGTTGTTTTTTTGGCATAATCCCATCCACGGCCGTGGGTGGGATTGCAGTCAAGTTTCAGACTCTAAGCGAAGCTGACGGCTACTTCAGCGGAGCGCAGTGCTTTTATGCTGCGCTGGTTTATGGTAGATTCAAACCAACGCAGTCGAGTGGAGTATCCAGACAATCAAGTTGATCAGGAGATAGAATGGCAGAAGCCGCCGAGATGATTGAAACGCTTGCGAAGATGGAGCCGATGTCACACGGACGGCCCGACCTCAGGAAAAAGAAGCCCAAAATCCTCGCTGTTATCATGGACAATTGCACTGGCTGCGCCGGCTCGCCCGCCTGTGTCGAATATTGCCCGGTTGATGAGTGCATGTACTGGGTGCCCGATCAGGACTACTATCCCGCCGGCCGCATTGAAGTCGATCCCAATCTCTGCATCGGGTGCAAGCTCTGCACCAGCAAAGGTCCCGAGGGAACCTTTCTCGAAGGCTGCCCATGGGACGCCATCGAAATGATGGATACGAGCGAGTGGGAGAAGCGGACTGATTTCACGCTCAACCCATAACGGTTGAGCCGCTCTCACTGAATCTTCGATGCGCGATCTCTTATTGCTTCTAATGTCGATGTAGCTTGCTTCTGAATCCGGTCAGGCATGCTCGCAACTGGACGAGTGTAGTGCTGCACGTACGGAATATCATCAGGCAGGCCGACAATGTAGAGCGCCCGCAAAGCTTCCCACACTTGCTCGGTCGAGGGCGACAGCGTAATCAGCTCGCTTCCCGCTTCAACTCGCGCCCCGTTCGCAACGCGTACCATCTCGACTCGGCCTGATTCAGGCGACCGGATCTCAACAGTGGTTCCCTCGGGTTGGCGGATTCTAGCGAGCGGCGCGTTTGCAACTACAGGAGCGCCTTCTTCTTTCACGATCAATTCAACGGAGCCCGCGTTTTCGGCTCGCACCGTGAAAGGCTGCAGCATTGCGATCAGCTCCGGTCGCGCGGAGGCGTCGCCAAATCTGACAAGTCCCAACGCAGCGTTGTGGCGTACAACGGTTGCAGGGTCTTGAAGGAGCGACGACAGCGCCGAATGAAAATCCTGATAGGTGTTGTCCTGACCCATCACCCATGCGGCAGTCAATCGCACCTCTGGTTGCTGATGATGAGTCGCATTAATGACGTCGGAGTACCAGCGTTTCACCGACTGATCGCCGCCTATGATTCGATTCCCGATCTGCGCAAGCGCGTGCTGAACGTTACGCGGTTTGTTCTGGTCGTGAAGATACTCTCCCATCTTGGCGTCCGAAAGCGGTCGGCCAAACCAGGAGCCGTACCAAGCGAGGAAGGGAATCACTACGAACAGAATGAGCACGACGAGGATCGCCCACGGGTACTTGCGGCTCGGTCCTCGGCGTGCTGAACTTGTGTTGTCGTCAAGAGGCTGATGATTGTTCACTGTTTTTGTTATCTCACCCACGCCTCACTGCAGCGAGGTGCTAATTAATCCGTCTTACGCCGAATAGACTCGCTTTGTTTGATTGTTGCGGATCGTGCAAGCGCGTTGAGAAAACGCTTCAACAAACAGCCGCTCATCCGCGAGCAACGCTTTGCGGAACGCTGAGTTTGTTATGTAACCAGCGGCGCGCACGGCGGCGAAAGTCAACCCCGCGTAGGCCACCAGCGTCGCGGCGACCGGCAATCCGTTGACCAGCAAATCCAGAAAAACGGCGACAGAGGCAGCGCCGGCGATGGTTACCCACTTGTGAATCGGAGACGACGATTGGGAGACGTAGAACGTGAAAGCCTGAATTGGCAGCGCCGCCAACAGCCAATACTCGTGAGTCCACAACGCCGCTACGATGGACGCGAGCGCCGCTACGATCAACAGCAGCGAAAGCGCGGCTACAATCGCCTTCCCGGTTCTGCTATTGGACTGCCCGGCCCACTCCGCCGCCGCCAGCGAATCGACGCCGATGTTAAAACTCCGAATTGCCACCGCTGCTTTCAACTGCTCGAAGTCATCGAATGGCAAATCGCGAAGGCTCTCCCATTTTGTCGTCGCCGGCGTTGATTGTGTTCTCAACATATGTCAGCGCGAGGGATAGAGATGATAGAGCATCACGTAGACAATCACACCCGTGACTGAAACATAGAGCCACATTGGAAACGTCCACCGAGCGACCGCCCGATGTCGCTTGAACGAACCACGCAGCGCCCGAGTGAGCGTCACTATAACAAAAGGAACGATCGTCGCGGCCAGGATCGTGTGCGAAGTCAAGATGAAGAAGTAGACGGGCCGTGCGATTCCAGTTCCAATGAAGCGCGTCACGCCCGCCCCGAAACCGACGTGATAAACGAGATACGAGATCAAGAACAAACTCGAGCTGGTGACGGCTCCGATCATGCAAGCTCGATGAGCGGCAACGCGCTTGCGGCGAATCAGCAGAAATCCGGTCACAATCAAAATGCCGGTAATCGCGTTCAGTACAGCGTTGAGGGTTGGCAGAAAACTAATCGACATAGACTTGTAGGGGCGGCCCTCTGTGGCCGCCCCTTAAAGTTGGTAGTACGGCCTTCAGGCGGAAGTTTGTATGACGATATTCACAACTCGAGATCGAATTACGAACTTCCGCCTGAAGGGAGTACTACGAACATTGAGGATTATTCTTTTCTTCCCTGAACGTTTCTGTATCGATAGATCACTCCGAACATCCCGGCGAAGATCGACACCGGAGGGATCAACAGCACAAGCGCCGCAAGATTCAATCCACGGGCCGCAGCGGCCGCGTCGGTCGAGCCTTCAACAGCCGCTTTGCACATTGCGCATTGGGCAAGTGCCGGGCTTGCGGCAACCAGTGCTATACTCGCCGCAAAAACAACTACTAATAGTACCCGCGCGATTTTCATCAAACTTACCCTTCTTGCTTTTGCTCCACGCTCTGCAGCGGCTCGGACGGCCTCATTTTCTGCAGCCGGAAGCTGTCCGGGAAAAGTATAGCAAACAAGCACAGCAGCACGACAAGCGTCGGCACGATGGTCAGGATCAGGCTCAGCCGCTCGAACTTCAGGTGCATAAAGTAAGCCACGATCAGCGCGGCTTTGATGATCGAAGCGCCCATCAAGATTATCACCATCAGCGTCAGAGGGACTTTAATGTATGCCAGAAAAACTTCGAAGATCGTGAGCCCGAGCAGTCCGCCCCACACGTAAATGTTTTGGCGGTCGCTGCCGCCGTGCGCTTCGTGAACAACCTCCATCTCCACTCCTCCTTCAGCGACAGCCTCTTCGGCGAACGGGTTCTTCAACAATCCGTTGGCGCGCGCCCAAAGCAGCGGCGGCGTAGCGAACAGCAGCGCCAGCATCAGACAAACCAGAACCAAAAACAGATCGTCGGTGCCCGCTCTGAAGGTATCCGAGAACACGTCCCACACCGCCACGCCTAATGACAGCGCCGCCAGCGCCAGCAGGACCATGTTCAAAATCACGACTTCTCTCTGCTTCGCCTCCACCATTTCTTGTCCTCACAAGTTATTTTGCCAGCACGCCGCTGTAATCGACCGACAATAAATAGATCAACGGAAACACAAACATCCAAACCAGGTCGACAAAGTGCCAGTAAAGTCCCGCTACCTCGACGTCGTCGTTCAGCTTCTTGATCCGTGCGGCGATAACGCCGAGATAACAAACGCCCGTAAAGACGTGGAACATATGCAGCCCGGTGATGCCAAAGAACGCCGAGCCAAACAGCGGCGATGCGCCCGGAAAAACCTTCACCCATTCCCCCGGAAGCTCGAACGGGGTCAGGCCCTCGCCGATCAGGTGATTCCACTCCATCAAGTGAAGCACGATGAATGTAAGCCCCAACACCATCGTCGCAGCTATCCACTTTCGCGCGGTCGCCCTCTTTTGACGCTTCGAGGCCGACACCGCGAACACCATAGTCAGCGAGCTGGACAGGAGCACGAAGGTCATTGCGGTCGAGAAGATTATGCTTGGGCTGAACGGAAACGGCGTGGGCCAGTTGACGCTTGCGACGCGCGCATAGCTGTAGGTCACCAGCAACGCGCCAAAGGTCAGCGAGTCCGACATTATGAACAGCCACATCCCAAGCTTGCGATGTCCGACTCGGTAAGGAAGCGTTCCTCCGCTCCAGTCATTCGGCATAACACCTTCTGCTCTAGCTTCCGCCATCTGTTTGCCTCCGCTCGTTTGTCATCTGAAGAAGAACAACAGCCCAAAGAGATAGATCCACAACCCATCCATGAAGTGCCAATAAATCGCGGTGATGTTCACCGCCGCGCGTCGCTTGAAGCCGATACGCATGCGAAACGCTCCCACAGTCACGTACGAAAGTGCAATCACGCCGCCGAGCAAATGCAATCCGTGCAAGCTGGTCAACAGATAAAAGAACGAGCTGTGAGGGTGGCTATTGACGTAAACGCCTTGAGCTGCAAGCTGCCGCCACGCCATCAACTGCCCCGCTAGAAACGCGACCCCCAGCAAGGTGGTGATACTTATCCAACCTTTGAAGCGGTCATACTCGTTTCGCGCGAGCGCGCGCCGCGCGAGTTCCACGCTGAGGCTGCTCGCCACGAGAATCACAGTGTTAACCCACAGCACGCGAGGCATCTCGATTGGCGCCCAGTCGTCGGGACCGCCACTAAGAGCCGGAACGCTGCGAACGATGTAAGCGCTGGTCAGCGCGACAAACAGCATCAGAATGCTTGCCAGCGCGACCCACATGCCGATGCGATACTTCTGAGGCTCACGCGCATCTTCGCGAGTCCATCCCGGCGGCCAGTCCTTCGTGCCGTCAGGCCCGGGAGGGAACGGCTCGCCGCTGCCCCCGGAACCCAGACCACCGCCCACGCCCGGCTTGATTCCGATGTCAGTTGTTAAAGTAGATGGCACTCCTCTCAGTCTCCATGCACCTCTGCCGGTTCCGCGTCCGTCTGCATCAAGTAATCCTTCGACGCGCCTGGCACGCTGTACTCATAAGCTCCGCGATGAACTTCGGGCTCGATGCCCGCGAAGTTGTCGTGAGGCGGCGGCGACGGAATCGTCCATTCGAGCGACGTGGCCTCCCACGGGTTCTCTGAAGCCTTTGGTCCTTTCACCCAGCTCCAAACCAAATTGACCAAGAAGATCACCTGGGAAGTTATGGTGACGAAAGCCGCGATTGAAACGAACCGCGTCAGCGGAGTCATATTGCTCAAATAGTGCAAGCCCTCGCCCGTCACGGGGTTCCAATGGAACGAGTAGCGCCGAGTTTGCCCGGCCATTCCCATGATGTGCATCGGAATGAAGATCGCGTTTACTCCAGCGAAAGTGAGCAAGAAGTGAATCTTGCCCAAGCCTTCGTTCATCATCTTGCCGAACATCTTCGGGAACCAAAAATATGTGCCAGCAAACATCCCGAAGATCGCCGCAACTCCCATGATCAGGTGGAAGTGACCAACCACGAAGTAGGTGTCGTGCAGCGGAATGTCGATCGAGGTCTGACCGAGGAACAGGCCAGTGATTCCGCCCGATACGAACAGCGACACGAACCCTATCGCAAAGAGCATCGGCGTCGTGAACCGAATCTGTCCGCCCCACAGGGTACCGAGCCAGTTGAAAGTTTTGATTGCCGAAGGCACGCCGATCGTCAGCGTCACCAGCGAGAAAGCGATCGCCGAATAGGGACTCATGCCGCTGATAAACATATGGTGGCCCCAAACGAAGAACCCCAATAAGCCGATAGCGAAAATTGCGAACACCATCGCGCGATAGCCGAAGACGGGCTTGCGCGCGAACGTCGCCAGTATGTGCCCAGTCAATCCCATGCCCGGCAGGATGGCTATGTACACTTCGGGATGACCAAAGAACCAGAACAGGTGCTGCCATAAGATCGGCGAGCCGCCCGCGTGCTCTTTCACTAACTGTCCGCTCACGTATTCGTTTCCTGGAATGAAGAAGCTTGTACCCGCAAGGTGATCAAGCAGTAACAGGATCCCAGCAGCTAGCAAGACCGGGAACGACAATAACGCAAGCACTGCGGTCGTGAACCACGCCCAGCACGTCAGCGGCAATCGCAACAGCGACATTCCCTTCGCTCGCATGTTCAACATCGTCGTGATGAAGTTCAGAGCGCCAAGCAGCGACGCAATGCAGAACAACGCGATGCTGGTGATCCATAGGATCACGCCGGTCCCTTGTCCCGGCCCGGCTCTTTCGCCGAGCGCACTCAAGGGCGCATAACCCGTCCATCCACCGATCGGGCCGATCACATTTATCATGTTCGAATCGGTAATGAAGAAGGCGGAGATAAGAACTGCCAGCGCGGCGAAGGTAATCCAAAATGACATCATGTTCAAAACGGGGAAGGCCATATCCGCCGCGCCGATTTGAATTGGGAGAATGTAATTGCCGAACCCGCCTTGTGGCGCTGTCGTCAGTACGAAGAAGACCATAATTGTGCCGTGCATCGTCAGCAGCGAGAGATAGAACTCTCCCGAGAAGGTCCCGTTTTCGGCGGCGTGCGGGAAAAGTGTCTTGAGAAATCCCCATTCCTGACCGGGCCAACCGAGTTGCAACCGCATCAGCAGCGAAAGCGCCATGCCGACGAACACCGAGAACAAGGCCAGGCACCAGTACTGTATGCCGATGACTTTGTGATCGGTGCTGAATACGTATTTTCGGATAAACCCCGTCGGCGCCGGGTGACGATGAACCTCGCCGTGCGGTGGGTGAACCTCGTCCGCCATCTTCTGCCTCCTGTTGCTTGTCCGATAAGTTTCAGCTTGTCGTCGGCGCAAAACGTCGCAGGTTTATCGCGACAAGCTAAAGCTTATCTGACATCATTGCGGATACTGGTA
>DASXSR010000052.1:0-6333 GCA_036505875.1 Blastocatellia bacterium | reverse complement strand
AAGCACGTCCTGCATCATCGCCGGATGTTTGTAGCCGCCAGTGCCGAGTCGATACTTGAGCACGAAGGCTGTGATTCCCTGCTCGTTCAGCCAGAGCGCGTAATGGAAGCCCTCGTGCGGCGCGAGTCCGGCGTATGCGCCGCCGGGACAAATGACGATCGCCGCGCCGGTCGCTTTCGCCGGCGGAGCGAAGTAAGGAGTCAGGGTGGGAATGTCTTTAGGTTCTTTGCCTAAAGCGCCGGGTGCGCCGTCGGGCCAGAGCGGGAACTCGTATCGGGGCTGCTGCGCTGCTTGCGGCGGCCACTTCGCGTCAACGTGAATGGTCAACGCAAGCGACGCGATGAGGCAGAAACTGAGACAAAGAACATGCATGAGCTTGATCATCGGACTCTCATTCTTTTGTCATCGCTCTGAGGCGATCAATCGAATGCTACCCAGCAGCCCGGACGGGACGGGCTGCACCTTATCCACGTCTTGCGCCTGAAAGCGCTCGCCGTATCGCAGGTTTAGCAGCCGGTAGCTGGGCAAGCTGTGTCCCGCCATATGATTGATAGCCGTGTTGGCGACCAAAATCCGTATATGGTTTTCACCGCGGCTCAGAAGGCGCGTAACGTCTATCGAGTAAGGTGGACACCACACCGACCCTGCGCGTCGGTCATTCACGTACACGACCGCCGCTTCGCGCACCGGAGCATCGAGCCACGCTTGCATGCCGCTTCGCAGCGTTTGCGGCGCGATTGGTTGTCCTTCGCCAAAATCAAGTCTTACCACAAGCCCGCTCTGAAGCATGCTTTCCGGCACCCTCACATCTCGTTCATAAGTCGCCAATCCCGAGAAATAACGCGTCGCGTCGTCATCGGTCCATGACCGAAGATGTTCCATCACAATCGGTTTGCCATCACGTCCGAACGAAACTCGCCAGCCGGTGCTTAAATCTATTGATTGCGGATTGTGGATCGTGGTCCGTGGCACAGTACCGGGAGCGTTAGCGACCTGCTCATTCCGTTTCGTGAAAACCAGGACGCGCGAGCCATACGGCTCCAGGTCGAGTTGAACCGCGACACCGCCGTCCGGCGCCCTTTGCGATTCCGCGAGCGATACGTTTCCGGTGAAAGGGTCCCACCATTCCGCTTGAGTGCCGTCAACTCGAAACGTGGCTCTCGCTTGCTGGCGCGTATTTGACGTGTTTGCCAGGAAATAGATTTCGGCGTCTGCCGTCCTTCGATGAACGAACCCAATGTCTGGAACAGAAGGTGAGAGCGACACATCAGGTCGCAGCAAACTCGTCAGCTTGCTTGCGAGTTGATTCTCATCCGCCATGAAGCGCGCCGGAGCAGATGAACCTTCAAATAAGCGTCGAGACATTTCGCGGATTTGATTCTGCTCCGCCTCCGTCGTCATGAAACCCGGCGTTAGTGCCGGAAGTCGGCGAGTTGCGATCAATACTCCTCCGCCCCGAGCGAATTCCTCCAATCGACGAAGCGTGTCGAGCGGTATGCGCTCAACGCCGGGGAGAATGACAACCTTGTACTTATTCTCACCCAGACCAAGCGCGCCCTTCTCGATTCGACCGACTTGCTTCAGCGCGTCATCATCGAAGAAATCGAGATCGTAGCCCGCTTCGAGAACTCTTGCCACGATGTCCGGCCCGATCTGTTCGCGCAACTGCTCGATCATATGCACCCGCCCGGCGGAGAAGCGCGCCCACGCGTCGCTGTTCGGCAAGTAAAGCGCAACGTCGTTTGCGGGCCGCCCCTGCCGCAATAAGAAACTCACTCGTTGCAAATAAAGCGCGAGGTCAGGCATAACGATCCACCACGGGTTCTTCTCGTCGAATACGCCCGCGGCATAGAAGCGCCAGCCGGGATACTCGACGCCTTCTGCCGTGTACGGCCAGCCGTGACCGATCAGTTGGTTGATCCCTTGCAAGAAGTGCAGGTCAGCTTCGGCCTTAACATCCAGCGGCGTGGCGCGAAATGACGGCGAGTGCAGCCACGTCCACGTCTCCGAAGAAGTTACCGGACGGCCATAGATGTGACTCGCCGAAGAAGCCCAACGCGATGCGCGCAGTATCTTCCACTGCGGCCCTTCGCCTTCGGGCAGATCGGCGACAGCGTTGCTCGACAGAGTTGCAGGAGGAATACCGTAACATTGAATACGGAACCGCGCGTGATTGCGCTGCGCCCACTCTCGCATAGGCACAAGAAACCGCTCGTTGAAGAGTTCGGTGAGCGTTTGTCCCCAGTCGTGGCGGATGGCCGCGGTTTTCGGTCCGATGTCAACGACCAGCGCAGGCAAATAAGGCTTCAAATCATAACCGCGCCGCTTGCGAAACTCTTCGGGAAAGTCCGGCGTCCAATCCGAGTTATAAACCTCAAGGCTGTCGCAGAAGATCGCGTGAGGAGGACCCGCGCCGAATGCCTGCATCAACCTATCGCCGACGCTCTTCAAATAGTTGTCAGTAGATGCGCGATCGTAGTGGTTGAGCACGAAGCCCTCGGCTCCGACTGCAGGTCGCTTCACCTGCATCCCTGTTCGACTCGAATTGAAGAACATCACCTCGTGCGGCCCCTGGAGATTCTCTGGAAGCTGAACCATTCCGTCCGTGATGTCAGTCATCTCGCGCATGCTTTCACCGACAAGAGAAGCGCCTTGACCGCGCCCCAGAAAACACGCGAGCAGCTTTTCTCCGTCCGTAATGTTTGGTACTTTCACTCGATGTGAGCTTCCATCCACCTTCACGCGCTCAACGCGCAGCATGCTTGCGGCGTTGCCGATCGGAACCTGCGGCCCGCCGTAAGGCCATCCGCTGCCGAGCGTCAGGTCCATTCTGAGTCCCAGCTCTCGCGCCTTTTCATTTGTAAACCGCAGCGCTTCGATGAATTCGTCGGAAAGAAAAGGAAGATTCTTGATGCCGGTGGCCGAATCGTCGAGCGCAAGCGGATAAACCGGTTGCACCTCGAAGCCGCCGATGCCGCCCTCTTTCATCATCCGCATTTCGCGCTCGAGTTCGGGCTTGGTCACCGCAGGCCCGAACCACCACCAGCGCATCATGATCCTGGCGTCATCGGGTGGGCGCTCGAACCCACGCCGGAGTTGATCGAGGCCCGTGGGTTGGGCGGCTTCAACAAGAGCGAGGCAGGCCAGAACGACGCTGGCGGCGATGAAACCCCTGAGATGTCTGGTTGCGCGTGAGTTCATATCGATCGCGTTCATCTCACCTTGCGGGCCAGAACTCGGATTCTATGCGGACAGACTTCATGATCTCTTCGACGCGCCGGGCGATCTCCGGATGACTGGCCGAAACGTCACGCGACTCTTTGATATCGGTTTGAAGATCGTATAATTCGATCTGTCCGCTCTTACCCTTTCTAATCGCTTTCCAATTGCCCAGTCGGACGGCTTGCGCGAATCCGCCTTCGTGAAACTCCCAGTAGAGGTATTCGTGGTCCTTCTGTTTCTGTCCGAGAAAAGACGGCAGCATTGATATGCCATCAATGCCTGTCGGAGGCTTAACACCCACGAGCGCTGCCGCCGTCGGCATGAAATCCCATCCGGCACACACATGACCGTTCGTTTGCCCCGCCTTGATTTTGGCTTTCCATCGCACGATCATCGGCACGCGAATGCCGCCTTCATACAGATCGCGCTTAATGCCGCGAAATAAGCCGTGACTCGCGAAGAAATCCGGATTGAACCCGCCCTCGCCTACGCCCTGCGGACCGTTGTCACTGCTGAAGAACACGACCGTGTCATCGTCTAACGCCAGCTCTTTAAGCAACCCAAGAACCTTCCCAATGTCGGCATCCATGCGAGTGACCATCGCTGCGTAATTCTTCTGCTGTGCCGGCCATGGTTTATCTGAGTAAGGCGCATCGGTCGGCACTTCCATGCCGTTTCCAGTCACTCGACGCAGCTCGTTGTTGGCGTGCGGGATCGTGTAGGCAAGATAAAGAAAGAAAGGCTGCGCGCGATTGTGGCGAATGAACTCCAACGCTTCGCCTGTGAAAAGATCAGGCGAATACATGCCTTTCGCAAGCGGGACGCGCTGCTCGTTGCGCCAAAGATAGTCGGGATAATAATTATGCGCGTGAGTTTGATTCAGGTAGCCGAAGAAATAATCAAACCCTTTGCGGTTAGGAACGCCGGTTGTTTCAGGCTCACCCAATCCCCACTTGCCGATGAGACCTGTGGAGTATCCCGCGGCCTTGAGCAATTCAGCTACCGTCACATCCTGCGGTCGCAAAGACAATGGTCGAGCCGCTTGCCCACTCTGACCCGGCACCGGCACGAGAGTCGCGTTTCCGCGAATGTAAGCATGCCCCTGATGAAGTCCAGTCATCAGGCTCGCGCGCGACGGGGCACAGACTGTGCTACCCGCATAAAAGTTCGTGAAGCGAATTCCCTCTCTCGCCATTCGATCCAGGTTTGGCGTACTGATCATCTTTTGTCCGTAGCACCCGAGATCGCCGTACCCCAGATCGTCGGCCAGGATGAAAATTATGTTCGGCCTGCGCTCAGCAGCTTGTGCGAAGTCTTGAGACGGGATCGCACAGAAAAGAGAAAGGCAGACCAAAATGCTCAGCGCTCGAAACATGGGATGCCCGACTTATTTGGCTGACTCTCGAGAGGATACTGGAGCGGCTGTCCTTTGCACTTCGACGGCAAAGACGTGAGTTGGCCCGAACATATTTGATCGAAAAACGATCCACTTCATATCGGGAGTGAAAGTCACGTTCGGCTCGAGGCTGTAGTTGTGCTTGGCAAGATTGACCAACTTTTCAGCCTTGAAGACACCAGGCTTGATGAGGTCGTTCAAATTCGGAACTGCGCCGTCCGTGCGATCCACCACGATTTCAGGGCGGAACAAGTAAATCCACTGACCGTTTCCGGGAGCCGCGACGCTGTTTGGCCCTCCGCCGTCACCCGCGAAGAGCTTTCCGTCGGGCGAGACGTTGAAATGCACCGACCACTCGCTTCGTTCGAGGTGATACCAAATCCTTTCGCCGGTCGAAACGTTGTACCCCGCAACCCAGAAGACTCCGCTGCGCGGAGTTTGCAAGTCGTACCAGATCATTCGGCCGTCGGCGCTGAAGAACTCGTGGCCCGCGATCTCCATGTTAATCGTGCGGGTGTGAATCTTTGTGAGCCCCGTGCCGTCGGCGCGAATGGTCCAGATGCGATCGACCTTGTGCCACGGTCCTTCGTGGCAAAACATCAACAGAGCAGGATCAGTCGGTGAAAACTGAATGTGGTTGAACCAATCCGTGCCCCGCAACAAGGTTTTCACCTCGCCGGTTTTGGTGTTGATACTGATGAGCTGCATTGGAATTCGGGCGGCGAGACGTCGTTCCATCATGTCGCCCTTGCCGGGATAGTTGTCCGCACGCGGCCCTGTTGCCGCCGGCGGCGTGCCTTCCGTGATCGCGCCTCCCAACAGCGTCTCATCGGCGTTGACCGTCGTTACCGAAGCCCTTATCGGCAGCTTTGAGATTTCTCGGGTGACGCGAGTCCTCGGATCAGTAGCATAAACAACATGATCCTTCACGTAATAAACCTGTCCCGTCTTTCGCCCGACGATGATGATCCCAACTCGTCCGTCGACGATCTTCTCAATCGCCTGAGTCTTCAGGTTGATCGCCGAAAGCCCCGCGGGCGTCGTGATGATCAGGCGTTCGCCATCCGGGGTGTAGGCGTTCTGATGAAAGTATAGGCTCGCGCTCCCCGGTTCATCCGATAAACGGACGACGCGATGGCCAGTGTCGGGATCAATCCATTCGCGCGGAATCTCCCTGGCGTTCTGCGCGTGAACCGTCCGATCAACCCCGGATGAAAGGATAACCAAAGTAGATAGCAAGAGAGATCTGCGCAACATCATTGACCTCCTTTGGAGAGAGGCGCCATACACGTAGTAACGAATTTATTCGTTCTGCCAAGAACAAACGAATAAATTCGTTACTACGTGCTCTCTCGCAGCGCTCCAGATTATAGCCACTTCTTCAGAAATGCGAAGGCGCCGATGCCGTGGAATTCGTGTTCGCCCTCAAAGACTTCGTGCCCGATTCTTTCAGGCACGCCAAACACTTCGTATATGTGCTGGGCCTTCTTGACAGCCGTCCTGCTTGCTTCAATCGGGAAGATCGGATCGCGCGTGCCCGACTCTGCGAACAGCCACCGCGGCGCAATCAGCCCTGCTATGTCGTACATCTCTACGTAGTTAAGAATTCCAGGCACGTAGTTATCAATACAGTGTGACCGGCTCAGGATGCTGTCACGAAACGTGTTGAAGTAGCCGCTAACGACGCTGACCTTGATCCGCTCATCCATTGCGGC
>DASXSR010000051.1:0-48187 GCA_036505875.1 Blastocatellia bacterium | reverse complement strand
TTGCCGTTGCATCGTAGCGGCCAGCCACTCGCTATTTTTGAGTTTTGAGCTTCTCCCCTCGGCGAGTTTGTGACCTCAGAATGCAGAACCATCAAAGAAGGCGAGAGAGCCCGAAGGCTCCCTCGCTCATCCCAACGTCCTGATTACCAAACGACGCGGAATCCGAGTTGGATAAAGCGCGGCTGGTTGTACTGCGCAGTCAAAACGCCGAAACCTGCCGGATTAGTGAAATCAAGTATCGAGGTGTCGCCAGAGGCATCGACGAACTCCGCGCGGTTGAAAATGTTAGTGAAGTCGGCAGAGAAGCGGACGCGCACTCGTTCTGTTATCGTCGTCTCCTTGCCGATTGACATGTCAACGTTCCAGCGGGCCAGTCCACGGATTGCGCCGCGATGACGGTTTGTATCTTCGCTAATGCGAATCTGCCGGAAGCTTTGGTAGGCCGCTTCGGGATTCGCAAACAGGTTCAGTCCGGTGCCTCGACCAGCAGCATTGGTGCCGACGCCGCCTGAGCCAACGACACCCTTATGCACAGAAGTGCTGAGGTGGCTGGTCGGAACCATTGCGTCGCAGTTTCCAAAGATCCCCTGACCAAATTCCTGACACACTCCCTGAAGGAAATCGAGTGGCAGCCCGCTAGCGTAGGTGAAGATTCCGGACGTGTACCACCCTCCGATCACCTTGTCGAACCAGTGCCCACCGCGCCCGAACGGTAGCTGATGATACCAGTACGCGTTCAAGGTGTGCCGGCGGTCGAAGATGGCGGGGCCGAAATCATACTCCAGATTGTACGCATTCGTAGCGGAGTTGAGCGAGTTTTGATTGATCCCGATCATGTCTCGCGCCCTCGAGAGCGTGTAGTTGAACCCGAACGTCAGGCCGCGCGAGAACCGCTTGGTCAACGTCACGAACCCGGCGTGATAGTCTGAGCGGCCCGTGTCACTGATCATGTACAGCATCTCGATTGAATCGATGATTGCCGGACCAGTCACCAGGCTGTCGTTAATCGATCTCCACAGGTCGTACACCGCACCCGTAGAAAACGCGCTCTCCTGATCCGCCACTAGCCCCGCAGTGCAACCGGGCGTGCAGAAGGCGCTCCCTTTCAGCATATTCTCAAACCACGCCTGTGAGGGAACTTTGCTTCCAGCTCTGACTGCCGCGGCAACCGCGTCAAAGGCCTGAGCAAATGTCTGGCCCGACTTCGGGTCCTTCATGAAGAAGGGAGCCTGGTTCAGATCGAGCCCTTGATACAAGCCATGCGTCACGCGGCCCACGTAGCCCACTTCGAGCAACATGTTTCCGCGCATCTCGCGTTGGATGGTGAAGTCCCATCCATGCGACGCGCCTATCTGCCGCCTGGGATCAATCTGGAATGACAGGAACTCCGGATTGCTGTTGACGCCAGGAGTTATTGGCAGCTTAGCGGTGGGAATCGTCGGCAACGAAATGGTGCTGCCATCAATCCCGATTCGGAACGCAGTTGTGGGATTGGTTCCACCGCCACCGAGACACTGACCAGCGGTGTTCGGGCCCTGGCAGGTGAGCGTCAAACCGTAACCGACGCCGAGGATCGGCACCATCACGATGCCCACTCCGTTGATACGGTCATAGCTCAAGGCGTACCCCCCGCGCAACACAGTCTTGCGATCGCCGAATACCTTCCCGAACAAACCATCTTTGAACGATGGATTCCAGGCAACTGCAACACGCGGACCGAGGTTGTTCCAGTCGGGATCATAGGGGTACTTGCGTCCGGTCTCGCGCACCGGCAGATAGCCAATCACCGGGTTGTAGACCTGGCCGTTGTTGGCAGCCGCTTCGCGCGCTTTGAGGAAGTCACGAACGTTGATGACCTTGTTGCTGTTGCCGGTGTCAACCATCAACGTCTGTTTGCCGTCCTTCTCGGTCGGAGGCAACTGTACGTTGTAGGTCAGGCCGTAGCTCAACGTGAGTGACGGCTTGATTCGCCAAATGTCATTCGCAAACAACTCGAAAGCGTTGACCTTGACCTCCTCGCGCAAGGGAGTGCCGGGCGGGTTAAGCTCCAGCTTACCGTTGCGAGTGGCCAGGACCGTGGCCCTGTCAATTATCCCCAGCATCGCGGAGTAGAGCACATTCCAGCGGCTGACGTCGCCGGTCTGAAGGCAGTTGGTGGTTACTCCTGCCCCGCATGTCGGCGGTCGGTTGGCCGCAGGGATAACAACGTTGGAACCTTTGGTCACCTGGTAGATCAGCGAAGTGAGACCACCCACCACTTTGTCGTCTCGTTGATGGATGATGTTTTGATGGGTATAGCGGCCTCCGAACTGATAGGTATGCTCGCCCTTAGCCCAGCTCGTGGTGTCTTGCCAAGTGTAGTCTCTTCCGTTCCAGATTCGGCCGCGGGCGTTCTGGGTGTCGATGTTGATGGGCTCATCGATGAAGCTATTGACGCCCTCGCCTGCCACCGCAAGAGCCGCAGCAGTCCCCTGCACTTGAGGGAAGGGCTTTTGAGTAGACCACTCCCACCAATGCCGCAACCAGTTGAATCGGATGTCGGTGGTAACGTGCGGCGTTAGTTGACCTGTAACACCGCCTACAACATAGCGCGGCTGTAGCGGCCTGAGCGAAGTGGGTTTGGGCTGCCCACCTCTAATGTCAATCTGAGCCAACGTCGGCTGCTCAGTTCTGCCATAGCGATAGCTTGACATGAACTGCCACTTATCTGAGATGTTGTGGTCGAGGCGAATGACACCGAAATCTTCTTTGAGCGAGAAAGGCGCCGCCGCCCGAAACCCTATCGTGTTCAGCCCGTCACCGGACGATGGATCGTTGCCCGACGGCAAGAGCGCCAACTCGGCTGAGATCACCGGGCTGATGCCTTTGCTGCGAGGGTCGCACTTGCTGTTGTTTGCAGGTCCGCACGCCGTGGAGGTACCGAGACTGAAGCTCTGGACATTCCCCGCCGCGTCACGGAAGCGCAGAATTCCTGCCCTGAATGTATCGGTGGGCACGAGCCGAAGAATGTCTCCGGACTGCGGGAAACGCCGCCCTTCGTAGTGACCGAAAATGAAAGTCTTGTTCTTCCAGATCGGACCACCCAACGACAGCCCAAAGCGGTTGTCCTTCAACTCGGGGTCTTTCTGGCCCAGCCGGTTGCGAGTGAAGGTATTAGCGTTGAGGTTGTCGTTTTGGTGATACTCGTAAACGGAACCGTGAAGCGTGTTGGTTCCACGCTTGGTTACCAGGTTCACCTGAGCGCCCATCGAACGGCCGAAGGTCGCATTCGGGTTGTTGGTGTTGACGCGGAACTCTTCAAGGCTTTCGGCGGGCGTGGGAACGACCGCTCGCGGCGTCCCGGCGAATCCAGTGTTGTAGGCGCCATTACCTTCGGTGTTGCTGGTGGCGTCGCCGCCGTCGATCATGAAGGTATTCTGGTCGCTGCGCGCGCCGGCAACTTGTCCGCCCGTTCCTTCGCCTTCGCTGCGGCCGGGCGTGACCATCGGCTGAAGATTGAGCAGCGCCGTCGCGTCACGGGTCAAACTCGGAAGCCTTGACAGCGCATCGGAACTGATGACATTGCCTACCGTGGCATCGAGCTTCTGCAACTCGGCTCCGCTGGCAGCGGTGACCTCAACCTTCTCCGTAATAGCTCCGGCCTCCAGCGACACGTTGACTAAGTACTGCTTCGCGACGTCGATTTTTTGAGAAGCTATCACCGCCTGTCGAAAGCCCTGCATCGTGACGGTGATCCTGTAGATACCGGGCGAGATCCCTGTGAACAAGTACTGCCCGGCGTCGTTTGTGGTCTGTTTGCGCTCCTGGTTGGTTGCGGTATCGAGCAGCGAGACGATGGCCCCCGGCACAATTGCGCCGTTAGGGTCTGTCACTGTGCCTGAGATCGTGGCCGCAGTCTGCGCGCGAGAAACCGCAAAAACGCTGAAGAGCAGGAACAGAGTGAGCGTGATCGTCTTCAAGTATCGCATGCGTGTTCCTCCTGATGTTTACCTTAAAGGCAAACCTGATTTCCGAGTCGCAACCCGGCCGCCCTTCTGGCGGGAGGTTTAGTGAGTGATATGTGCCACGAAGCGATTGGCTAGCGATCAGTTCGGCCTAACGCGTGCGCTGAGTGTCTGTTCGTCAGCCAAACGGCTGTGCGGCGCGTCGATATATGAAGCCGAGGAGGAATATGAAAGTCAGAATTGACAGTGCGCCACAGCGTCAGCTTAGAACAGTTTCGTACGAACGTTGAAAAAGAACCGCCGTGACGTAGCGATTATATCACTCACAGATTCCAATGCAAGGCATGGACTTTGAAACCTTGGAGCGCGGGGCGAATCTTCGAGACCCCGCTTTGGCTCGGTGGTTGGAAACTGAAAAGCTAAAGCGGGGTCTCGAAGACTCGCCCGCACTCCAATACAGGATCCGTGCTCTATTTTGCGGAAGCCTGAGCACGCAAATCTTTGATGATCACGCGAATCTTATCGGCGTCTTTAGCTTTTGGCGCGAGCTTTAGGTATTGCTCCAACTCGTCGGCGGCTCTTGGGCTGTCGTGCTTCTCGATATAAACGGCGCCGAGATAGCGGTGCGCTTCGGTAGCTTCCTCGCCGCCGATGCTGATAGTCTGCCGCAGCGCCTTCTCGGCGGCGTCGTAAGATCCGAGACTCACTAGCGCTCGGCCAAAATAAAAATGAGCGGTCGCTGAGGAACTGTCTTTTTGAACCGCGATTTGCAACTGTGTCGCGGCATCTTTGTAGTTCTTCAAATTCACTAACACGATGCCATAATTGAGTCGCGGATGGAACGCCTCAGGAGCTATTTTGATAGCTGTGCGCAAGGCTTCAGCCGCTTCCTTGAATTGCTTGAGAGCGATGTACTGAACGCCAAGCTCATTGAGCGCTGTCATAAAATTCGGGTAGATCGCAAGGGCTTCTTTCAACTCGTCAATCGCTTTCTTTCTATCGCCCGACTTGGCTGATTCGACGGCTTGCTTGTAGAGATCTTTTGCCGCGTCCGGAACCAGGCCCGCAGAGGCATCGATGGTTCCAACAGTGCCGTTGCTTGGGCTTCGTTTTGGTTCGACGTAGATGGTTACTGAGATATTGACGCCCGAGTCGTCCTTTCTTCGCATCGGTTCAATTATGTCAACTGTCTCAGTTGCTTTCTCAAACTGCTCTCCTGCTTCCACTACGACCGTATACGTACCACCGCGAAGCCGTCTAAACATAAACGCGCCGCTGTCATCCGACATCAGAAACTGCTCGCCGCTGGCCAGGCTCAAAAGCTTCACCTTTGCGCGTTGTGCCAGACGACCTCCTCCGCGAACGAAGATGCGACCCTGAATACTGTTCTTTCCGCCCGTCCCTGGATCGCCCGGATCAGGGTCAATTCCACCTGATTGCGCGCAGGCTGCAACCGCGCATATCGCAATAACCAGCATCGCTCGAGCAGCGGTCGCTAACCGGTACGAAATTAGTTGTGAGCGAAACATCTTTCACCTCCTTGTCTGAGCGAGCGAAAATGGAAATGAACGGATTGGGTTACGGAGACCGGTCGCATAATACCACGGACCAGAGTCGCCAAGAAGTCCGGCTCGGGCTGGCAACGGCGCCCGCTGATACCAAACAATATGGTCGCCGTCGTTGGGCCTGTCCGAGTAAACAACCGTCTCGTAACCGACTGAGTGCATTGAAGAGCTTGGGAGTTCCAGCACGGCATTGTTTGAGAGCAGGAATCCTCCTGGCCTCAGCATTCTTTCGATGTTGGCCAAGGCCAGGCACTGCTCGAACAAGTCGTAATAAACAAGTATGTTGGTGGCGATCAGCAAATCGAACCCCTGCCCCGCTGGAAGCTCAGGCCGCTGAAGAACGATGTTGATGTCCTCGGGCGTAATGAGCGACACAACGGCCGGGCGTACGCGCACCGCGCGAACTTTAAGATCGCCGAGACCTGCCGGCACCGGGACAGGTGAGACAGCCGCGCCGATCGTTTCGCCGAACCTCGACCAGTAATCTATTGCTTCCCCTGTCCAGAGCTTATGTGCATCGCGCGGCAATTGAATAGTGTAGCCTCCGCCCTGACGGGCTCGCGCGCGGGCGCGCCTCAGATGATCGTTGACCCGCGGGCTCAGATCAAAGGTTACGATTCTTAGATCGCTTGCGGATGCGAGTCCCAGCCGCAACAGACTGTCGATGATTGCAAAAGGTTGAATCGTTTGCTGTGGATAGAAATCGTACCCATCTTCTTTATCAGTAAAGTCCAGTCCCGGACCAATGATTCCCACGCGGCGAACGCTGCCAGGGGCCGTAAGCCCTTTACTTTTGAGCGACGCTAGCGCTCGTTCGATTGCGAAGTTGGGGAGCAGCGAGGTATCGGACGAAAGTCCACGAGTGCTATAGAGCTTTGATTTCTCCGCGAATTCGGCTGATGGGTCCCCCATAAGACGAGCGGAATCCAATATCCTTGCGTAGCCCGCTTGCTCATTCAACATGCGCGCCAGATTGGAAACCAGATAGCCTTTGATTTGCTGTCGGCTTGCCGGAGACTTCACGTTGTAGCCTTTGCTTTCCATCAGCTGGAGCGCAAACAGCAGGCGTTCGTTCCCACGCGGCGAAGCCATCGCTCGCAGGAGGTCGTCGGCGCGAGCGCTGATCGCTTTGACGAATGCCGCAGTCTCTGGAGAGAAAGTGGGCGCCGTTTGCCAGGGCTTGCCAACAACCTGCGCCAGCACATTTAGCGTGATACGCGGACTGCGAGTGAACGAGGTTCCAAAGAGCAGAAAGTTAATGAGCGAGTCCTCGTCGCCTTGAGCCAGGCGAGCGCGAATCTCCGCATCCCGGCTGGCAACCCATTTCGGCCACAAGGTCGGCATGCTCTCAGTAGTTGGCGACCGCAATTGCGCGGGCAAGACCTCACTCAACGCTTCAAGGATCGGCTTGGCTTCAATGTAAGGGATGTAGCTGATGTTGCCATCCGAATAGGCTCGGAGTGAAGGCACAAGTACAGCTATGACGGTTACCGCCAAGACAAATAGAGGGGTTGAACAGCGCATGGGAATCACATCGATTACTGAAACATCTTGGGATCGATTGCGATATTGTGGCGATATTCGCTGATCGTTGCGACGATTGTGCCGACGTTCTTCTGCTTGAGGATGGGAGTTGTCGCCACAATCTCGAATCTGAATGGCAGCTTCACTCCATCAACTTCCTTGAAGTCCGAAGTCTCGACGTAGAAGTCATAGTTGATTTCCTGGTCTTTATTCCCCACCAAGGTAGTCGCTCCCTTGGTGAAACTGACACTGCCGTAATCAGTGCGCAGCCACATGAAAGTTTCTGCGTCAAAGTAGAGCAGTGTTTTATCTTTGCCGCGCCTCATCTCAACAGCGTAAGCGGGACGACCTTTGACTTTCTTCATTCCTTTGGCTTCAAACTTCGCGTTGTCGGAGTCGCCCTGAGCAAGCACGTTGTAAAGCGAAATGCTGTTGAACATCGTGCCCGTAGCCAGCATTTCCTCGTACTTTTGCATTACCGGCGCATTGACTCTGCCCAGGACCGGTCGAACGATTGATTTGGCGCCGTCATAGGTGAGCTGCCAGTTGAAGCCTTGAAATTGATAGATCGCCGATACTCGATTCGGCGCTTCCGACATAACTGCCATCGGCGCAGCGGGATCGCTGTCTTTGGTCGCGTTTCCAATCGCCACGCGCGATTTGATCTTGGCCAGCGCCTGCTTGCCTCCTACGGCCGCCAGGTGCTTGTTGACGATTTCGGCTCCGCTCAGTTTGTCTTTATCATCAACGGCAAGTCCACGGCCTGAAATCGCGAGCACCGTCAGCATTGACAAAGATAGCATCAGTCTTTGCATAAGCTCACCTCTGCAATCGGATTGAGAATGATTTTGAAGGAACAATATCTTATCAAGAATACGCTTCGGCAATCAAAGGCGATGAACGGATGCAGTCTGATCATCGGCCGACAGAAGCCTCGACATACTTGAGGACACCGACAACGAGAAAAGGAAAGAGAAAAGGGGAGCCGGATCGGCTCCCCAAGCTGACTTCCAAAAGACTGGAAGTTAGAAGATGAACTTGGCGGCGATTTGGACGTTGCGACGTCCAAAGAACGACGCCGGCACGTATCCGGTGTTGACCTCCGCCTCACCAGTCAAGGCGAACAGGTTGGCGTGGTTTAAGACGTTGTACGTCTCAAGCCGCAACTGTATTCGCTTCTGCTCAGTTATGTGGAAGTTCTTGAACAGGGCAGCATCGAGATTCCAGACGCCCGGGCCGCGGAATGCGCTGCGCTTGCTCATGTTGGCTGGGAACGGTGGGAACTCAGCCAGTCCATTTATGTCCCGGAATTCACCGGGTGTCAGTCCGCCAAGGTCAATAAACTTGTAGCGGTTCGGAGTATCAGCAACGCCAACCGAGTCGTGATTGATGCTTCCCCTGAAGTTCACAGGACCACTCAGTATTGCGCGGCTGCAAGCCCCGAACGCGAACGTGCAGTCGAAGACGGAGAAGGGCGCTCCGCTTCTCGCTGTGTATATGCCGCTGAACTCCCATCCGCCGACTACCTGCTTGACCCATCCGTTTGCAGACTTAGGCGCCGGAATCTCCCAGGTGAAGTTCGCTACGAACCTGTGCCTTATGTCGTTATCCGAAAAACCATAATCCAGGTTCGGGTTAAACGGATCGAGATAGCCCAGGTTGAAGTTGTTCCCAAACTCGCTGAACGTCGAGCTTAGGTTATCCTTGTTGACTGCGTAGGTGTACCTGACTCCCGCGCGAAGACCCCAATTCCGCAGCCTGGTGGTGTCGAACGACAGGATCATCGCGTTGTAGTTAGACCGGCCGTCGCTTCCTCGGAAGTTGATGGCGGCAGCCCCATTGTTGTTGAGGCGACCGATCCCGACCTGTGTCCCATCTCCGAAGAGATCGGTCGTGGGCCCTTTGTGCAGATAAACATTTTCCGTGCCGTTACGGTTAATGTTCGCAATCGAGTAGAGGTTACGGCCTGCCGAGCCCGAATACTGAATCGAAACAACCGAGTTGCCGAGGACCTGGCGCTCAAAAGACGCGCTCCAGAAGTGGGCATAGGCGTTCCTGATGTTCGGATCGACAGCGCGCAAGCTCACTCGTGAGAAAATCTTGGTCACTCCGCTGCCGGCTAGCGGCCCGAGGTTGTCAAGAGTGATGGGAAGGGTCGCAACGTCAGAGCCCGCATTGAACTGAAAGGTCGCGTTATTGGGTGGGTTCTGAATCACGTTGAATGTGACGTTGCCAAAGTTGCGCTCGTAGGCTATGCCGTAGCCGCCGCGCAAGCTCGTCTTGCCGTTACCAAAGATGTCCCACGCGAACCCGAGTCGCGGAGCGAAGTTGTTCTTGTCGGGCTTCCAGAGCTTGCCGATCGGGCTATTCTTAGCCAGCAGAATCTGGCCGTTGGCAATCTGCTCGAATCGGTTAGACCCACTTCCAAAATAGAAGTTGGAGTCAAGCTCCTGCCTTGCGTTGTGCTGAGTGCCGTAGTACTCGTACCGCAATCCGAGATTCAGAGTGAGCCTCGGCTTCACCTTCCAAGAATCGTTGAAGTAAGCAGCCCACTCGTGATAGCGGTTGCTGCGGCTGAGGTTTGGTAATGTGAGCGGCGTCGTCACTTGACAGGCAGGTGTGACGATTGTCGCGCCCGTGTTTACGTCGTTGTGGCAGGGGAATTTCCCTTGCGGAAACGCAGCCACGGTAAACCTTCGCAGATTGCCCAGCACGAAGTTGTTCAGTGCCGTGCTGGCATTAGTTCCCAGAACTGCCGAAGCATACTGGTACGCTCCGAACGTGCGGTTGTCGCGGATGTTAACGTACTGACCGCCAAATCGGAATGTATGGGTCCCGTGGGTCCAACTCATATCCTGAAAGGCTTGCAGGAAGTTTTGCGGACCGCCGAATGGAATGCCGTTGCCAGGACTGGTGGGCAGGTAGCCCGGGAATCTGAAAAACTTACCGAACGCCGAAAGCACGCCTGCGTCGGTAAAATACAGAGCCGGACTGAGAGGTTGCTCACCGAGCGGCTGGTCACCGTTTCTGAGGCGATTGAAGACCACCTTGCTTTGGGAAGTAAGCGTCGGTGAGAAGGTATGCGTAACGCTTCCCAGGTAGCTTTGGTCAAAGACCGTCTGACCGGTGTTGAATCCCTGGTACGGGCTGAAGCTGATCGTGCCAAGGGGAGTCGATCCTTGCTCGTAGACGCCGCGGACATAGATTTGCGTCTTGTCGCTCAAGTTGAGGTCAAGGCGATTGACGGTCTGCCAATCGTTTTGCGGTGTGCCAGCGCCGAAATCTGTCGCCCTGGTGGCTCGAACCTCGCCAAATGCCGGGAGGTTCCCAGGCAGGCTTCCGAAAGCTCCTGTCGCGCTTAAGCCGAAATTCCTTAGCGTGTCAGAAACGGTGTGGACTGCTCCGTTGATCGGAGTCACAAGCGGAAAATGGGCGAAGAAAGCTTGCGTTCTTGAATTCGAGGCAGCGAGCAGTTGCGGAGTCGGAACAAGGCTGATCACTTCTCCGCTGCTGCGAACGCGAGTCCACTCGGTGCTGCTGAAGAAGAATAGCTTGTCCTTGATGACCCGGCCACCCACCGAGTAACCGAACTGATTCCGAACGAATACAGCCTTAGGAATTCCGGTGGCATTGTTGTCGAAATCGTTAGAAGCCAACGCCGAGATACGATTGAACTCGTAAAGCGACCCGTGAAAGCTATTGGACCCGGCTTTGGTAGCAAGGTTAACGACCCCGCCAGAAGCGCGTCCGTATTCTGCCGAGAAGTTGCTGGTAATGACGCGGAACTCTTGAACCGCATCGAGCGGCACGCTTTCCCCAACGGCGGCCACGAATGCGTCTACGTTTTCGCCGCCGTCAAGCAGAATCTCCGTGCTCGCCGAGCGTTGACCGTTGATGGCAAAGCCAGTACCCCGTCCGCCTCCAAGATCGGGCGCAACGTTCCCCGATATTCCGACCAGGTCGTACGGATTTCGGGTAAGCGTTGGCAGCTCGGTGATCTGTTTACCCGATACGACATTGGACAGCTCTTGCGTCTGGGTGTTGATTTCCACACCGGATTCGCCAGCGACAATGGTAACGCTCTCAGCCTTCGCCTGCGGAGAAATAGAGATATCAACCGAAAGCTTCGCGCCAACTGTTACCTGTGCTCGCTGGGTTGAAGGCGCGAATCCGCTTTGGGTCACCGTTATCTCGTACAGCCCCGGTTGCAGATTGGTGATGGTCGCGGTCCCCTCACTGCTGGTTGTGACAGGTGCGAGGGTTGTTCCCTTTTCAACCGACTTGACGCTCACGGTCGCTCCAGGAACCACGGCTCCCGTCTGATCGGTTATCTTCACCGTGATCTGGCCGGTCTCGGTTTGAGCGAAAGCCGACGCCAGACCCAATGACAAGACCAAGAGAACTGCAAGAAAGCCTGCAAAGGCCTCCCTTAATATCCTTCCTTTCACTTTCATTTATTCCTCCTAAGAGTTAAGCAGCAAACCTCAGCATCCAAAGAAACACGGGCTAGACTGGGTAAGCCGCTGGAACACGCCGGCCTTTGAGCGGCTGGCCGGCAGATGATTGTGATGGTCAGTACGCAGAAAGCTTCGCGCATTCGACGTCGCTAGGTTTCCGTGTTCTGCCATCTGAGTATCGTCCTTTCCACGGTATGTGCCTACCGGGAGAATACCTGGTGATCTAATGATTGCAAGGCGATTCACTGCAAAGCAGGTGAAACAGCAACCCGACTCCGCTTTTTTGTCCTGAATCTAACTCCGGAAGAGACGCCTGAATCAAGTGATTCATATTATACATACTGCAAAGAAGCTTTTAGTTCTTTCTAACTCTCGCGCGTCCTGCTGATGTGTCCTGCGCCCAGCGATTGCTGGTCCGAACCATCCTACTTCAATCAGGGATTTGAGGCAAGTCATATACCCAACGTTAGAGCACTAGCGCGATTCCGCTAACGTTTCCGGCTGTTTAACTTAGAAAGCATCTCACGTCGCGCCAGATGGTTTCTATGGTGGCGATTCTTTCAAATTTTTGGAAATTATCCATTACTTTGGATATCCGTCGAAGTCGAACTTGCCGGCGCCAACTCGCGTCTTCGAAGCTTCAGAAGACAGATGGTAGTGATTATTCCAAAGATTGCGCTCAGCAAAAGCAAACCGTCCACGCCATTCCAATCGGCGAAGGGGCCACCCAGCGACGTTCCAAGCAGTTGTCCGAGCCCGAGAAACACAGAATACAATCCCATGATCGAACCACGATCCGCGCGATAGCTTTCGGTGACATCGGCCAGATAAGTCAAAGCGGCCGGCGTGAACCCGCTTAAGATGAGCACCTCAATCAACAGCGATCCAACCAATAAGTAATAGACGGGACTAGAGAACGAGCTCAGATGATTGAGTGCAAATACCGTTAGTAACAGAGCAAACAATGCGCCCGTGCTTATCAGCATAACGCTCGTCTTGCGATAGCGGCCAAGCACGAAGCTCCAAACGAGCACTCCGAGCGCAAAGAAGACCGCCAGCGCAGCAAGACCGTTGCCGAATTTTACGGGAGTGATTGCGCCGGTCAGCATCTGGGACCCGATGCGGTCCTTGCCGGTCAACAAGCCCACGCTCAAGTTAGTCCACACTCCGATGATGCAGAAAACGGAAAGCCACGCCGGACTGAACATCATCACCGTGGGTGATTGGAGGACTTCAGCATAGTGCTTTAGTCTTTTGCGCGCGGCCTCGATGTGTGAGGTCTTGTTCTTCCCATTGGCCCGCACCGCTGCTCGGTTGTTGAAGTCTTTCAAGCCCCAGACAAAAATTGCGAGGCTGACCAGATAGATCAAACCGTTGAGGCTGAATGCCGGGCTGATCAATGGTAGGGTCGTTACAGCTCGCGCGGTTCCGAAAAACTTCCACAAGTAACCGCCAACCACCGCGCCCAGCGCGATGCCGCCGACCAACGTTATCTCGAACAGGCCCATCACTCGCGCGCGAAGATTGGGGCGATCGACGGTCGCTTCTGATATGTAGCCTAGCGTCGCAGGAATCGAGCTCCCGGTCGAAAGGCCCTCAAGCAGTCGAGCGAACACGATCAGCCAGAGAACCGTCGTCATCGCAGTGATCTGGACCGCGATTGCGCCGAACACCGGACCGAGTATGATGAAGAATTTTCGGCCATACCGGTCGCTCATCGCCCCCAGCACCAGAGACCCCAGCAGCTCGGTGATGAAGAAGCTCGCAAGAACATAACCGCGTGTCGTATGAGAAATGTGATAGTAGGAACGACTTATGTGGACCAGATAGAACTGGGTCATTTGGCCCATCGTTTGAGCGGCGAGACGCAATATCAGGCTGCCGACCAAAACGGCAACCAACGATCTCGCCAGCGACGTTGCAAGCTCAGACGGAGCGTGATCGCGCGGGAGAGGCTCGTGCACTGCGATTTCACTTTCCACCTTGGCTGGGACGTCGGGGCGCGAGAGCTGAACATCGGACATATCCATCGCTGCGTTGTTATTGCGGCGCTAAGGTCAAAGTAGCAGAAGGGCGATAGCAAGGCAAAATGAAAAAGAAAACGTGAAGCGTGAAACGTGATACGTGATACGTGATACGTGAAGCGTGATACATGACGCATGACTCAACGGATCACACATCACGTTTGACGTTTCACGCATCACGCATCACGTTTCACGTTTCACGTCTTATCCCGCAGTTGCTGCGACCAGGCGAGCCTCGCTCGCGTGCGGCAAGACTTTCAATTGATAAGCCGCAGCCATAAGCCAGCACCAGGCGAAAATCCAGAGCAGGTACTGTTCAAAGAAGCCAGAGCCGCTTCGCCACCAGCTCGACATCACGGCAAGCGCCAGAAATGACGCAACGCGAGCCACTCCCGCGACCACTGCCATGTTCCATACGCGAGCAACTGCGCCGCCGCCCATTTGCGACATATACCGTCGCACCACCAGGCACAATGACACGATAAATGCGCCGACCGTGATCGTGATTAACCGAAACGACGCGATGTACCCGTCTCGAACTGTCGCGTTCGAGTAGATGAGGTTCGAGCGAAAGACGAACGCGACGATGGGCATGATCCAAACAAGCGACATGTAGAGGTAATCGCGTCTTAACAATTCGAACTTCAATCCTGTGCTCTTGTAAGCGCGAATTGTGGAGGTTAGCGCTACGATGAAGAACACATCACTCAGGGTATACAGGTAGCGAAACACTATGACGTAGACGAACAGCCACGTCGGTCCGCCTTCAGAATACCGTGGCACGAGCTGAAAATTGATCGTTGCAAGTCGCAGTTCGCCCAGGAGTCTGGCGAGCAAGAAGGCTGCCACTAGCGTCCAGGTTAGATAGCCCGGATCGGCCGGCGAGAACAGCTTGCGCGCCGAGAAGACTCGGCTGAGTGCGATTAATTCGACAAGCACCGTCGCGCCGAACAGCGCCAACGTTACCCGGTCACCTTCCGCAGGCCCGCCTGCGATAGTCGCCAGTGCGAAGATCGCGGGAGCTGCTATCAGCGAAATTATCAATGCTTTCATCTTGCTTTGGTTCCTCTTGCAAGTTGCGTAATGTTTTCTGCGACGCGCATCGCGCCTGCCGACCCGAGCCACACGGCAAGCATCGGTCGCATTGAATTCGCCAGGTCAGGCAGATGCTGTGGAGCCAGGTCCTCGACGGACAATCTCATCTTGGCACAGTAATGCTTCAGCAGATTGCTCGCGGTTGCCTCGCCGAGCATTGGCGTAAGATAGCTGACAATTTGCTCGTGCAACAGCTCACCTTTGACTTCGCGGAACAGAGGCTGGAATTCCCGGTGGAGGAGGCAGTGGGTTGAGGGGGAGTCGACTTCGTCTACCCCGCGATTATAGGAAGGCAGTTAAGGTAAGTCAATACTTTCATTGGGACTTAATCATTCGATGGAAACGTTCTTCATAACGACAGGAGTGACTGGTCGGTTGTTGGTGGTTCTGCCAGTGTTGGGCGCCGTTGCAATCTTGTCGACCACATCCATGCCTTCGGTGACTCGTCCAAAAATCGTGTAGTTGGGCGGCAACGGATAATTCTGATGCATTATGAAGAACTGGCTCTTGCCGGTCTCAGGACGACCGGCGTTCGCCATGGCCACAAGTCCACGCTGGTAGGTACCACCCTGATAGAGGGGCGAGTTTCGGTTGATTTCATTTGGGAGCGGCTGGCCGCTTGCAGTCTCACCTCCGGTGCCGTCGCCACGCGGGTCGCCGCCCTGAATCATAAAACCGCTGATCACTCGGTGAAAGATCGTGCCGTTGTAATAACCTCGCTGGGCAAGCAGCCGAAAGTTCTCGGCGGTCTTCGGGGCTTCGTTGTCAAGCAACTCGAACTTAATCGTCCCAAAATCCGTTTCGATCACTGCTGTTCGACCGGAAGGATTCGAACGCCCGCATGCAGTCAGCAAAACAAACAGGGCCGACGACAAAGCTGCCGCGCACCCGAACCTTCGACCGTTATTCCAGATAACCGAGATTTTCATTACCAGCGACGAGCTTGATTGTTTGGGCCGGCGTTCAGCATCTACTTTGCCGTTGGATGATCCTTCTTGTACGTCTCGACACAGTGCTCGCAACAGAAGTAAACTTTGCGGCCTTCAAATTCGAGTGAGAGCGATTTGTTGACTGGTTCTCCGCTGATGGGGCAAACCTCGTTTGCCTTAATCGCCTCCTGGTCTTCTTTTGAAAGCTTCGAGACGAACGTTTCGGGACTCTTGCTGAACTCGTTCAGGCAGCCTTCGCAACAGAAGTAAACGTACTGGCCCTTATATTCCGTTCGGTACTTCTCAGTCACGGCGCCGCCGCTGACCGGGCAAACCTTGTTGGTGACGTTCTTTTTCTCGGTAGCGTCCGCAGAAGTTGCCGCTACGGCAACCGCACCGGCAAGAGTCACAGTTAAGAGGACGACAAAAGCAATCTTTCGCATGAGTTTGATCTCGCTCCTTAGTTTGAGTGGTAGGCCAAAAGCCAAGGAATGATTATAGCGTCCGTTGAAGCACCGCGCAAAGCGGCGACTTAGTGTCGTCTCCTTCAATGCAAATAGATCTCGATGGCCTTATTCTGAAGCTGGGGATCGTAGATTACCGATACGATGTCGCCCTGATTCAACTCAGCTGCGGTTATTGTCTCGTCGTCGTGTGAATCGACGGACAGCAAGCCGAGCAGGTCCGGCTCGCTGGAACGCCCGACGGCGGTGCCTACAAGGTCGTTCTCACGAGCGAGCACCGTAACTTCCTGAAACTCTTTGACGGGATGCACTGTAATGAGGATCTTGCCTTTAGCTGCGGGCGCGATTTTTGTGATCTCCCCGCGAACGGCGCCAAGCTGTTTAGCGCCGGACGCGCGCTGACCAGGCTCGGCGACGTCTCTTGCGCGCGTTGCGTCGCGCTGAGGGAACGACAGCATTAGCACCAGCAAGCTCCATGCGACCATGATCGTTTGCATGATTTGTTGGTCCCTTCTTCACTATTGTGTTGCGGTAAAGCTTGCTCGGCGGTCGGGGAGAGCTGCGAGAACGCAGAGTCATCGTACTATGCTAACTCGCGGCGGTTCAAGTCGAGTTGACGCTGATTCTTTGGCTCTGCTAAGTTCAATCGTTGAACTAGGCGCGTAGCTCAGGGGTAGAGCACTACCTTGACACGGTAGGGGTCTGCGGTTCAAATCCGCACGCGCCTATGAATCAAGAGACTGTGATCGTCATTTTGCGTCAGCTCCGGAAGTCCCGAGGCGAAGTGATAAACCGAGGGCGCTGACGTAAGATCCGACCAACGTGGTAGAAGGTACCGCAACGATTCGACAGGATTGCGAAGAGCTTGAAGTGCCCGAGAATGGGCGGCAGCTGCGCTGAAGCGCCGCTCCTTCTCGTGGTGTGAACTACGAAGGAAACTTGACGTGCTTTTTGGCTTCGAGCCGAGAGCGCGGACTTAGGAGGAAACAGCATCAGCAGCTACGGATCGCGAAGAGGATTCAGAGACAGACGAGATCGCGGGCCTTCGGTGCGCGTAAATGAACGCATTCGAGTTCGCGAAATCCGGGTGATCGACGAGGACGGCTCGCAGGTCGGAATAATGTCGCCGCAGGAAGCGCTGGAGATCGCCCGCGGCAAAGGTCTCGACCTGGTGGAAATCGCGCCGCAAGCCCAGCCGCCCGTTTGCCGCATCATCAACTTCGGCAAGTACCAATACGAGCAAAAGAAGAAACAGAAGGAAGCCAAAGCCAAACAAACTTTCATCACGGTCAAGGAGATAAAGTTCCGACCGGGCACCGATGAGCACGATTACACATTCAAGAAGAATAACGCGGCGCGCATTCTTCACGAGGGAGACAAGGTGAAAGCGACGGTCCACTTTCGCGGGCGTGAGATCACCCACAAAGAGTTGGGCGCGGCGTTGTTACAACGACTCGAACGGGACCTCGCCGAGGCTGGAACTGTAGAGGTTAGGCCCAAGCTTGAGGGCATGAATATGTTCATCATGCTCGCGCCGAAAAAGAAGTGATGTTCAATAACCTTCGGGTTGTCGCCAATCACGAGCCGACAAAGTGAAGTTTATCGGACAAGTCAAATTGGAGGACTAATGCCAAAGCTCAAAACGCACAAGGGAGCAGCCAAGCGGTTTCGGCTCACTGCAACCGGCAAGGTCAAACGCGGTCATTCGCACGCGCGTCACATTCTGACCAGCAAGACAACCAAGCGGAAACGTCTGCTCGACATTGATGGGACCGTGTCGGAAGCCGATGAGAAGCGGATTCAGAGTATGCTGCCTTACGGCCGAAATTAAGTCGAGCTCTGACTCACCGGACGGAGGAAGACTATGCCACCAAATCCGGCAGCGACTTTTCACATCACGCTTCCTCGAAAACTGATGCGCAGCGTGCTGGGAAGCTTATCGATCTTCACGATGCTGATGACCGTTCCACAGGTTCTGACGATTTGGATCGGTCATAGGGCGGCTGGCGTCTCCCTGCTCTCGTGGGGAGCCTATCTGCTGTCGGCGCTGGTTTGGTTTTGGTATGGGATCCAGAAGCATGACAAGAACATATATCTGCCCTGCATAGGCTGGATGGCGCTGGATGTGGGCGTCATAGTGGGCGTTGTCATTTATGGATAAGTTACTAATCATTTTTGGAGGGATTCATGCCTCGCGCTAAACGTGGAAACAAACGTCTGCAAAAACGAAAAGGAATCTTGAAATTGGCCCGCGGCTATCGCGGCACGAAAAGCAAGCTTTATCGACACGCGAAGGAGCAGGTCGAGCGCTCGCTGAACTTTGCGTTCACCGGGCGCAAGTTGAAGAAGAGGGACTTCCGTGCGCTGTGGATAGTGCGGATCGGCGCCGCCGCGCGCGCCAACGGGCTGAGCTACAGCCAATTCATGCACGGCTTGAAACTTGCCGATATCAAACTGGATCGCAAGGTGCTGGCCGATCTCGCTGTCAACGAGCCGGTGGCGTTCAGCGAGATATCAAGCAAGGTTAAACAAGCCATAGAGTCCAGCCGCGCGGCGACGGCGGCTTGAGTGCCGATGTCCGATAAACTTTAGTTTGTCGACCCGGAGAGAACAGCCGACAAACTAAAGTTTATCGGACAAATCTTTAATCTCGTATGGACGATAAGCTGGCCAGTCTTCGAGAGCAGTTCCTGCAAGACTTACAAGCTGTCTCTGATGCCGATCAGCTCAACGCGCTTCGCGACAAATATCTCGGCCGTAAGTCGGGATTGATAAAGGCGGAAAAAAAGCGGATCGGGTCTCTCTCTTCTCAAGAGCGCGCGAAGTTCGGTCGTCAGGTCAACGAAGTCAGCGTCGAGATTGAAGACGGGATTGCCAGGCTCAACAAAAAGTTTGCAGCAGAAGCCGAAACCGCTGCGCTCGAGCGTGAGGCTGTCGACATCACTCTACCTGGAACTCGTCCGAGGCAGGGCCATCTTCATCCGATCACTCTCGTTCGACAGCGAATCGAAGACATATTTGTTTCAATGGGGTATTCGGTTGAGGACGGGCCGGAGATCGAAACGAGCTTCTACAACTTCGACGCTTTGAACATCCCGCCCGGCCATCCGGCGCGCGAGTCGGCTGACACGTTCTACGTTTCAGAAGAACTCGCGCTGCGCAGCCAGACCTCGACTGTTCAGATACACACAATGCAGCGCCAGAGGCCGCCGCTTCGAGTCATCGCGCCGGGCCGAGTGTTCCGCCGCGACACGCCCGACCCGACTCACAATCCGATGTTCTTCCAGGTCGAGGGGCTGAACGTCGACCGGCACATCACGCTTGCGGATTTGAAGGGCACGCTACAGAAATTTGTGGAGATGATGTTCGGGCCGACCGTTCGGACTCGGTTCAGGCCGTCCTACTTCCCGTTCACCGAGCCGTCGGCTGAGGTGGACTTCAGTTGCTACGTTTGCGGGGGCGCAGGCTGCCGCATTTGCAAGGGATCGGGATGGATCGAGCTTGGGGGAAGCGGAATGGTTCATCCAAACGTCCTCGAGGCTGTTGGCGTTGACCCGCAAGAGTTTTCAGGATTTGCATTCGGACTCGGCATCGATCGCATGGCGGGGCTGATGTATGACATAAACGACATACGGTTGCTCTTCGAGAACGATATCAGATTCCTCGAACAGTTTGCGTGATAGTCATTGGTCATTAGTCATTTGTCACTGGTCATTTGTCCCGCGCTTCGTCAGTTGATTCGACCAACCCAGCGACTAATGGAAAAGTGACAAATGACTAATGACCAATGACAAATGACAAGACCATCTTTATTCTCGGTGGCGCCGGACTAGTCGGTACTCAGATCTCCTATCAAGTCGCGCGGGACCTCAAGCCCGAAAAAATCGTAATCGCTTCGCTGTTCCAGAAAGAAGTCCGTGAACTTATCCACGAGCTACGAAAAGAATTCCCTGCGATCAATCTTGTCGAGCTGTGGGGAAATGTCTTTGTAAGGTCTGAGTTCGCGCGAGCTGACCGTGAAGAGCTTCTTGCAAGTCCTGCAAGACGGCGCGCGTTGTTTGACGATTTGTTCGGCGCGCTCGATGAGGCTTACGAAAGGTCGATGCTTGTCGCCGCGATGCGCGAGCACGGAGCTGACGTGTTGATCGATTGCATCAATACCGCTTCGGGAATCAGCTATCAAGACGTCTATACCAATTCAATCGAAGTTCGGAAGGCGCTCGACTTTCTCGACGAGCGCATCACTGACCACGACTTCAAGCAGATTTCCGACAACCGCAAACAGATCGAGCGTACTTTCGAGACGCTGCTATTATCGCAATCAATCCCACAGCTGATTCGTCACACGCAGTTGATCTACCGCGCGATGACCGAGGTCGGAACACGAGTCTACGTCAAGGTTGGCACGACCGGCACCGGCGGGATGGGATTGAACATTCCGTACACTCACGGCGAGGACAAACCTTCCGCGAAGCTCATGTCGAAGACGGCAATTGGCTTCGCGCACACCGGGCTGATGTTCCTGATGGCGCGTACTCCCGGCGGGCCAATCGTAAAGGAAATCAAGCCGGCGGCCATGGTTGCCTACAAGAAGGTCACCTATCAATCGCTTCGCCATCATCTGGACAACACTCCGCTGTTCGCCTATGCGCCGCGCAGTCAACCGCTAAGCGGTCAGCTCGAGCTGTCGATGCCCAAGGAGTCATTCAAGAAGCTGGGCGAGGTCGAGATGGTCGGCGTCGACACAGGCGAGAACGGATTCTTCGCGCGCGGCGAGTTTGAAGCGGTAACTTCGATCAATCAGATGGAATTTGTCACGCCTGAAGAAATCGCGAGCAACGTCGTGCTCGAAATCAAGGGGAGCAACACCGGAGTCGACGTGATCGCCGCCATCGATTCGTCGATAATGGTTCCCAGCTACCGCGCCGGTTATCTGCGCGGCTCGGCGATCGAAGCGATGAGGCGGCTCGAACATGAGACCAACTCGCACTCGATTGCTACCGGCGAGCTTGGTCCGCCGAAGCTGACGAAGCTGCTATACGAGTCTCACCTGTTGAAGACAAAGTATCGAACGCTTCAAGCGGTGGTGGAGCGCGGCGACGAAGAGATTTCCGATTCGCTTTGGGGTTATGTGCAGCGCAATCACGACCTTCGCAACACGATCATTTCGATCGGCATCCCGATACTTCCGCCCGAAGGCGATCGCTTGATCCGCGGCCCCCGGATCAATGTTCCCGAATACGCCGGGCAGACCAAGCTTCCGGTGAGCGAGGCGGCGATTGACGACTGGGCCGAGCGAGGCTGGCTTGATTTGAGGCCCTCCAACATGCGTCTCTGGCAGGATCGCTTTCAGCGGATGCTTCGATCGGCGCAAACGATTCATCGCCAAGGCTCGGCTCAGATTACAATGGAGGCATACCGTAGCGAAGAGATCAGAATCGGCGAAGTGGTGGGCTGGATTTTCAATAATGAAGAAGAGGGTTATCGGATAAAATGAGCGGTCGGTTCCGCGCTTGCTAGTAGCTCCAAACACCGAGTAAAATCTCGCCTGCCAGCCCGAGACGCGGCAATTTAGTGAAACGCGCAGCGCAATGACTCGTTTGATGAGTTGAATTCCTCTAGTGCATATCCAGGTCCTGAGGGAGGTGAATCGCTATGCGCTCTCTCTTCCGCACCGCAGCCGTCGCCGCGATTGCAGCTTCTGTGACGCTCCTCGCTTCTGAGTCATCCGCTCAACAATCGAAGAAAGAGCCGAGCGGCTCCATAAGCGGTCGCGTGATGCTCGGCGACAAACCCGTGCCGCGCGTAGCGGTAATTCTCACGCCTTCTAACCCAGTCGCCTTCAACCAGCAAACAACTCCTCCCGCGAGAGCGACTACTGATGAGGATGGCAATTACCGGCTGACCAGGGTGCCCGCCGGAAGTTATAACATCGTGCCGTTCACGCCCGCGTTTGTGGTGCCGGCGGAAACCTCATTCGCTCAGCCGGGCAAGACAGTCACGCTCGTCGATGGAGAGGAGGTTGACGGCATCGATTTCTCAATGAGTCGCGGTGGCGTCATAACCGGCCGGGTCACCGACGCAGACAGCCGGACTATCATCGGGCAAAACGTTCGAGTTACTCGGATTGATGAACGTGGACAGAGGCTGCCAATTTCTTATTTCAGCCCATTCGCGTTCAGCACCGATGATCGCGGCATGTATCGCATCTACGGGCTTCCGGCAGGCCGGTACAAGGTGTATATCGGCGATCCGCCCAACAGCGGCATTGTCAGATTTGGATACGCGGGCGGAGCCTATGCGCAAACATTTCATCCCGATGTTTCAGATGAGTCTCAGGCCGAAGTTATTGAAGTGACAGCGGGAGGCGAAGCGGCCGGTGTGAACATCAAAGTGGGCCGCCCAACAAAGAACTTCGTGGCGACCGGGCGTATAGTTGATGCCGATTCGGGAAAGCCGCTCGCAAATCTTCAATACGGACACGGCGGGTTAGCGTCACCGGACCAGCCGAGACTAGGCGCATTCGGGTGGACCGGCAACCGCTCGAACGAGAACGGCGAATTTCGAATCGACGGCCTCAGCCCGGGGCGCTACGCGGCATTCGTCGTCGCCACCGAGCAACTTGATTTCTACAGCGAACCCACGATGTTTGAAATCACCGACTCGGACATTAGCGGGCTTGAAATAAAAGTTCGCCGCGGATCAAGCATCAGCGGCCTGGCGGTGGTCGAAGGCTCCGACGATCCAGACGTGCTTGCCAATATCTCCAAGCTCGAGTTAAGGGCGTTCGTGCAAACAGAAGGTTTGAGCGCCCCGACCATGGGGTCCATTCGCATCAACGCGGATGGAAGCTTCCGCATAACCGGTTTGCGAGCGGGCAAGGTGGGAATCACCCTGAGTAATTACCCGCCGCCGCCCAAAGGGTTCTCGCTCCTTCGCGTGGAGCGCGACGGCGTAAAGCAGACTCCGGGCATCGACGTCGGCGCGGGCCAGAACGTGTCCGGCGTGCTAGTAGTCATCGGCTATGGGACGGGAGTCATCCGCGGGCAATTGCAATTTCAAAACGGCGAGCGCACGCCCGACATGCGATTCATGGTTTCCATGCGGCGGTTGGACGAAACGTCGCCAATGCCAGTGTGGTCTGAAGTCGATGCTCGCGGCCGCTTTAGCGTCGAAGGACTGATGGCCGGCGAATATGAAATCGTGGTGAATCCGATGTCTGGTTCATCTTCGGCGCCCGGCGCTCCCATTCCGGTACGCACTCCGCCGAAGCCTGTTGCAAAACAAAATGTCGTCGTTGCCAACAACAGCGAGGTAGAGATTACGCTGGTCGTCGATCTCGGCGCAAAAGAAAAACAGCCCGAAAGGTGAGCAACGTGAGGAACCAGATTGCAAGGACATCCACGCGGAACGGGCTCATGCTAACGGCAATAGCTGTTTGCGTACTGGTCTTGAGCAGCGATCGCGTAGGCACGCTGGCTCAGAAAGAATCCGCTAAACCGAGAGAGCGGGCAATAACGGGTCGCATCACTGGCGAGTTCGGGCAGCCCCTCGCTCACGTAGGCGTAAATGTCCGACGCGTCGGTATGCCTGCGTCGGGCGCAGGCATGTCGATTGGCACGGATGAGGACGGGAGATTTCGGGCCGACGACCTCGCGCCTGGTATGTACTCGGTTTTCGCCTACGCCGCCGGCTACGTGACTGAAGCCGATCCCGTGGAACGCCAGACTTATCGGCCCGGCGATGTGGTCACCTTGCGGATGATCAAAGGGGGCGTCATTTCAGGTACGGTCACAAACTCATCAGGCGAGCCGGTGATTGCCGCCCGGGTATCTGCGAGCCGTGTGCGCGACGCTGAGCAGCGCCCGATTCGCGGCGCGAGTCCTACGAATTCACGGCAGACTGACGATTTAGGCGCCTTCCGAATTTACGGCTTGCAGTCGGGATCGTACGTCGTTGCGGTCAACGGAGGCACGGCATATTACTATTCGTCCTCCCCGGGCGGTTACGACGCCGACGCCCCGACTTACTACCCTTCGACCACGCGCGATGCTGCGGTTGAGATTACAGTCCGCGCCGGAGAGGAAGTCAACGGAATAGATATAAAGTATCGAGGCGAGCGAGGGCATACGGTAAGCGGAACTCTGTCGGGCGTGATCGGGAAAAACCCGTCACGCGGCGTCTCGGTGACGCTGGCTTATCCGACAAGCGGCGCAATTGAATCCAGTGCCTACCTTTCTTTGCGGGCCGGCGAGCGAGGCTTCGCGCTCTATGGAGTGCCGGATGGCGAATATGAGATCGTTGCGCGTGGCAACACAGGAGCCGAGAATGACTTTGCATCGGCGCCGCGCCGCGTTGTTGTTAAGGGCGCCGACGTCACCGGCATAGAACTAACCCTCGCGCCGCTTGGTTCTATCTCGGGACGAATCCTTGTGGAGCCGCTTCTCGATTCGGAACGAAAGGACGCCTGCAAGACGAAGTCCGGAGCGCTACTGGAAGAGACGGTGATGATTGCCCGTCGCGATGAAAGAGCAAACGCCAAAGAACAATCTAGTTCCGGCGATCCTTCATACATCGAGGGGGCGGCGGACGATAAAGGCGAGTTTAAGATTTACGGCTTGGGCGCCGGCCGGTATCGCATCGAACCGCGCTTGCCCGAAAGCTGGTACGTGCGCTCGATCATGTTGTCCGCGACGCAAAAGCAGCCCGACCTCGCGAGTACCGGCCTCGCGCTCAGCTCCGGCCAGCGAGTAACGGATTTGACTGTGACGCTCGCGGAAGGCGCTGCCGGTTTGCGAGGCAAGGTCGTGCCGGCTTCGGAGAACACAAGCGTGCCTCCCCGATTTCGCGTTCATCTCGTGCCCGCAGAAGCAGAATCAGCGGACGACGTATTACGCTACGCTGAGGCCGCTGTGGGCGGTGACGGTGTGTTCTCAATCACCAATCTCGCGCCAGGCCGTTACTTGCTGCTCGCTCGCGCGGTGACGGATGACGAGTTCATGGTGAGGACTCCTCGTCTCGTAGCGTGGGATGCAACCGCCCGTACAAAACTGCAGCGCGACGCAAAGGCAGTGAACGTCGTTGTCGAGCTACACCGGTGCCAGCGTTTGACCGACTACGTCTTGAAATACCAGACGCCACCCGACGCGAAGAAGCGCCCGCCAAAAACAAACCCATGAGAGCCGTATATCGGTCTAGAAACTCAGGCTGGGGGTCATAAGCAGCGTCCACAGCGACTTGGGAAATGAGGCATAATCTTGTTATTCTCATCAAGCATTAGAGAACTAGATTTCGTTGTCGCGCGACATTCGGGTCGCAAATTAAGAAATGAAGATCAGTTACAACTGGCTGGGCGAGCTCGTAAAGCTTACGCTCAATCCCAAAGAGCTGGCAGAGCGGCTGACAATGATCGGCTTTGCGGTCGAAGGCATCGAGCGCGTGCGCGACGATCATATTCTCGATTTCGATCTGACCTCAAATCGCCCCGATGCGCTGTCTCATCTGGGAATCGCCCGCGAGGCGGCGCTGGTGTGCGGCACGTCGCTTAAGACGCGGGCGTTAACGCTGAATGAAACCGATGAACGCGCAAAATCCATCGCATCAGTCGAGATTCTCGATCCAGACCTCTGCCCGCGTTACGCAGCGCGAGTCGTGCGCGGAGTGAAGGTCGCGCCCTCGCCGAAGTGGCTAACAGATCGACTGGAGTCGATTGGCCAACGCTCCGTGAACAATGTCGCCGATGTAACTAACTACGTGATGTTCGAGATGGGCCAACCGACTCACGCGTTCGATCTGAGTCTGCTGCACGGACGGCGGATAATCGTCAGAAGACCACGAGCAGGCGAGCAGATAACGACGCTCGACGGATTCACGCGCGAGCTTGCCCCCGAAATTCTGGTCATCGCCGATGCGGATCGCCCCGTTGCGATAGCCGGTGTGATGGGCGGCGCGGACACCGAAATCAACGAACGCACCACGGACGTGCTGATCGAGAGCGCCTATTTCAACCCGACTTCGATCCGGCACACGGCGCGGGCGCTCGGGTTGGACACCGAAGCTTCGTACAGGTTTGCGCGCGGGGCCGATTACCAGGCGCAAGTGCGCGCCGCCGATCGAGTGGCGCAAATGGTAGCTGAGATTGCGGGCGGAGCAGTGCTGAAGGGCGCAATCGATGTTTATCCGGCGCACATCACTCGCGATCCCGTCTCGTTGCGCGAGGCGCGTGTCGAACAGCTCACAGGGTTGAAGGCGCCGATTGAGCGCGCCGCCGAGATTCTGCGCGCGCTCGAATTCGAGGTCAAGTTGAGCGCACCGGAAAAGCAATTGCGAGCGCTCGCTCCATCATTTCGAGTCGACATCTCGCGCGAAGAGGACCTGGTAGAAGAAGTCGCCCGCCACGTTGGCTACGACCTCGTTAATGTGACGCTGCCGCCGTGGAGCGGCGCGGGGAAGTATCTTGCAGTCGACAAGCATCGTCGAAACGTCAGGCGAGCCCTCATCGCTTTGGGCTTTGACGAAGCTTATTCATTCAGTTTCGTGAACGGCGAACGCGACCGACTTTTCCGCCGAAGCGACAGACCGGCGGCGACTCTCATGAATCCGATCGATGTTAATCAATCCGAGATGCGCGCTTCGCTGATCACAGGATTACTTGACGCCGTCCAGCACAACTTCAATCAGGGCAGTCGCGACGTGAAGCTGTTCGAGATAGGCCGCGTGTTTGAGGCTTCATCTCCTCACAAGAGGCCTAACGAGCGCGAGGTCCTCGGGCTTGCGATGAGCGGTTCGAACTCCCCGCATTCGTGGAGCGGCGCCCGACAGATCGACTTTTACGACTTGAAAGGCGCGGTCGAGGTCGTGCTATCAACGCTGAATGTCTCAGGCTTTACAATTAACCGAGCCGGTGTAGAATACCTGCATCCTGGACAGTCGGCGGTGCTTGCGCGCGACGGCGAAGAGGTAGCGCGGTTTGGGTGTCTTCATCCGCGCGCGGCTTCCGCGTACAAGTTCCGCCAGCCGGTATTCGTCGGCGAACTTGAATTCGAAAAGTTACTGGCGATTCCCGCCGACCAGGTACGTTACTCGCCGCTGCCCAGGTTCCCGGCGGTGTCGCGGGATGTATCGGCGCTGGTCCCCGACAAGGTTGCGTGGGGCGACATCGAAAGAGCAGTTGGAGAACTTGGTCTCCAGGAAGCTGTTTCGGTTCGAGTTTTCGATATGTACAAAGGCAAAGAGATGCCCGAGAGTTTTCACTCTCTCGCGTTCAGGGTGAGATATCGAGCTGAGAACCGAACGCTCACGGACGAAGAAGTTGCAGGGATGCATCAAAAGGTAAGAGCGTTGCTCGAAGAACGCTTCGGCGCGCAACTAAGATGAAGAGAGATTCGTGATTCGTGATACGTGATGCGTGACCAAGGCGCTTTCACGCATCACGTATCACGCATCACGTTTGGAGGTTCGGCGTGAGCGCAGCGTACGGTTTGGAAAAACTTTCGCACCTGGAAGACAAAATCTACCGAACGATCGAGCAGTTCAAACGCGAGCGGCAGGAGAAGGAAGCGCTTGAGCGCGAAGTGCTCAAGCTGCGTCGTGAGCTCAGCCGCGCGAGCGAACACAAGGAGCAGCTCGAGACCGAGGTGGAACGATTGCTCATCGAGCGTGACGCGATCAAAGGCCGGGTCGAAGGCGTGCTCGGCAAGTTCGCGATGCTCGACCTGGAAGAGGTTTAATTGCCGCGCGGGAGGGCCGCTCACAGATTCGGGTGCTGAGCCTTGAGCGGTCGCCGATAAGTATGGACAACGCAAACCAATCACACAAGGTCGTCATTTACAATCAGACCTACACGCTTCGAAGCAGTCATGACTCCGAATACATCCAGCAACTCGCCGAGCACGTGAACGAGCGGATGAATGAAATAGCTCGGGCTACGATGACGGTGGACTCGCTAAGGGTGGCGATATTGGCGGCGATTCAGATCGCCGATGAGCTTTATCAATCGCGCCGCGAAATGAAAGAGACCGAAGAAGAGATAGCCGATCGCAGCGCAAAATACGCCGAGCTACTCGATCAATTCCTCCGCACAGAGGCGGTCGAACCGGCAAAATAGAGCTTCGCTTTTAGCCCTGCCCGCGACAAACTTAGCAAGAAGAATATTCGTTAGTGCTCTCGGGGATCAGGATGTTCGAGTATCGCCTTGGCTTGCGCTTCACGGTAGCGTCGAATGGCATCGCGAAATTCAGGATGCTTGACGCCGAGTATGGCGGCGGCGAACAGCGCGGCGTTCACCGCTCCGGCGCGCCCGATCGCAAGTGTGCCAACCGGAATCCCGGCGGGCATCTGTACCATCGACAACAGTGAGTCCAGACCCTTCAGCGACTTTGACTCCATCGGCACGCCGAGCACGGGAAGCAGCGTCTTGGCAGCCGCCACGCCCGCGAGGTGCGCCGCGCCGCCAGCCGCGGCGATGATTACTTCAAGGCCTCTATCCTCCGCCGATTCAACGTACTTGAAAAGTTGATCGGGTGTGCGATGTGCAGACAACACGCGGACTTCGTACGGAACGCCGACAGTCTCTAGCGTCTGGGCAGCGTGCGACATAGTCTCCCAGTCAGACTTGGAGCCCATGATTATTCCGACTAACGATTTCATCCGATTCACCCAATGAATGGAGTTGACAACGGGGTGATTATAGCCCGGCCTGTGGGACAATCCAAATAACGAGCCAAAAATTGACAAATCCCACTCCGTCATAAGACAATCAGCAAAGCCATTCTCATTAAACGAAAGGTATCAGATGCATAAGAAGTTCACTGCGTGGGTGGCGCTGTTGCTGGCGTTGGTGTTGTTCACAGCCTCGGTCAGCGGAGCGCGGCAAGCTCCGGCATCAATTGCCAAACCCGATTCCGCGTCGCTGAGCTCGACTGAAGAAATCCTGAAGGTCGTCAGCCGGCTGCGCGCTCTCGATATCAAGCAAAACGTCAAGAGCTCCTACAAGACTAAAGACGAAATTGAGCAGTCGGTCATACGGGATCTGGACGAAAACACGCCCGCCGAAGAGTTCGAGGCGAGTCAGAAAACCCTGATCAAGCTCGGTCTGATCGCGAAGAACTTTCAGTTGCGCGATTACATCGTGAGGCTTCTGCGAGAACAGGTGGCGGGATTTTACGAGCCGAAGACCAAAGAGTTTTATCTGGCTGCGTGGCTGCCAGTCTCCGAACAGAAACGCGTGATAGCGCATGAGCTGGTTCACGCGCTTCAAGATCAGCACTTCAACCTGCGCCGCTTCGAGCGATGGCCCAAAGGCGACTCGGATGCCGAACTTGCGGCTCACGCGTTGGTTGAAGGCGAAGCAACGCTGGTGATGATCGAGTACGACTTTGATCAACAAGGGATGAAGTTGGATATCACCAAGCTCGGCTCGCTCACCGACAGCATGATCGATCAGGAAAGCGACGGCGACTCGAAGCTATATCCGGTGCTGTCAAGCGCGCCCAAGGTTCTGAAAGAGAACTTACAGTTTCCCTATCTTTACGGCGCGGGCTTCGTAGGCGCGGTGTTGAAGAACCGTTCGTGGCAAGCACTGGACGCGAGCTATCAGACTTTGCCCGCATCGACCGAACAGATCATGCACCCCGAGCGGTTCCTCGCGGGAGACAATCCGGTGAAGATCGACTTGGTTGATATTGGCGGAGTGCTCGGCTCTGACTGGAAGAAGGCAGACGCGGACGTCAACGGTGAGTTCGGTTATCTGGTTGCGTTGTCGGAGTACATCCCGAAGCGAACGGCGCGAGTCGCGGCCGAGGGTTGGGGTGGCGATCGCTACGCCCTTTATGAGAACAAAGCCAACGGCGCGGTGCTGCTTGCTCAGTATACGACCTGGGACACGGAGAATGACGCGAGAGAGTTCTTTGATGCTTATTGTCTGCGAACAGAGAAGCGGTACAAGCTCACTAAACCAATCGAAGCAGCCGTGCGGGCTCGCGTTTATGAAACAAACGAAGGCATTGCTTCAATCGAGTTGCGCGGCAAGGACGTGATTATGATTGAAGGAGCCCAAGACCGCGAACAGTCGTCGAAAGCTTCAGAGGCGTTTTGGAAAAGCCGGAAGTCCGGGCTTGGCGGCAAATGATCTATGTCACCAATCTGGTGAGCGGAATCCAATACCTAACCACTTCCTTTTGAACTCGGAGGCTTGCCCGAAGTCTGCTTTGTCTCGCTGGCTGTAATCTTCATCGAGGTTGACGTTGACAACGACAAACAGCGGGATATCATTCCGTTTGTGTCCGAAACCATTGCCGACGACTTAGTGCGCAGTGCACCTGCCATCGATCTAGCCCTCATCAACGGTCGGATCTGGACCGGCAACAAGGCGCAACCGTGGGCCGAAGCCGTCGCCTCGCGAGGCGAGCGGATAATAGCCGTCGGCTCAAACGATGACGTAAAGAAGCTGACGGATTCAAAGACTCGCCTCATAGACCTTCGCGGCAAGCTCGCTCTGCCCGGCTTCATCGACGATCACACGCACTTCATCGAAGGCGGGTTTCACCTGCTATCGGTCGATTTGCGCGATGCAGCAACGCCCGAGGAGTTCGCCCGCAGAATAAAGGATCACGCCGCGAAGCTCGCCGCCGGCCGAAGGATAACGGGCGGTGACTGGGATCACGAGCGCTGGCCCGGCGGTCAACTGCCCACCAAAGAGCTGATCGATCGCTTTACGCCAAACAATCCCGTCGCCGTCAACCGTCTCGACGGCCATATGTGTTTGGCCAACAGCGTAGCGCTTCGCGCGGCGGGCATCACCAAGGAGACCAAAGATCCGCCCGGAGGAACTATCGTTCGCGACGCGAAGACAGGCGAACCCACCGGCATTCTAAAGGACGGCGCGCAGTCGTTGATTGATCGCGTGATTCCGGAGCCCACCGAAGTCGAGGTCGATGAGGCGCTCAAAGCATCGCTCGCCGAAGCCGCCCGCGTTGGAGTTACTTCGATTCAAGACATCACTCCCTGGCGCGACTACGAAGCTTACAAAAGGTTTCGAGACTCGGGCCGTTTGACCGTGCGTGTGTACGCACGCACACCAATGAGCCAATGGAAGCGTCAAGCCGACGTCGTGGCGCATCATGGGAAGGGCGATGATTGGTTGAAGCTCGGCGGGCTGAAGGCGTTCATGGACGGCTCGCTAGGCTCGACGACCGCGTTGTTCTTCGAGCCTTTCAACGATGCGCCGAACACGTCGGGTTTGATGGTCGCCGACAACATTCCCGAAGGCAAGCTGAAGCAAAATATCAAAGACGCCGACAAAGCGGGCCTTCAGTGCTCGGTTCACGCCATAGGTGACAGAGCAAACAACATCTTGCTCAATTACCTTGAAGAGGTTGAAAAAGAAAACGGTCCGCGCGATCGGCGATTCCGAATCGAGCACGCGCAGCATTTGCTGGCCGGCGACATTCCGCGCTTTGCAAAGCTAGGAGTGATCGCGTCGATGCAACCTTATCACGCAATCGACGACGGCCGCTGGGCTGAGAAGCGAATCGGTCCGGCGCGAATCAATACTACTTACGCGTTTCGATCGCTGCTTGATGCGGGAGCGACGCTGGTGTTCGGCTCTGATTGGTACGTCGCTCCGCTCTCGCCAATTCTAGGAATCCACGCTGCAGTCACCCGCCAAACACTCGACGGTAAGAACGCGCGCGGTTGGGTGCCCGAACAGAAGATCACAGTCGAAGAAGCTGTCCGGGCTTACACCTCTTCAGCTGCTTACGCCGAGTTTGCCGAGAAGGACAAAGGCACGCTCGAAGTCGGGAAGCTCGCCGACCTGGTCGTGCTGTCTCAGAATATCTTTCGAATAAATCCCGATGACATTTGCAATACCACTGTGGTTTACACGATAGTCGGCGGAGACGTCGTCATTGGAAAATAAACCCTGCTCGCAGACTCTTACACTTCACAAACTCGAACGCACGAGTGACAATTCAAAAAGGACGCGTTGAACTTATCGATGTTGTTTGAGGAGGGACGATGGCAGGAGTAATTTCAGAGAAATACCTCGACCTGTTTGACAAGAAGGCGTTCGCACACCTGGCTACACTGATGCCCGACGGCACGCCGCAGGTTACACCGGTGTGGTGCGACTATGATGGCACGTATGTCCTGTTCAACTCAGCGAAAGGGCGACAAAAGGACAAAAACATTCGGCGCAACCCTGCAGTTGCCCTTTCGTTGCAGGATCCTGACAACCCCTATCGATACTTGGAGGTGCGTGGCCGCGTAGCAGAGATTACTGAAGAAGGCGCCGATCAACACATCGACAAGTTGGCAAAGAAGTATCTGGGCGTCGAAAAGTACCCTGGTCGCCAGCCGGGCGAGGTTCGGGTGATTTACAAGGTCAAACCGGAACACACGACACACATGGGCTAGCACAGATTTCAGTCTTTAGCTGAGCTCAGTGATTTGATGTCTAAGCCGTCTAGTACCAGCGCCTCGAGACCAGATTGATCACCGCCACAAAAAGGGCCGAGCCGATGATCGACCAGACGATGGGAAAATGCTGGGCGCCTACGCTGACGGAAAACAGCTCGGGCAAATGAACGGCATCAGCGATCCAAACTCCCACGATCGCGCCGATGAATCCGAGCGCGATGGACACCAGACAACCGCCGTGACTGTAGCCCACGATCGCGCGACCGATCGATCCGCAGATGCCTGCAATCAAGAGCAGTATCAGGAAGGAGGTTAGCGTCATTGGTTACTCTCCGTTTCTGACGTATGGGTTTCAGTTGGTCTTTGTTCCGGGCGCCGAGGTCAACTCGGCCCGAACCGAGCCCCACGACGGCTCCGCCGTGATCAACACCGGCAAACGACGAACATCACTCGTGATATAAAGCCGGAGGTTATAAATCGTGTCGACCGCGGTTCCCTTGACCATGCTTGTAGCGATCCTGATCGCGTCGAAGCTGCCGGCTTTGGTTGTGACCTTTTCGCGAGACTCAGGTTGAACTTTGATCGTGTACAGCTTGCCGTCTTCCAACAGAGTGAATGTGCGGGCTTTGCCGATGGTAAGATCCATTCCACGGATGGCGAAGATCAACCCCGCGAGATCGTAAGTGTCAGGCGGTATTTCTAGCTTGCGGCCGTCGGCGAGCTGCGCAAGTCGGCGCTGATGATCGATTGTGACAGATGATTGTGACTGCTTCTTGCCGTGCCGCGTGCGTTTCTCGGCGCGAAACGGCTGGAGGGTTGCGGCTTGGATGAATGAATCGTAGACGTCGTTGACTTTGAGAACCAGCCCGCTCACTAACCCAACTGATTGCGCTTGCGCGGTTACGTGATAGCCGTCGACACCGTCGAAGTTCCGACGATCGTCGGTTTGAATCTTCAGCTCGCCGGCGACAATGAAGTCCGCCCACGACACGTCGTAGCTCAACCGCTCGCCCGCGACGAAAGGATTGCGCGGAGCGGCTGATGCTGAGCCGGCGCGGTCCGACTTGATTGAATGGCTTTGGGAAAGTGACGCGGGGAAGCAGAGCGCTCCCACCGCCAAAACGAACAACGTTCTCTTAATCACTAAAACTTCCTTCCTTAATTGGCATGTTGCCCGTATGTGATGCCCGTCGACTTATTTGATGATGCCTGTAAACAAAGGTAGTTGCAATGCGACCGTCGAGCGAGACCAAAAAAAGAAACGGGCCCGCGTTTTCAAACGAGCCCTGCGCTGATTGCACTATGAGGGAGAATTTACTTTTCTTTTTGTGCCCCTGAGGTTGGAGCTGCGTCCTCACGGCCGGCGTCCACCGTCGGTCGCGAATCTTTGAAATAACCGGAAGAGGGGTCCAGGGCCAGAGGCTGAAACGGGTGCAGCGGGTTGCCGTCGATTCGTAATTCGTAATGAAGATGCGGAGAAGTGGCGCGGCCCGTGCTGCCAGCGCGCCCGATGATCGTGCCGCGCTCGACGCGTGTTCCGACTTCGACGTCGAAGCTCGACAGATGCGCGTAATGGGTTGTGACGCCGCCGCCGTGAGAGATGATTATCATGTTTCCGTAACCGTGATACCAGCCGGCGAATGTGACTATGCCCGCCAGGCTTGCGCCGACCGCGTCGCCCCAACGAGCCTTGATGTCCACCCCCGAATGGAACTTCGCTCGACGAGTGAACGGATCGCGCCGGTAACCGAATCCACTTCCAAGGTTCACGCTCGATGCAGCGGCCTGCTGCTCCAGGTATTTCGATTCATTTCCTACGCCCTCTGCTGGAATCGCAATGGTGGTTGTGTTCTTCTTTACGATCGTGGGCGCGGGCGGAGTCACTACTATCTCCTCAGTTATGAGCTTCGATTCCTTCTGTTCGGGCTTTTGAGTATCTCGCTTCTCGGAGCTTTGTTTTTCTGTGGGTTGGTCTTTGGTTGATGTTTGAGCCGGCGACTGCGCCCACGCGCTAACGGCTGCGAATGATGCCAAGATGAATGCTGCAAAGAATCTTCCCAATCCTGCGTTCGTCAAATCGTTCTCCTTTCAAGAACACGGCAGGCCCGTGGTGGTACCAAAACCATCTGCTCGTCAGTGCTGCTTAAAACGAGGGCTGTTGCAGGGAGGCCGATTCTACGAGGCACAGAGATGATTGTCAATAAAAGTGACGCTTAAAAATTCTTGTGAATTTGTTGCGATAGATTTCGGGTTTCAATATCAACTGCGGTTCGAACCATCGATTCGCTCTTGTCAAACCGGGCGATCCTGTGTAAAGTCTTAACCTATCTGAAAGCGCGTCTCCGTCAGGCGGAGCGGCTGTCAGCAGCAAAGCTCCCGAACTCGGTTCACGTTTATCAAGCGCAATGTTCCTCACCCCAGCAAACACAACGCGCAGAAGGAGCCATAATGAGAAGTTCCGCGCAGCCCGAACGGAGGCGGTTTGACCGTGCCCCAATAACCACCCAGGTCGAATTTGAACTCACTAACAGCAGCAGCGGCCCCTCTCGAATTAGAAGACACATGGCCAACATCAGCACCGGCGGCCTGTTCATTAACACTCAGGAACCCATCCGGCCTGGAACCCGAATGGTGGTTCGATTCGAGCTCCCCAGCAACAAGCATCGCGTCATTGCGATTTCGCGAGTGAGTTACGTTAAAAAAGGGACGGGCCTCGGAGTGGAATTTCTGGGGCTTGATGATGAAGATCGTGAAGAGATAGAAGCGTACATCGAAACCTTGAAAAGCGTGTCTCGGGTCTCGTGATCGTTCCCGGTTGGCGAAGTTTGGTTACCCAATCGAGGCACTATTGTTGCGAAAAAATAAACTCTTGCCACGGTAAAGGGTGTGTGAGATAATCGCGTCGCTCAGGAAGTTCCCCCTCTGAAGTGCCCCTGAAGCTCTCGCTTGTTGACCGACCCTCTTTCTGAGGACCGAAGTTTATTTATGTCGGGTGAACTCTCGCACCAGTCTTGTCCTCTCTGCAGGCGTTCGTCTGGGCCCAGTTCGGCCGCGCCGATGACAAAACTATGCGAACAGTGCCGCACACTGGTCGGAAGTGCTTTTGGCGGCACAATGTCCGCTCCGCGGCAAGACGTCCAGAGCGCGGCGGTTCTGAATGTGCCCTACAGCGCGAGTCTTGAATACGTGTTCGAACCAAAGTCCGATCCAGTTCCTGAGGGTGAGTCGTTTCATTTTGAATCGGAGTCTGCGCTTGAGATTGAACCAGGCGAAGAAGCAGCCACTGCGTTGACCGAGCCAACCTTTGATGAAGCCGTGATTCCGGGGTGGGACTATTCTGGGGGCGAATGGCCAGTGCTGTTGAGTCAGAGAAAAGGCAACCCTCTCGCTCAGTTCAAAACTGCCTTTGTCATCATCGCGATTTTGACCATTGCGGCCGCGTTCTATTTCTTCTTGCTCCCGGCTTTGCAAGGGCAACGCCCTAAGCCAGCGGCCCAGGAACCCGCGCCAGTCATTGCGCAACCTGCTGTGCCGCAAGCAGACGGTCAAAGCGCCAATGCGAGCAAGACGCCGCCAGCTTCACAGTCAACTCCGACCGAGCCTGTCAACGTTGACGGCAAGTTCGCATTGCAAGCCGCGGCGTTCTCGACTCAGTCCGAGGCAGAAGCCCTGGCCCACAACCTTAAAGAAGCCGGTGTTCCAAGTTACGTAGTCAGCGCCAATCTCGCGCGGCGAGGGAAATGGTTCCGGGTGCGAGTCGGCAGATTCAACACCGCGGAGGACGCGCAAAAGTTTGCCGGCCAGGCGCAGCTTCGCGCCAGGTCTGCCGGAATGTCGTTGCAATTAATGGTAGTCCCCTACGAGCAACCCTGACTCCGATCCGAGGCTCAATGGAGCAGCCTAATTCACAGAGTTTCAGATACGCGAGGCTCGTCGATCGCTATTCGAAGTATGTCTCGTCACCGGTGCTGCGATTGAAATTTCTAAACAGCGCGCTTGGCGTTTCGCAAACGCGTGGCTTCTGGGAGAGGGTTCCAATTGTAGGGTCGCTTCCAGAACGCGCGATCATCGTGATAGAGCTGGCTAAAGTATTGCCCGTTGATCAACCGGCGCCGTTTGGCTTGCGGCTCGCGGCGTGGCTATATGGGGTAAGATATGCCGTTTACTCGTTGTGTGTAGCAATTGCCCTCGTTACTGCAATCACACTGGTGTATGCCGCGTCACGCGTTGTAAGCAGCCTGACGGTCTCAACCGAAGCCAGAGACATTTCGCTCGATGTCCAACGCCCGCCAAGTGGTTCAGGCCCGGCCCAGACGCTCGCCTCAATCGCCGGCGCGGGAGTAAAGCCGGACAAGGTATGGCTTGCCGAACAAGGAGACGGCTACGATTTCTACAGCAACGGCGCTCGCGTGCTAACCGAGTTCGAAACAGAGGGCATCAGGCGTCGTTTCTATAGGTATACTCTAGAAGCCCTGGCACGCTCAGATGTCGCAGGCGAACAGCTCTCTCGTCCGGTAGGCATCGTCTATCACATTTCAGAAAGCGACCTGCTGCCGTTCACCGATCGTTACAATTCATCATTGAACAATCAATCTCGCTCGCTGCTCGAGTACTCGCGAGCCCACAGGCTCTACAATTACGTGATCGACAGATTCGGGCGGACCTACCGAATTGTGGCCGACGAGTTCGCCGCTAATCACGCTGGGAATTCGATTTGGAGCGACGGCAAGAGTGTCTACTTGAACCTGAGCAGAAGCTTCGTGGGCATTTGCTTTGAAGGGCGCGGAACCGAAGCAATCAATGAGGCTCAGGTTTACGCCGCCCGGGTGCTGACGGCGGTCGTTCGTTCCAAGTACGGAATCGATGATGCCAACTGCGTGACTCACGGACTTGTGAGCGTTAACCCCTCGAACCGGTTGATGGGCTACCACACCGACTGGGTGTCGGAATTCCCGTTCGAGGCGCTTGGTCTCAGCAACAAGTATGAGATGGAGCTTACAGCCGTGTCGCGGCTGGGATTTGGCTACGACAAGGCCTATGTGACTGCGGCGGGCGGCAAGTGGGCAGGATTGGAGAAAGCCGACATCGCGCTCGGGGAAGCGGCTGAGAGAAACGGCTTGACGATTGAACAACAGCGCCGCCTGCAAGCACGAGTGTTCGAGCGCGCTTATTCGAAGGAGCGCGCATTGGAATAGGAGTAACACAGACTTCAGTCTGTTTGAGGTGGGCAATGAACAGACTGAAGTCTGTGCTACGTCGAAGATGAACAAGTCCAATCTAATTGAAGAAGCGGCGATGCGAAGCGGGCTTAACCGACGCGACGCCGCTCGTGGCGTGGAAGCCGCGCTAGACGCGATCAAGCGCGAGCTCGGGAGAGCCCAGGTCGTTCACATTCGAGGGCTGGGACGTTTGCACTTGAAACCGAAGCGACACGGATTCGCGCCCTCGCCAATTCCCGCAGGAAGCGCAGTCAGATTGAAGGCAACTCGCAGGGTCCTCATCAGTCTCAACGCCGGTCCCCTCACACTCACCGACGAAATAGAACTTGGAGGCAACATGGATAAGAAGCACGAAACCGAAACAACTCATCGAGAGGCCGAAGGCGCGGCCCTTGGCTTGGACATTGGAACGAGCCGGCTGGTTCTGGCGAGCGGGCCTGCTGACCGCGTCAAGGCAAAGGCCGAGTTGAACGCGTTCATCACGGTTCCCTATTCGAAGTTCACCGAGAACATTCTGAAGCAGAACAAGGTGACATATCAGTTGAACGGTGGATCGACGCTGCAAGTTTACGGCAACGAAGCGGCGCGCTTTGCGAATGTGTTCAACACCGAAGTTCGTCGACCGATGAACGGCGGCACGCTTAACCCGAACGAAGAGTACTCGATGTCGGTAATGCAAGCTATCGTTCAGCAGTTGGTGCGCAAGACCAAAAACGGCGAGACCATGCGGTTCAGCGTTCCCGGCGCGCCCCGAAATGACGGCTCGTCCAATCTGGTTTACCACGAAGCGATGCTGAGAGACTTGCTCGGCTCGATGGGTTACAACGCGAAGAGCATCAACGAAGGGCTCGCGGTCGTGTTTGCCGAGCTCGAAAAAGAAAACTTCAGCGGCATCGGCGTAAGCTGCGGAGGCGGAATGTGCAACGTCGCGCTCGCGTTCATGTCGATACCGGTGATGACCTTCAGCGTCAACAAAGCAGGCGACTACATCGACCGCAACGTCGCAGCCGTTACAAGCGAGCTGCCGACAAGGATTCGGCTGATCAAGGAAGAGAGTCTCGACTTGTCGCGCACGCCCCAAAACAAATACGAGAGCGCGCTTCACATCTACTACGACGACGTAATTCTCTCGTTGGTCGAGTCGCTGCGCGGCGCCTTGGCTGAAACCAAGAACCTGCCGAGGATCGACAAGCCGATACCCATCGTGCTTAGCGGCGGAACCGCAAAGCCCAAGGGCTTCCTCGACAAGTTCCAGCAGGCGATCGAGCGCGACGGGTTCCCGCTTGAGATCTCGGAGATACGAATGGCTGAAGAACCGTTGACGGCGACCGCTCGAGGCTGCTTGATCGCCGCGATGTACGACGCGTAGTAAGCAGTGACATCCGTGTTGCCGCCTGGACGAAATAGGTCATGGGCTATGGCCTATTTCGTCCAATAGTTGAGCGTGTCTACTGCTTGACCTCGAAAACGACGTTAGCCTGGGTTCCTTCTTCTGCCGTGAAAACATTGATGTAAGCGGTTCGCTTCTTGTTCGAAGTTTCGGCGGTGGCCACGCCGCCGGTGGCTTTTCCGTTTGTGTGCGAGATGTTTGTTGTGACGGTTAGCCCGGCCTGTTTCAGACTGTCTTCGTAGAAGCTGATCACTTTCTCAGGCGAGTCTTTTGTCGTGAAGTGGAAGCCGCCGCTCTCTCCCTCGCCGGTTCTCGCCGAATAGCTTCCCTCTGGCTGGACGCCAGGATAGGCGGGCAGCCAATCGGGAAGCCTATCGAGAGAACCGCTCCCAAACTTCGCAGTGCCTTCAGGGGTCTTTACCTCGATCGAGTCTTTCGACTCGTCGCCCTTCGCTTCGATAATCACCTCGCCTTTGCCTTCTTGCTTGAAGACCAGTCTACCTTGCTGTGCTTCGTCGAGATCGACGGTCAGGGTCTCGCCGGTCTTCTTGTCCTTGACGGTGATTACACCTTTCTCGTCATCCACTGAGACCAGCTCGACGTCAGAACTTGCAGCTACCATCATCTTCGCGACGGCAAGTGCGGGTTTCTCTTGGAGGAGATCGGGATCGAGCCCGGCTTGCTTCGCTTTGTTCCACACAAAGAATCCACCAACCACGATGATGATGATTCCGATTATGGTCAACGCGCCGCAGCCGACGACTATGCCGATCAGGACCTTTGAGCCCTTCTTTGCAGGCTGCCCCGGAGGTTGCTGCGTCGGCCCGCCAATTGGAGTTGTAGGAGGAACATAATTACTAGACATTTGATTCTCACTTTCTGCCGAGGTAGCACAGACTTTAGTCTGTATCGCAGGTTTACAGACTAAAGTCTGTGCTACCAGCATGCAAGCTCACTCTCGCTTGAGCGGTCGGCCCATCAATTCATTAGCCGCTTCCAGCGCCGGCTTGTCCTCATAAAGCAAAGCGTAAATACTTGCAGTGATGGGCATCTCTATTCTCAGACGCCGGCCCAGCTCGTAAATCGAGCGGGTAGTTTTGACGCCTTCGGCCACCTCGCGCATCTCTCCGACGATGTCCGAGAGTTTGCGGCCGCGACCAAGCTCGACGCCGACCCGTCGATTGCGAGAGAGTTCGCCGGTGCAAGTCAGCACCAGATCGCCAAGCCCTGCCAGCCCGGCTAGTGTTTCCACCCGCGCGCCTTGAGCCAGCGCGAGCCGAGTCATTTCCGCGAGTCCGCGTGTTATGATCGCTGCAACGGCATTCGTGCCAAAGCCAAGCCCTCGGACGACTCCGGCGGCGATCGCGACGACATTCTTTACCGCGCTGCCTAGCTCTACGCCCACAACATCCGTGTTGGTATACACGCGAAAGAAGCTCGAGCTTAACGACTGCTGGATCAGTTCGCTCCACTCGCGGTTGCGGCTTGCGGCGACGATCGCGGTTGGATCGCCTTTGGCAACCTCGCGCGCAAAGCTTGGCCCTGACAACGCAACGTACCGCGGCGCAAAGCTTTCGCGCAAAACGTCGTTGACTACTTCTTCCATTCGCATCAGCGTTATGTTTTCCACGCCCTTCGCCGCGCTGACCAACACCATCTCGCTTCTTAAGTGTGGGAGAAGCTGCGCGACCGTCTCGCGCATCGCGTGCGAAGGGACGACCAGCAAGACGAAGTCTGCGTCTTCAATCGTCTCTTCAACCGAGGTGGTGGCGTGAATTCCTTCGTCAAGATCGAAGTCTGCGAGATAGTACGGGTTCTTGTGCGCGCGGTTGATTTCAAGGGCCACTTCAGGCTCGCGAGCCCAAAGCTTGACCTGGTGCTTGTTGCGAGCCGCGATCATCGCCAGAGCTGTACCCCAGCTCCCGGCGCCGATGATCGCAATGCGACTGGGAGCCCAGCCATCCTTTCCTGCCGTTCCTTTGCTTCCAACCGCAGTCTCGCCGGTCATCAAGTTTGCCCTCCGCTGACGGCGGCCGGTTTGGTTCGCGCCCCGATCTTGTTTTCAGTGCCGCGCATCAGTCTGGCAATGTTTTCGTGGTGCTTGGCGACGATAAGAGCGCAACCCACAAGAGCGATAATGATCAGCGCTTTCAGATGCGGACTCGGCTGAAGAAGCCCGTAATACAGCAGCGTCCAAAATGGGACTGCCGCCGTGGCGATGATCGAACCCACCGACACGTAGCGGCTGAAATAAACGATGAGCGCCCAAAGCCCCAGCGTCGTAAGCACCGAGTAAGGCGCAAGCGCGAGATAAACGCCGACGCCGGTCGCGACGCCTTTACCGCCCCGGAATTTCAGGAAAACCGGAAAGATGTGCCCGGTGATCGCGGCGATCGCCGCGGCGCCGATCCAGAAGTAATCATCGTTCGCTACGAGTCGCATCAACATCACCGCCGCCGTTCCCTTCGCCACGTCAAAGAAGTAGGTGATAAGCCCCGCTTTCATACCAGCACGGCGGGTAACGTTTGTGGCGCCGATTCCACCCGACCCTATCTGCCGGACGTCTTCGCCGCGAGTAAACACGTACTTGATCAGCAGATAACCGAAAGGAATGGAGCCAAGCAGATATGCAATAGCGACGAAGATGAGCTTGAGGAGCATAACAGAACGTTACCTCGTCGGCGGGAGAATATATCAAATTGAGGATTGAAGAGCGAGGAATGAAAATTGAGAATTGAAGATTGAGGATTGAAGATTGAGGATTGAAGATTGAGGATTGACAAGTACCTCACACGATCCTCGAATTGTCGATTCTCAATCCGCAATCCTCGATCTTCTAGCTACGCTTCTGGATCAGAAACTGTTGCGGGCGCTCCTTTCTTATCCGCGGCGTGGAGAACGTTCGCTTCATCAACGTAGAACGAACGGCTGCCGGTGACGCCAAACTTTTCGGGAACCGCGGTGACCTGAAAGCTTCCCGGTCTAACTTGGACTTCAAAGCGGTAGCCTGTCAGCTTTCCTTGTGACGGATTGTTGACGTAGCGCTTCTCGATCAACTGATCGAGGGTGCCGTAGCTGCCGCCCGACTCTACTTGGTAGCGCGCTTCAGCCGCTGCGATCGCGCGGAGCCGGGCTATCGCCGCTGTTTCGTTGGCTGCGGTCACCATTACCGATTGCTGAGCCTGCTGCTGATTGCAAGCTGCGACCGCTGTTAAGAGTCCAAGTAACAATGCTCTGCCGAAGGATGGTCTCATCTTAAATGATCCTTTCGCTCAAGTCGGGGGAAGATAATGAGTTGCGATCTTGCGCCTATGTTATGTCGAAGGTTCCTTGCGAGCAATAGTAATTCTCGATCGCGCCTGAACCCGTCGTTTCGTCCTTGACTCCGCCGGTATATGCATGTAGTTTAGCTGGGTCATAATCTGGGCATCGAAGCAGTGTCGAGACATCTGTTGGGCTTCTTAAGGTCGTTTGCATGCTGTTCGCAAACAATGGCAGCAATGGGAGCTGCCAAAGCTTTTTCACTTTAGAAATGGAGACAACATGGCAAAGACCGTTGCAACCCTCCTTGGCATTGTGTTGATTATTGTGGGAATCGCCGGCTTTTTCAACGATCACCTCCTCGGCGCTCACTTGGGTAAAACCCATAACGTCGTCCATATCGTGACGGGCTTGATTTCATTCTATTTCGGAATGAAGAGCGCGAGCGCCGCCAAGAGCTTTTGCATCGTCTTCGGAATTGTTTATGGGTTGCTGGGCGCAGCCGGGTACGTCATCGGAACGGAACCAGATCATCTGCTCAACCTTCCGAAGCTGGCAATTCACACAAGAGACCATATTATTCACATCGCGGTAGGCGTACTGTACTTGATCGGCGGGCTGACGACGAAGACGACGACCTCGGCTCCTGCAGACTAACCATTAACCGAGACGAGCAGTCAATTCTCAACTTCCGCGCCAGACCTGAATGAGTCGCGGAGCCGGTGGAGAACTGCCCGGCCGGCGTGTGGCAAGGACACTACTCAAGAAGGGAGGCGATTTCTCGTTGAAACTCCTGCCTCTCGTTTGTTAGTCTTGGAATCGTTGGACGCTAACCCACCGGACGCGAGTCCGCTGACCTTGAATAGTACAGAATCCCCACGTGAATGCCACGCGAAGGTTCTGCTTCTAAGTGTTTAAGAAAAGTCGTTTCACAATACCTTCCACGATTTTGCGTTACGGAAGCGCTGTTCTTGCGGTCGCCGCCGCGACACTGTTGCGCTCGCTGCTGGACCCGGTGCTCGGCGCCGCAACTCCATTTCCCACTTACTTCGTCGCGGCATTGCTGATCGCGTGGTTCGCCGGGCTGGGACCATCTCTTCTTAGCATTACGGCTGGAGGGCTCCTGGGCTGGTACCTGTTCATGGAGCCTAAGAATTCCTTTGACATCGTTAACAGTGCGGATGCTGTCAGGTTGGTGCTTTACTTCCTTCTCACCGGCAGCCTTGCATTTTTCATCGATGCGATCCACCGCGCGCGTCAGCGAGCGCGCAAGAGCTCGTTAGCTCTCGACGAGAACCGCGAGCGGCTCAGGACGATATTGTCGAGCATCGGCGACGCGGTCATCGCTACTGACGTTGATGGCTACGTGATTTTTATGAGTGGCGTCGCCGAAACGCTTACTGGGTGGACCGAGGAAGAAGCCGCCGGCAAACCAAGCAAAGATCTCTTTACGATTGTAGACCAACAAACGAGCCCGCTAATGATTGCTCGAGGCGGTAAAGAAATACCGGTCGAGGAGAATGCGTCGCCTCTCAAAGACGCGGCGGGAAACGCTGTCGGCGAGGTGCTCATCTTCCGCGACATCAGCGAGCGAAGAAAAGCGGAGGTCGCGCTTCGAAAGAGCGAGCAGGAGCTTTCTGATTTCTTCGAGAATGCCAATATCGGTTTGCAGTGGACCGGGCGCGACAGACGAGTCTTGCGAGCCAACCCCGCTCAGCTCTCGCTATTGGGATATTCGCGTGACGAGTACTTAGGTCGAGACGCGGCGAGTTTCTACGTCGACCAGGAAGTAGCCGAGGATGTTTGGCAACGACTGCTGCGTGGCGAGATGATCACTGATCGCGAAGTTAGTCTTCAATGCAAGGACGGCTCGATCAAATACGTGCTTCTGTCTTCAAACGTGAGATGGGAAGACGGGGCGTTTATTTATGCCCGGTGTTTCAGCCGAGACGTGACTCAACGAAAGCTGGCCGAGCAAGCGCTGCGCGAGAGCGAAGAGCGCTTCCGGGCGATGGCCGATACAACTCCGGTGATGTTGTGGCTTGCGGGCTCTGACGGGTCGTGTACCTTCTTCAACCAAACGTGGCTAGACTTCACCGGACGCAGTATGCAAGGCGAGATTGGCTATGGCTGGGCCTTTAACGTTCATCCGGATGATCTCAAACGATGCCTTGACGCATATACATCGGCGCTCGAGGCCCGAAGGAGCTTCGAAGCGGAGTATCGCTTGAGGCGAGTTGATGGCGAATATCGCTGGGTGCTGAACAACGGCGTGCCGCGTTACACGAAAGAAGGCGAGTTCATCGGGTTTGCCGGCTCGTGCGTCGACATAACCGATCGCAGACAAGCGGAGGAGGCGTCGCGCTTTCTTGCATCGCTCGTCGAATCAGCGGAATTTGCGATCATCGGAAAGAATCTCGATGGCATCATCTTGAGTTGGAACCCCGCAGCCGAACGCATGTACGGATACACCGCCGAAGAAGCAGTGGGCAAGCATATAGGTATTCTGGCTCCGCGCGACCGAACTGACGAACTGTCCCACGTGTTCGAGGCCCTAAGGCGAGGTGAGCCAATGGATCACCTCGAAACCAAACGACGAACAAAGGACGGACGACTACTGGACATTGCGCTCACAGTTTCACCTATTCGTGATGAGACGGGGCAGATCACGGGCGCATCGACCGTCGCGCGCGATATCACCGAACAGAAACGAACTGAGAGAGAGCGCAGTGTGCTTGTGGCGCAAGTGGAAAGCGAACGTCAGCGGCTGAACAACCTCGTAGCGCACGTGCCCGGCGTGGTGTGGGAGTCGTGGGGCCAACCGGATTCGGCGACGCAGCGAATCGATTTCGTCAGCGAGCACGTCGAAAAGATGCTTGGTTATTCGGTCGACGAATGGCTCGAGAAACCGAACTTTTGGCTGTCGATCGTGCATCCCGACGACAAAGAACGCGCCGCGCGTGATGCCGCCGAAATCTTCGCGAGCGGCAAAGGAGGTGCTAGCGTCTTCCGGTGGGTCGCAAAGGACAGGCGAGTGGTGTGGGTTGAATCGCAGTGGGCGGTCGTTTGCGATGAAGCTGGAAATCCGGTCGGCATGCGCGGCGTGACGATGGACATTACCGAGCGCAAACGTGCTGAGGATGCGCAGCGGTTTCTTGCCGACGCGAGCGCCATTCTTTCGAGCTCGCTTGATTACGAGACGACGCTTGAAAGCATAGCAAAGCTTGCCGTTCCTGATCTGGCCGACTGGTGCACGCTCGACATCGTGGAGGAAGACGGACGGCTCCGGCAATTGGCAGTAGCGCACGTCGACCCCAAGCGCGCCGAAGCGGCTCGTGAGCTGCAGCGTCGCTTCCCCTATGATCCGGAAGCGCCGATTGGTGTGCCTAACGTCCTTCGCACCGGGAATTCGGAATTCTATCCGAGGATCGATCCATCGAGAATCGAATTGGCTGTCGGAAGTAAAGAGTTCGCGACCATCCTTCGCAAGGCGGGTCTGAAATCCTGCATCATCGTTCCGTTGGTTGCGCGCAATCGGACACTTGGCGCGATGACGCTGTTAACCGCCGAATCAGGCCGCAACTACGATCAAGCCGACCTGGCGCTGGCGGAAGATCTTGCCGAGCGCATCGCGCTTGCTGTCGACAATGCGCGACTGTATCGCGGATCACAGGAGGCGCTGGTTGCTCGCGAAGAGGCATTGCAGTTGCGCGATGACCTTCTCAAGCGCGAGCACGCCGCGCGCGAAGAGGCTGAAGGGGCTAACCGGGCCAAGGATGAATTCCTCGCCACGGTTTCACATGAGTTGCGCACGCCGCTCAACGCGATACTCGGCTGGGCGCACATGCTTAGCGGGAACAGGTTGGATACCCCAACACGTTCTCGGGCGCTGGAGACGATAGAGCGAAATGCAAAGTCACAAGCTCAACTCATCGACGACATCCTGGACGTCTCGCGCATCGTCACCGGCAAGCTGAGACTTGATGTACAGCCGGTTGAGCTCGCGTCGGTGGTTGAAGCTGCGGTCGACGCCGTTCGTCCCGCAGCCGACGCTAAAGACATTCGAATCGAGACAATTCTCGATCCGCGCGCGGGCCCGGTCTCGGGCGACCCGGATCGTCTGCAGCAAGTCGTTTGGAACCTCGCTGCGAACGCGGTGAAGTTCACCAACAAGCGAGGGCGCGTGCAAGTGCGGCTTGAACGTGTAGATTCTCACGTCGAGATCACCGTGAGCGACACCGGACAAGGAATTAGCCCGGAGTTTCTGCCGTACGTGTTCGATCGATTTCGCCAGGCCGATGCGACCAGCACTCGCAGGCACGGCGGGCTGGGATTGGGGCTTGCGATAGTCCGGCACCTTGTCGAGATGCACGGCGGAAGCGTAATTGCCGCCAGCCCGGGAGAGGGTCAGGGGACGACCTTCATAGTGAATCTTCCGATTATGATCGTGCACGGCGAGCTGAGAGAACCGGCTAGCGTTCACCCGACGGCCGGCGGCACTATCGCGCTCGCCGCGTCCCCCTTGCTTGACGGGCTTCGAGTGCTGGTCGTCGACGATGAACCTGACACGCTGGCGATGCTCGAGATCATGATCGGTGAATTTGGAGCAGAGGTGAGGTGTTGCTCCAGCGCCGCCGAGGCTCTGGAAGCGATGGACGACTTTAGGCCCGACGTGCTTGTCAGCGATATTGAAATGCCCGGCGAGGATGGATACCAGCTCATAGCCAAAATCCGGGCGCGCGACAAGGAACGTGGTGCTCAAACGCCCGCCGTAGCTTTGACCGCTTATGCGAGGGCTGAGGATCGCGTACGAGCACTGGCGGCTGGTTATCAGATGCACCTCGCGAAACCGTTTGAGCCGGCTGAGCTTGCGGTGGTGATCGCCAGCGTCGCGGGAAGGACCGTGAGAGGCTCAGCAGTTTGAAGAGCTCGGCAACATTGAAGCAGCTGGCGCTGAAGACGTGGCGGGAAGCAACGGAGGACAACATCTTTGGCGCCGCCGCCGAGCTTTCCTATTATTTTCTTCTGGCTCTGTTTCCGTTACTCATTTTCTTGACCAGCGTAATCGGATTCCTCCCTGGCGCGGCGCATAGCAGCCTCGTTCGCAGCCTCGAAAGAGTAGTCCCGCCGGACGCCATTAAGCTTGTGCGTGACTGGCTTGCCGACGTTGTCGGCCATCGCAGCGGAGGCCTGCTGTCGGTTGGATTGATCGGTTCACTGTGGGCGGCTTCAAGCGGAGTGGCTTCGCTGATGAACAGCCTCAACACCGCGTTCGACGCTGCCGAGACAAGACCATTTTGGAAGCGAAGGTTGATCGCGATCGGTTTGACGCTTGCGCTCGCGATGCTGGTTGCGGGCGGTTCATTGTTGATCATGTTTGGGCATTTATTGGGATCGTGGCTCGGTGCTGCGTTGAACGCCGGCCCGGTGTTTGCGGTAGCTTCGAGTGTGATCGGTTACCTTGTTGGGTTGGGGCTTCTGATGGGAGGAATTGTTCTTATTTATCGCTTCGGCCCGGACTTCAACCGCAGGAAAGAGCCTGTGTGGCCTGGCGCGCTGTTCGCGTCGATCGGGATCGTGATCGGGTCGCTCTTGTTCTCCTTGTACCTGCGAATCGCGAGCGTCAGCGCAACCTACGGTAGCCTGGGCGCCGTCGTAACTCTGATGCTGTGGTTGTATTTGGTGGGACTTATGCTGCTCTTGGGCGGGGAGCTCAATTCGGAAATGAGGACTGATGATTGATCCGTGATGCGTGATATGTGATACGTGATGCGTGATACGTGATACGTGATACGTGATCACGCATCACGGATCACGCTCCACTTGCCTTGCTGATAGGACGAGCAAGCAGTTTAGCGTTCTCACCGTACAACTCCAGATCGGATTGGAGGCGTTG
>DASXSR010000050.1:0-5984 GCA_036505875.1 Blastocatellia bacterium | reverse complement strand
GCGCGATCATTGAGACTCATTTGTGCAGATGCGTCTTCCCCGCATTGCTTATTCGCTCGAAGTCCAAGCGGGCTCTATTAGCTCTTGTCAATTGGAACTCACGGACCCATGACCGGATGGTATCGATGATGGGAACCTCATCTGGCGGCCGTTTAGCTTCCTCCTCGCGGAACGAAGTATGCCGCTTGATCAAACGCACGTTCATGGTTGCTCCTCCCCGCTACTAGTCACCAAAGCATTCGAATCGACATCGCGGACATTGGCGATGGCTCGAGCAGCCGATTCGGCGGCGGCCTTCTGTGCTGAGCTTTGCACGCTGCCGCTCAGCTTTACCTCACCATTGTTGACATCGACTTTGATCTGCTGAGTCTTCAAGCCCGGGCTATTAAGGATGGACTGCAACACCGCCGCCTTGATTTCAAGGTCGGGGACGTATTGCCTTTCGGCATTGGCGGATTGAGTCTTTGGATCGACCTGGAGATTGTTCACTACGCCCGCGACGCCTTTGGTGCTGCGGGCGATCTCTTCCGCGACTCGCTTGTCATCCTCGGTAGGCACCTGCCCCGTTAGAGTTACATCATTGCCACTCTTGCCAGGATTGTTGGTCGAGTCAACGTGGATGTCGAAAGAAGAGAGCTGCTTATTAAGGGCCAGAGCGCTCTTGACAGCGGTGGTCGTGGCCGCATCCTCCGTGTACTCCTTCGCCGCGTTAAAGTCGGCGGAGATATCTCGATGGCCATAACCATAGAAATAGTACAGCCCACCACCGATGACAAGTATTGTGAGAACGGCAGTAATAATTGATCTTATTCGCATACTTCCTCCTCTTCGGGATGGGTCGAGGTACGCCCATCGCATCAGCCTTACACTGTTACCTTGCGGTGCGCGACTAGGCGAAACGCACCATTGATTGCGAGATGAATCAGGACATAGACGACTAGCGCGAACAAGTAAGATATCCGGACTTGAAATCCTCCGGACGACGGAGTTCCCACAATTCGTTCGAAGGGCGCAAGCAATGGACGGGTGACGGCGCCTATGAACTGAACGAATCCATTACCAGCCCGAGCGCCCATCAGACCCAGCAGGAACTCTAAGGCGATCAAGCCGTAGATGAGGTAGAAGAAGTAATCGACTACCTGTGAGACGCGCGCTGCAGTTCTTCCGCGCCCGAGCTCACGTTCGGTACTCACTGCTTCGCGCACCGACTTCTGCTTTAGTTCGTGAGCCACCTCAGCGACCTCAGCCGATTCCCTTGGCTCGGCTCGCGCGGACTCTTGCTTGATGCGAGCATTCACGTCGTCATCAATCGAAGCCTTGACCTCTTGATGCGAAGTGAGCCTGCGCTCTTCATCTAACAACACATTGGTTTTGTCGACTCCTGCACTCATAACTCTCCTTTTAGACTTATGATCGAATCGCGCTGCTTTAGAGCGACTTCAGGTATTCGACCAAGTCGTTCTTTTCTTGCGCCCCGAGTCCGGATTGTAGAAAGGTGGTGCACGGCCGGCGTATTCGCGTCGCCGCTATGATTTCGATTCCGTTTGTGCGTACAGGACCAACTCGGCTATCAGTTCTGGTTGACATAGAACTCCTTTGGTGTGACTCAACTCTGCAAGAGCACTCGCAATCGCTTCGCTCAGACATAACGGCGTCTCGTCAACAATCCAAGGACGCCAACTAACACCGCAGCACCGATAATCGCCCAAACGACAGGGAAGCTCGTGCTGCCGATCTTCAAGACATATATCTCAGGTAATCGAAACTGTTTCACGGCCCAGCTTCCAATCAAGGCGCCGATAAAGCCGATGGCGATCGACATCAAGCATCCGCCGCGTGAGTACCCGACCAGCTTCTGGGCGATCACGCCCACGAGTCCGCCGACGATCAGTAGGATGATTAGACTCTCCACGCTCAGGTTCATGGTCTACTCCGTTCCTGGTGCGAAAGGCGTCAGCTACATGCCCATCGTGTTTTGATCAGGGAGCTGCTTTATGTGCTGCGTCTTAACCGGTGTCGATGAGCGCCGGAGGCCACTCGGAGTCTCGGCGCGTCTCGAACAACGGGTTTGATTATGGCTTGACCGCTGTCTTAACAGCGTGCTTTGTGCCGCGGCCTACGTGCCTGCCGGCGTAGCCGATGTGCTTGCCAAATCGCTTGCCGCCGCGGACGATGCGGCCATGCTTGACGTTGTGGCCAAGGCTCTTACCTGCCTTGCCCGCTTCCTTGCCGCCTTCCTTCATCTGTCCTTTGGTTGTAGGCTTGCCCTGCGTGTCCTGCTGTGCGAATGCCAGCGGCGTCGCAACAGCGAAGATAATCACCGCTGCCGCTGTCAGTATTGCCTGCGTTATCCTTAACGTCATTTTCATACCTCCATCAAAAAAGATCTTTTCATCAATTCTTCCCGAATTCTCCGAAACCCTCGCGGCGGAGTTCGGCACATCGACCGCGGTCACGCCTCATGCACGTGGATCGCGACAGGCTCAAATGATGCGGCGAGGGTAGGAACTCGAAGAGCTCGGCCGATCACCAAGAACGTGGCTTCAACCGTGAGCCCACCAACCGCCACTCCGACTGCAGTCATTATCAGCCCCGTCCCGATCGCCATAATTTCCATCATTCTTCTGTTTCCTCCACCCCTTCAGCCGGTCAGCCCGGATCTATCCTTCTTCTACGTTTCCCATGGTATGCTCCCTTGGGATGGCTTTCCGTCCAATACTGGACAAGTTCGAGAATAATTCGTGGGTATAAATCGAACAGGGAAAAGGTTAAGCTGCTTGGACTAGTGCAACAGGTGTTAGATTGATTCTGAACGGTATGTGAGAGCAGAGAATATGAACTCACTCCAACAGGAGGAGCGTTGAAAGGTAGCTGCGGCCTATCGCTCGCACGTAGGCGCACATTCGTGCTCGTCCTATTTTGCGCGTGCGTGTTTTTGGGCGCGGCAATTCTGCTCAGCTTGCAGACTGGCCCGGCGCCTGGTCACTCTGAACCGGGCACACCTAAGACAGATTCCGCTCGCCGGGTGCCGCCTGCTCACGGGAAAGCGGCGGAACCGAAAGTGGGGCCACTCCCCGTAGTGCCGCCGCCAGATACAGCACCAGCGCCCGGACTGACAACCACAGTTACAGATGTCGATCTAGATTACCTCGCCGCGAGAAATCTGCTGATACCGGTGGCGAACGTGACTGCCAGTCAGTTGCACGACACCTTCAATCAAGCGCGCTCCGAAGGGCGGCGGCACGACGCGATCGACATAGTGGCGCCTCGGGGGACTCTCGTGCTGGCGACGACAGACGGCATTGTGATCAAGCTCTTCGAGAGCGACAGAGGTGGCGTGACCCTGTACGAGCTGGATCCATCAGGGCGGTACGTTTATTACTATGCACACCTAATGCGCTACGATGGCGGAATCGCGGAGGGAAAACAATTGCGACGGGGTGATGTTATCGCTTATGTCGGCGACACCGGCAATGCCGGCGCTGGAAACTATCACCTCCACTTTGCCATCTCGAAGCGTACATCGCCGAAGGATTGGAGCGGCGGTGATCCGATCAATCCCTATCCTTTGCTAGTTCGCAAGTGAGGAGAACTATTCCGTGAGAAGAACTTATTCCCTTGACAAGCCGACTCGAGGCCACTCTCGGCGTGATGATTCAAGAGCTGACGCCGGCGCCTGGCCAAGAACTTCGGTCTGAGCGACGCGAGAGGCGCACTGGTGGCCGATGTTACTGCCGACAGTCCAGCTGCGAAGCCGAAATCGAAAAAGGCGATGTCATAACCGAGCTCAACGGCGAGCGAGTCAGCGATAGCCGCAGCCTACAAGTAAAGATCGCAGGCATGTCCCCCGGAACCTCGGTGAGATTGAAGGTCCTGCATGACGGCCGCGAACGGGGGCTAACCGTAACGCTGGGCGAACTGCCGGCGGAACTCGCGCCTGGCGCTGAGGGTGGAGGAGACAACCCGGAAGCACGGCGGCGGATTCCCGGTGTCGCTAGTTGCGCTCTCCACCAACAGGTCTTAGTTCTTTATTTTCGCCGGCGAGAGCGAAGCGGGGATTTCTTCGGCGCAACGCCCGCGTCCAAGTCCACAGGCGCAGGATAGCCTTTGCCCACGAGTGCTGGAATCTCGACGACCACTTCCTTGCCTCCCTTGATTGTGCGCGTCACCTTGCCGCTCGCCGTGTTGTTCGCCTTAGCATCGGTCGCTTGCGTCACCAACTTGCCGCTGGCGCCGCGAGCCATTTGGCCAAGTGCGCGCAATATCTCTTTGCGCTTGCTATCACTCAATTGATCGAGGGTCACGCCATACGACTGCAGCACGTTGCGCAGATTCTCTTCCGTGTTCGTGCCGCGATCATAGACATCGCGGTAGATGTGGAGCCTGCCGTCCTCGACGGTTATAGCTTCGTATCGCAGCTCAACCGGCACGGCCTTGCTCAATTTCACAGCCCTGGTCTCGGTCTTGTTCTTTTGATACTCGGCGATCTGTTCATCTGAGATTTGCGTTCCGCCAAGTCGCGCAAGCTCTTTCGCAAAATCGTTAACCTGCGAATTGGTCAATCCAACGCAGCCGTGCGATGCGAAGCCGCCAAGTTTAGCCGGAGCTTTGCCTCCGTGTATCAGGGACGGCAAGCCGATCGGGATCTTTATTGGCCCAAGCGGATTCAGCTTATCGCCGGCCTCGATTCTCTGCCCGACCTTCAGCTTGCCGCCGGGCGATTCAACCCAGGGTTCATCCGGAGGCGTCCACGTCGGATTGAAGATGATCGTGTCAGCTCTGCGCAGCCCGGTCGGAAGCGGGAATTCAGGATAGCCTATTCCGATCTTATAAGACTTGATTAGCTCGCCGCCTTCAAACAGATCCATTCGAAAGGCAGGCGCGTTGACGACAACACGTTTGTCCTGGGGTACTGGGACGCCATCTCGGGATGCCGTTGCGGGCGTGACGCTGGGTGTTGGAGCGGTGACGTCGCCGCTCCAACGCTCGTTTACAAAGGCGATCAGCTCTAGCGTTTTTTCTTCGCCGATTGCTGCCTTGCTCTTTTCGTAGGTCTCTTCGCGGGCCGCCTTTGTCCTGCCGGCATATTCATCGTGATTTCCCCCTTCGCGTAGCTTGGACGTTTCCTGGCGTGCGATACTCCTGAGTTTGTTCACCTGCTCATCCGTGAGCTGCAGTTTCGACTTCAGCTCCGCCGCGAAGTTCTCTTGCGCGAAGAACGCATCAAGCACAGGTAAGGTCACCAGTTGACTGGTCGGCGCCGCAATATTGGTCTTCTCCGGCAGCCCAGGTGTAGTTGCCGTGGCGCGTGCCACGTTTGTATTGGCCGCTGGAGTAGGCCTGTTGCCAGTTGTGTTGGACGACTCGGTCACGCAGCCGGCACCGGCAAGGAGTATGAGAATCGCGCCGAAAACACTCATCGATCGCAGGTTTTCGTTCATCCTTCCCGGTCCTTCCTGTCTCAAGGGGTTCAGGGTCGAACAGCAATATCGTTTATTATGCTTTGGACCTGCTTGACCGTCCTGGCGACCTTTTCGGCCCGCTTCTTGAGGTCCTCATCCGGCACGTGGCCGCTCAGTATGGCGGTGCCGCCTGTGACCTTCACATCAATTGCATAAGACCGCAGTTCTTCATCGTTCTGCAGCCGCGAGGTTACCTCTATTTCAACACTGGCGCTCGAAGGCGCGCTCCTCGCTTCAATTGGCGTAAGCTGCGCAGCAGCGGGCGCAATAGCCGGCTGAGACGGGGGCACATTGACTATTATTGGCTGTTGTTGTGCCGCCTGCGCGGGCGTCTGCTGAGCAGCGGTTGTCGATCTCTCCTGCGCCAGTTCTGCATCACTGGTTCTTTGCTGATTGTTTATGATCAGCATCGTGATTACCACGGCGGCGGTAATGGCCGCCACAACCAGGGCTGCGACCGCCACGCCTGACATCCCTCGCTGTTCTTTGACTACTGAATCATACCGAGTTTCGACGACGGGA
>DASXSR010000049.1:0-13192 GCA_036505875.1 Blastocatellia bacterium | reverse complement strand
TCTCAAAAGATCGTCCGTTAGTGGCGGGCGGGTTTGGGATGTTGTCAGCGTTAAGCTGGCAGCCGGGGCTTCTTTTCGTAGGCGTAGCCGGGCTCGCTTATTCGCGGTACTTGACGCGCTGGCGCGACCTGAAGATTCTAGAACTGCTTATAGGTGCGGTGATCCCGCTTGGCGCGCTTCTCGTTTATTTCCTGCTGGCCGGCGCGCTGAAGGATTTCTACAATTGGACGATCCACTTCCCGCTAACGGTTTACGCTCCTCGCGAACTTCGCTCGATCTCGGATTTCTTCAAGCACATATTCATAATGATTGAAGGTCGCTACTACAGTTCTCACGTTTACTTCTATCTCGCTGTTGGTGGTCTATTGCTCACGCTTGGACGAGAGACATACGCAGGCGTGAAGTCAGGCGTGGGCTATTTCCTTGAGCGCGCACCAAGACACTCACTGGCGATTGCACCAATAATCTACCTTGGATTCAGCATGATCGATATCCAAGGGGCGGCGGACTTGATCCCCTTCATTCCATTTGTCGGCGTATTCGCCGCAGTAGCTCTGATTTACATATTGAAACGAGTGAGCGCTGCACTAACACGTGGACACAGGGAGCGCACGGTCACGGAGCTTCTCACAAGCGCTTTTTTGGTATTATGGGTTTTGTTTTTCTGTCTAAGACACGCCGTTCTGTTTGAGCAAGGCTACCCTACTCTCAAGGACGAAGATGCCGTAGTCGCCGAGGCCGTATCGCACCTTCAACCCAGCGACAAGATATTCGTTCACGGGCTAACCGAGATCCTCGTGCTTTCGGGATTGACTAACGCGAGCAATTACTTTTTTCTTGACCGAGGCAAAGACGAGTACCTCGATCGCGTCGAGCCGGGTGGGTTCAACGGCTGGTTTGAGCGATTGAGATCAGAACGACCTAAAGTGGTGGCGCTCTCACGACTGAACGACGTTGATCGCGCGGAAGACTTCCTCGACTGGGTCGCTACCGATTACCAACCGCGCTTCACTCCGATCTTCACTTACTACGTTCGAAAGTAGCGAGTCCGCGAAACAGGCGACGAAAAGGTGACTGAGAAGAAACTCAAACCTCCACAACCACAGTCGGCGACAAGCAGATTGGGCGTTGCGCTCTTTTGGGTATGTATGTCGGTTGTGGCAATTGTTCCCCTAGTCTTCAGCACTGGGGTGTATCGGATCTACGTGCTCCCGAAGCTTACGATTCTTCTTATCGGATCAGCTTTGGTTGTGTTGTTACTTGGATTGACAGCGACTCGATCGAGCGGGTCGTTGGGCGCACTCAGGTCAAAACATGTGTCGCTTGCGCTTCTTTATGTTGGAGCTTCGGCGTTATCCACACTGTTCGGCGTGTCGCCAGTTGCTTCATTCTTCGGAAGCTTCCAAAACGAGATGGGATTGATTACGCGTCTGTGCTTCCTGATGTGTTTCCTCGGGTTGATCGCAGCCGTGGGCTACAGTGAGCGACGGCTTGCAATCGCTGCGTGGTTGATTGCGGGAACTGGTTTAGTTATATCCGTCTACGCGTTCATTCAGTTTTTCGGATGGGATCCCTTTGTCCCATTGAGTGGATATACCGTGCCCTCGCCGCGCGGGCCGATCGTCCGGGTACCTGGATCGTTGGGTCATTCAAATTACCTGGGCAACTTTCTGCTGTACACAACGCCACTCACCGCTTCGCTGGCTCTCGCATGGCGCGGGAGACCGCAACGCGTTGCTGTTATCGCGGTTTGCTTCGCGGTGGCTGCAATTGCGTTCAGCGGCGCGCGCGGCGCCTGGCTGGGTTTGCTGGTTGGCGCTGGAACGCTAGCGTCCCTTGAAATTCGCAGACCTCGCACGAATCAAGCTGGGAGCATGAGACGATCGATTCTACGACCGGCTATCGCCTCAGTAGGCATCTTAGTTTTCGTCGCTGTTTTGGCGTTAAGCCCGGCTTCGCGCGACGTAGGCAGGCGAGCACGCTCATTTGTCGAGGATCGGTTCACGGGCTCTGGACGCGTCCTGCTTTGGCGCGACGCGATAAAGATGGTTCCTCGATTTGCGCTGATCGGCTGTGGCCCAGAAGCCTTCTTCAGAGAGTTTCTTGCCTACAAATCATTTGACCTGGCTCGACGCGATCCGCTGACCAACAACGAGAGCTCTCACGATTCCTACCTCGATGCGGCGATCTCTTTCGGCCTTCCCGGGGCGATCGCGTACGTGGCGTTGATCGCCTCATCGTTTATGCTGCTTATTAAAGCTCGGCGGCGCGCGCTCGATCCGAAGACGCGGTTGATTGCCACAGGGTTGGTAGGATCGCTTGCCGCGGTAGCCACGCACAACATATTCATCTACGATCAAATTCCAACCGGGCTGTATTTCTTCGTCTTCGCCGCGCTTGCGCTGGTGGCGCTCAACGTAACCGACCATCACGCCCTTGTGATCAGGCCTCAAAAGTCGGCAAACCTTCGACTGACCGGGTACGCAATCGCAGTTTTAGGCGCGCTGTCGTTGGCGGCGGCGCTGTGGTTTTCGACGTCGCTTTTACTGGCGGATGTTGCGATCAAGCAAGCGACGATCTATGCAAAGGCGCAAGATTACGAAACGCTCATGGCTCTTGAAAGACGGGCAACAGGAGGCCTCGATCCTACTGGCTCCTACGATTTTGAGTTCGCGCGGGCGCTCACGCTTTATGCAGACACAGTGTCGACGGAAGCTGAATCTTCCTCCTCTTCCGCCGTCGGCGAGCAAGAGGTCGACAGCTTCCGCTCAACGGCGATCGAAGCAGCAATGGAACACGCGCAACGATCATTGGACCACACGCTCACTCCGAACGCGAGCTATACTCTGCTCGCGTATCTCGCTTTCAAAAAGCGCGACATCGAACAACTGCACACCTATGCAGCCAATGCAATTAGCTTGGATCCTTATTCTGTGAGCGGGCGATGGCTGATGGGCGAAGCGCTCTTGGCTCAGGCCGACCGCGATGGCGCAATCCATGAAGCTCAGATTGCGCTACAACTCCGCCCTGCCTCGAGCGAGGCACGCTCAGTTCTGGCGCGCGCCAGCGGTGTCGCGGAACTAGTTAACCCGCGGATACTGGGCCTGGTCGAACGCGCGAGATCACTGCTCGAGGACGGCAAGCTCCAAAAGGCAGAGGAGCTTTTGAAGCGGGCGATTCGTGATGCGGGCGGCCCGTGTCCGCAGTGCCACCGACTGCTTGCGCTAACTTATGAGAAGGCTCAGCGCCATGAAGACGCGGCTGCGGAATGGGAAGCTTATTCCCGCGAGACGCCGCTCAAACGAAAGCACAACCTGCTACCCGACCAATAGAAGCCTCAGAAAAATAAAAGCACCTGATTCAATGCCGGTCTGATGAATCAGATCGGCGTTGACCAGGTGCTAGAGAAAGCTAAGAACCGACTTCAATTCGAAGTTCGACGACGCCTGACTTTGTCTTCCTCTGGCGCTGACCCTTGAGCCGGCGCCGTGCAGGTGTTGTTTTGCATGTTCTTGTCGGTGATCTGACATCTGGTATTGTTCGGACCCAATTGCACAATGGCCGTTCCAGCCCCCTTGCCACCTGCTCCACTAGTATCCCATTCCATGTACACCCGACGATCCCCTTTGACGTGCTCAATGCTGCCAATGCAAACCTTTGTGGTCAGCGTGCCTCGGCCGCTGGCAATCAGAACGCCGTTGCAGAAGAAGCTGTAGTCGCCCGTGGTAGCATTGATCAATACGAAGTTCCCAGGATTGGTCTCGTCCTGAAGGCAGAAGCTGAAAACGCTCACGGTGAAGCTGCAGGTTGCCGTGTTGCCCGTTGTGTCAGTAGCTGTGCAGGTCACAGAGGTTGTTCCAACAGGGAGTGGCGAGCCGCTCGGCGGGTTGCATACAACCGTCACGCCCGGACAGTTGTCGCTTACCACTGGAGGAGCAAAACTAACCACGGCGCTTGTACCCAGCGGGCAGCTTGCAGCAGCTACTGCGGTCTGATTTAGCGGGCAAGTGATCGTAGGCGGTTGGTTATCCACTACTGTCACAGTGAACGTGCAGCTTGATCCCTGTTGAGTTGTGCAAGTCACCGTCGTCGTTCCGACCGGGAAGAACGAACCTGACTGCGGCGAGCACGTCACCGTGCCGCAACCGCTCGTTGCGCTTGGAGCCGGATAGGTGACGACAGCGCCACACTGGTTCGGGTCATTCGATTTAGTGATATTCGCCGGACAAGTAATCGAGCAGGCCGGTGCAGTGCAATCTGGTAACCCGCTAACTGTAAAGGTGTAGCTCGAGCAGCCGGTTACGGTGCCTAATTCGTGAATTACCAACGTGAAAATACCGCCGGCAGCAACATTGAATGAGAATGTTCCACTTGTGCCCGCATCAATCGAGTGGCCGAGGTCTGCTAGATAGTTCGTACAGATGCTGTTCGGATTGAAGGCGCCTGAATATGCCACGGGATGGATGGCCTGATTCGCCCCACAACTTTGCTGAAAGCTCACGCTCACACAGGCTGTTGTGCCACCGGTGTTCTGGAACTGATAAGCATCAAAAGTGAAGTTTCCGGCCCCGGTCGTTCCCGGACAAGCCTTAGGGCTGACACATGAGCTGTCAACGCCGTTTTGAACGAGACGCGGGGTCTGCTGACCCGTTGTGAACGGATGATCAGTGCTGCCACTGCCCAGCACGCCAGTGATCGTGCAAGTACCGGACACAGCAATCACCTGATCGACGCTTGGCTTGACTCGACTGGCTTTGATCTTTTTTGCTTTTACCTTCTGTTTCGCCGCCGCGCCGTCCTCCGATTGCGCGCGCGTCCTGGAAGAGTTCCAGACCATTGCCAGAATAACGATCAGAAAGATACCAAGCACTACATCAAAAAGACGTCCACCAATCAGTCCAATCCGATTCGGGGATATTGACATTGTTAGGGACTCCTCTCAAGTGAGATTTACACTGCGCGCTGCCGGGCGGGGGTTGCAGCGTCCAAGACCGACGTGAGTATATAAAAATGGAATTATCGAGTCAAGAAAAAACACTCCATTGCATCCTTCAAGAGCGCATTCGTAGCATCGAACCGGCCCAATCTTTCCATTGAGGCAAGCGCTCGCGAGCTTGCCGGCTCGATGTAAGGGATATACACCGAATTCCCGGACGTTGCTTGCGACGCGTACGTGCCGATCGCCTTCAGCATTCTCTGCACGGTCATCAGTTCGAGCTCAATTCGAAACTCATCGACGTTCGCAAGCGGAAGCTTCGACGCGGACTTCATCTCAATGAATCGCTCGACCAACTCAGCGACGGCTTCTCGAGAGAGGGTCGAGTACGGATCGCTCAACAGTGAAGCCACATCATAGCTCGCAGGTCCCATTCGCGCATCCTGGTGATCGATGATGAACATCTCGCCGTCATGCATCATCAGGTTGCGAGCATGAAAGTCACGATGGGTCAGCACCCGCGGCCGAGCTGCGAGCTCCCAGCATAGCTCCTTGAAATCCGCTTGCACCGCATTCGACGTTTCCTGGTCCAGACGCAGATCAAGATAGCGACTGAAGTAATTCTTAAAAAAGAAGTCCAGTTCCCAACCGAGCTTTGCTTCGTCGAAAGCAAGATGAGCACAGATGGAATCGGTTCCCAGAGCCGTTTCTGTGGCGTCTTGAATTTTGACTATCAGCCCGAGCGCGTGTCGATAAGCGTCGATTGCCTCGACGCCCGAGCGACCTGCCAGCCAATCCTGAAGACGAACATCACCAACGTCTTCAATCAGCATCAACGCGTCCGGGCCGGACACCGCAATCATCCGCGGAACGGGAAGCCCGGCTTCGATCAGCAGATTAGTCACCTCGATGTGCGCGCACGGATCGTTGGCAAACGTGAGCCGTGCTGACTCGTTTGCCGCTTCGAGCTTCGCCAGCCTGTAGACAGCGCGTTCGGTTTCGTCGAAGGCGTCGCCGTAGCGCAAGACGATTACGCTGGACGCTCGTGCCCGGGCCCGAAAATACGAACGGTTCGATGCGTCACCGATCAGCTTGGCGATCGCCAGTTCCTCGACCGAAGCTCCGAGGTGGTATGCCGCTAACCGTTCGACGGTTGATGGTGTTTGCAAAATCGAAGTCATTCGAATATCAAATCGCAACTATCAGGTTATCCCCCGAAACTTCTCCGCGTTCGACCTCCCTTACGGTGTCGCGCCGCACAACGACCGCTCGTTCGATGATCGAGCCTGCCGGTATTCGCACATCGTCACCAAGGACTGCTTGTTTGACGCGCGCTCCGCCCTCAACAACCACTCGATCCCACATCACGGAGTCTTTCACCTCCGCGCCATCGTCAACGCTGCAGTTGCAGCCCGCCACGATCGATCGGCCGTTCTTTCGGTTGAGACGCAGGCTCGCGCCCAAATAACGATCGAGCGTGCTCATTTCGTACCAGTTCCCGGTTGAGACGTGGCCTACAACCGCCTCACCATCGACTATCGCTTGAGGATAGACGTGGAGCGTCGAATGAGAAAACATGGAGCGAGGAATGTACTCAAAGATTCGCGGCGAGAGCACTTGAATCCCCGTGAACATCAACGGAACCGTGTCGGTGCTCGAGCCGGCGTCCACTCTGCTGGAAGTCTCGCCGGCGACGGCTTGCGAGGCAGCCGCATCCGGAAACCCGGCGAAGCGCTTGATCCAGCCTCGCTCGTCTACTTCGACGATGCTGAAGTGCTCGCGAGCGGCATTCTCTTTCAGAACCAGCGTAGCAATCGCGTTCTGCTTACGATGAGCTTCGATGGCTTCGCGAAGATCGATATCTGTTACGATCTTGCCGTTTATTACCACGAAATCTTCATCGGCGAGCGCGTCTCGAACGGCATCCAGCGCTCCTGATGTTCCGAGTATCTCTTCCTCAAGAGAGTAGGTTATCTTCGCTCCGAAGTCCGAGCCATCGCCAAGCGCCAGACGAATAGAATCGGGCTGGTGATGGAGATTCACTATGACATCGCGAATTCCAAACGAGGTGAGATACTCGACCGAATAACCAATCAGCGGTCGATTGAGAAAGGGCACGGCAGCCTTGGTGCGATCCTCGGTGAGCGGCCAGAGCCTGGTGCCGAACCCTGCGGCTAGAATAAAAGCTTTCATTGTTTGTTACTGGTCAGTAGTCAGTAGCCGGTTACCAGTCGCCACGTCTGGTTTCGTCGACCATTTGTGATTATTCCCGTTGAGGAAGGGGGGCGTCAAAGAGAAAAAGAAGGAGCGCAGTCGCGTGACTTCCCTGCTCTTTTGTGTTCGATTTCTTCCGCGCTACTGATGTGTAGACTTACCGTTGTCTAATAGTCCACTATGGTTTGTCTGGATCGCCGCCAGCACTCGTTTGAACAACTCGTCTCCGTTCCCTTGATGCCAGCGCCACACCACGACCAGGTCGTGCTCAGGGTCTACCCAGATCGTGTTAGAGCCATAGCCGATCGCAGCAAAGCTTGATGCCGGAGCGGACGGCCACTGTTTTCTTTGTGTGTTCAGCCACCAAAGAAAACCGTAATCCGGTCCAATCGAGTTGGGCGTAGTCGCCATCTGAACCCATTTCTCAGAAATGATTTGCTTGTCTCCCCACTTGCCCCTGCGCAAGAACACATACCCAAATCGCGCCTCATCGCGAGTGCTGATCCACAATCCGCCGCCCCATCGAGTTCCCCCGCTGACGGAAGTCATCTTCTTGCCGTCGATCATTACATCCGAGTTGTGGTAACCGTGATACTGCCACGTCGTCGAAGCCCCGATCGGATTCATCACATATTGTTTGAGCACCTCGGGCAGCGGGCGCTTCCATACCCTCAGCAACGAAAGCGAAAAGCGATTGATCCGCACGTCGTTGTATTCATAAAACTGGCCCGGCTGTTTCAGCTCGCGAGGCTGACGCCGGCCTGCGCCGAACTGCTCGATTCCGATGAAGTCGTGAGACTTGCCGAACATCGTGCCTTCCCATTCGCTGGTCTGCGTCGCGTGATGCCGCCAGGTGATCTTCGCGTTGTGAGGCGAATCGTAGCCGCCGTCTTTGATGTAATCGTAAACCGCGTCATCGACGCTCTTGATCATTCCGCGATCTATCGCCAGCCCGAGCACGGTCGAGAGAAAACTCTTGGCTACGCTGTAGGTCGGATCGATTCGGCGAGTGTCGCCCCACTCCGCGACGATGTAGCCGTTTCTTAGAATGATGCCGTTGCTTTCGCCGCGCTCCTTTGGAAGCGGACCCAGCAGCGCGCCGAATGTTTGAACCTGAGTCGAGAAGTCGCGAGGCACCTTCGACTCTTGAGTCCTGGCGAATGCGACCGCCTGTTCGAGCAGCGCGGGATCGAAGCCTAGTTCGGCGGGCCTCTTTGTTTCCCACTGATCACCCGGCAGCGGATAATAATGAGCCGACCTGGCGGCGCTCCCTCCGGTGGCCGCGAGTGTGGCCAAAATCAGTGAGGCTAGCGAGGCGATCACGACGCGTTTCATGGGTTTAATCTCCTCGGTGGTTCGTCGCACCGTTGAACGGTGCGGCACGAAATGCGACCTTATCGCTACCAGACCCGGATTGTAAAGCGCCCCAGGGTCCCCAACAGTTTGCTAAAGGCCGTCGTTCGAATCTATGCTATAGGCGTGGACGTCAAATTTCCCTGCGGTCTGCGGGGTTGAACCTACAAGGACGGTCCAATGATCTCCCAACAAGATTTCGAGAAGTTTGTGGACGATTACAACGAAGACTATACTTTACTTCTCACGCGCGCCAGTAAGCAACATTACGACTGTCTTATAACGTCATTCATGGTTCTAAAAGACTTCTACAATTTGATCCAGGTGATGTACGACAGCGGTAATTACACGTACCGCACTCTGCCGTACCCATTTTCATTTCGCGCCGATCAGATGCTGTTAGGAATGCTAGGGTTTGATAAGGAACAGATTCAGAACATTTTTGGGTTTCTCGCTTTTGTCAAAGAGACCCAGGGCATGGAATTTGAGGACTGCCTCGAATCCGGCACGGTGGCGATGTGCGCCAGAGTTGCACAATAGTCTATGAACGAGAAGAATATTGCAGATGCCATTGAAGGTCACCTCGATCGGCTCATTGAAAGTTGGAGCCAGTCAGTGCGAGACGACCCGCGCATTGAATCAGACGCAAAGCTATCCAAACCGGAGTTGATAAACCACGTCCCGGCAATCGTACAAGAAATCTGCGAACTCATACGAAAGGGCGAAATCCCCGACGCGCGCAACAGTGACGAAGCACGAGCTAATGTTTATATCCGCTTCAACCAAGGCTACCGAGGGCGAGACCTGGTGCGCGAGCTCTCCCACCTGCGAATTACATTACTTGATTATCTGACCGAGATTGCCGAGAAGTCACACGCGGCCGACCTTGAGTCCCGTCATCTGGCCGCCAAGATACTCAACTTATACCTCGATGAGGAAATGCGATTTGCGATCTCGGTCTATAGCGATCCTCAAAACGCCACGCAGTAGGAGTCTCCCAAGAGCGATCGCTGGCGTCGGTTCCCCATCGGTTTTTCGTCAACACGCGCCTTCAGAACTTGGATGTTAGGGTAATTCTTACTGCTGCCCGCCGGTCGGCGTCGCGCCTTGCGCTTGCTGCCTCAAATAGGCGGCGACAACTCGAACAGTGTTGGCGAAGCTTTGAACTTGCTGCTTCAACTCCGCAGACGTCACTTTCTTCATCGACGTCGGAACTTCGAACAACGAGGGATCGGCAGCGAGTTGCAGATTGTCTGCTGAAGTAACAACGCGCGCCCCTGCGCCGTTTGTTGAAGTGACCTCAATCTCGGATCGCAACGGCAGCCTGGTCTCTTGATCGACGTAGACGATGCTGTCCGCCTGCGCGGTGCCAACCTTCGTGCGAGTATCGGCAGCGCCTTTGAAGCGATACTTGATGACGGTGCGGCCGTTCAGAGTGTCCGTTCCCATCTGCTCGTACTGGGCGCGGGTCTTGAGCTGCTCGATTATGCTCGCCGGGCTCATCACCGTGCCCAATTGGAATCCAAGCTCGTTGGGATCGAGTTCAACGTATTGATTGCGCGACGGGAAGATCAAATACTTAAGCGTAGGCTTTTCGAGATAGACGACCTCGCCGACAGGATCGGGCAACTTGAAAGACACTCGCTTGTCGGTTCCGTTTCTGGCAAACGTGAATTGCAGCGGCGGAATGTTAGTCTGCGGCGAAGTGCCGGTCGGCTGAATATTGATCGACGTCGAAACGCTGTAGCTGTCCGGCTCTTTGGCTTCGAAGGCCCCTGTGTTGGCAGCCGAGCCAGTGTTGGCGTTGGCCGCCGCATTGGAGTTTGAGCTCATGTTCGCATTTGAGCTGGTTCCCGCTGTTGTACATGCGAACGACACCAACGCAATCAAAACAACCGGCGCGCCAAGCAGCGCAGGTCGGCGGATTTGGTTTCTTGCGTACGACATGGAATCCTCCATACAACTAAAATATTCGACTCACATCCACTTGAATTTCCGGCTTGCGAATATCGCCCGCGATGTTGAGGGGGACCGAAATCCGATTATTCGATTCTAGTACCGTAACGAGAAGCCCTAACACAGGGCTGATCGATTTGACGCGTGCGGTCGCCTCGGGGGAAAGGTTTATCGTCGCAACATAGTTCACAGTCAGCGCGGATTGGATTTGAAAGCTGCCGTTTTCCGCCGCCGCGTCTCCCAGACCGTCGAGGCCGTCAATCCGTAGGCCGCTCGTGTTAAATGCGCTCGGCGAGGTCTGGAAATCTGTTTGAAGGCTTTGTATTCGGGTCCCCGGACTCATATCGCCGATCTGATCGACCTTGAGCGCGCTTGCCACCTGCTCGCTGAGGTTGATAGTTGGAATGAACATCTGCGTGATCGAAATCCGACCCGCGCCGGCGAGCGGGACGTTTGGATCAGTTTGAAACTGACCGTTGATAGATAAGTCGCCGACGCTGAGGTTCTTTGTTTCAATCGGGCCAGGACCAACCGTCCCGCTAATTGTGAATGGAGAGCTTCCTTCAATCTGCAGGTCGAAAGGGAGCGTGGCTTTTAACACATCCGCCTCTCCGTCTCCATTCGATTGAGCAGCAAGCTCACCCTTAATTTGACCGGCAGGCATGATCAACGCGTTTAGCTCGATGTGCTTGTAAAGGACTTCCGGTGGTCCCGCGCCCGTGCGGTCAACCAGCTTTACAGACGCGTCCTCAATCCTAAGCTTGTTGAGAGTCACTTTTGAGATACTGCCGGCCAGAAACGCGGCAACGTCTAAAGGAGTCAATCGCCGGCGCGATTGCGAAACGGCTGATTGCTTGCCCAGGCTCGTCCAGCTCCACGCGCCCGCGACGTTTTTGACCAAGTTGATCTGCGGCGACTTGAAGGTCAATGCTTTGATAACTAGCTGGCGATTGCGAAGGTATTGGATGAGATCGAGGTTAGCATGCGCCTCCTCGGATCTGAGAAACACACCGCCGCCAAACGCCGCATCCTCTTGAGCAGTCATCCCACTGACTCTCAAAGAAGGCCCGGTTATGAGCGTTAGCCGAACCGAATCGATTGTGACCTTGCGGGCTAGCATCTCCGAAAGCTTGGCCTCCACTTCATTCTTGAGCGGAGAGAGCGGCCATAGGGGCGCCAACGCTATTGCTGCAACGACAACAAGAATCAGGATTAGCAGCAGGCGGAGAAAGCGCCGTTTCGGTTTTGCCATCTTGCGCTCCGGACGGTGTCAGGTTTCGATACGCTAACTAGCCATCCTAAGCTGTGAATGCAAGTTGCGCGCCCGCAGAGATCTGATCCCCTCTTTGGGTTTCGCTTTACAGTCCCGAGCTTTCCCCGTAATATCAACCAACCATCACTCAGAAGTCACAGTTCACCGAGGCGTTGATGAACGAAACCAAGACCGCCACGCCCGCCGATGCGTTGATAGCATTGCTGCGATCCTCGCTCAGCAGCAGAGGGAGCGGAGCATTCGGGCACCTCGTGCTATACACGTCGTTCGGCGTAGTCCGCGGGCGCACCGGTCTGGCATTCGCTCAAGAAATAATCGCCAGGGGTAATGGCGAAGACGAGACGAGCTCGTCAGTCGAGGTCATCGAGCTCAACGAAGTCAGCGTCGAGCATTACTCAAACCATCTCGCCAACGCAAGCTTTGACAGGCTGTATATCAAGCTCGCCGACGTCCAGGGTTTCGCCCTGGTAGGAAACCAAGGGCAGGGATAAACTGGTTGCTCCCGTTCTCTTCCATCGCCAAGTCTAGGAGGTAGTAGTGTCAAGCACAAAACCGCAAGAGAACCTTAATCCCTTTGACATAGCCAAAGAGCAATTCAACATCGCCGCCGAGCTCATTCAGCTTGATGAAAGCATGCGGGCGGTGCTCGTGAATCCGAAACGGCAGTTGATCGTTTCAATCCCGGTAAAGATGGACGACGGCACGATCTCGGTGTTCCAAGGCTATCGCGTTCAGCACAACATCGCGCGGGGTCCGGCAAAGGGTGGTATACGTTACCATCCACAGGTCACGCTTGATGAAGTGCAGGCCCTTGCGTCGTGGATGACCTGGAAGTGCGCAACCGTGGGCATCCCGTACGGTGGGGGCAAGGGCGGGATTCGCGTCGATCCGCATAAGCTTTCACAAGGCGAGCTTGAGCGCTTGACCCGCCGCTACGCAACGGAGATCGCTCCGATAATCGGCGCTCACGTCGACATCCCCGCGCCCGATGTTTATACAAACGAGCAGACGATGGCGTGGATCATGGACACGATCTCGATGATGACCGGCGGTTCGCAGCTCGGGATTGTGACCGGCAAGCCGATCGCGCTGGGTGGCTCGCAAGGCCGTGCGGAGGCGACCGCTCGCGGGTGTCAGTTTACGGTGCGCGAGGCTTGCAAGTTGCTGGGCATCAACCTTAGCGGCGCACGTGTCGCGGTACAGGGCTACGGCAACGCAGGCTCGATAGCAGCTCGGCTGCTTCACCAAGACGGCGCGAAGATCATCGCGGTGAGCGACTCTCGCGGAGGGGCGCATAATCCGAAAGGACTCGACCCCGTTGGCGCGCTCAAATACAAGGAAGAGCACAGCTCGGTTGACGGATATGCCGGATCAGACTCGATCACCAACGAAGAGCTGCTGAAGCTCGACTGCGAGATACTGGTGCCGGCGGCGCTCGAGAATCAGATCACGCTTGATAA
>DASXSR010000048.1:0-21881 GCA_036505875.1 Blastocatellia bacterium | reverse complement strand
TGCGGGTGAGGAAGGTTTTCACTGAACCGTTCGTTGCGTATTGATCCGTAGCGACCTTGTCCTTCAAACAGAGCCGGCTCCCCGAGGAGCCGGCTCGTTGTCTTTTTGGAATCAGACTCTCATTCAAATCGAGCTTCGAGTAAGCTTCACGGACTCCCTGCGAGATCCGTCGCCGATGTTGCTCGGAACCCGCCAGGTCGCTCCGCTTTTGGTCGACAACAGCAGTAACACAGACTAATATCCACTCGATGCAACCCGATTTGTCGGTAGTCGTCCCAGTTTATCGCAGCGAAGCCTGCCTCGAAGCCTTAATCGCTGCTATCAGCGACGCGCTCGATCCGACGGGCCGCGAGTATGAAGTCGTGCTGGTCAACGACCATTCGCCCGACGACTCGTGGGCTGTAATCGAAACACTCTGCCAAGATAATCCAAATGTGATCGGCGTCGATTTGAGGCGCAACTTCGGTCAGGATAACGCCTTGATTACCGGCCTTCGGCTCGCCCGTGGAAGATATGTTGCAATTATGGACGACGATCTTCAGCACGATCCGCGCGACCTTCCGGCTCTTCTGGATAAAATAGAAGAAGGCGCCGATGCCGTATACGCCGACTTCCGAACCAAGCGGCAAAAGCTGTGGAAGAACGTCGGCAGCTGGCTCAACGGCAAGGTTGCTCAGTGGGTAATCAACAAACCCAAAGGCATCTATCTGTCGCCCTACAAGATCATTCGCAAGGAAGTCGTGGAGACAATCTGCAAGTATGAAGGTCCAGATCCATACATCGACGGCTTACTATTTCAAGTCACGTCTAGGATCGAGCAGATTCCAGTTGAACACCATCCTCGCTATGCCGGCCGGAGCACTTACACGGTTTGGAAATCGCTGAGAGTGTCGGGGCGGCTTATGTTTTCATTCTCGGCGCGCCCGATGCGATTGGTTAGCTGGTTCGGATTCTTCTTCGCGGCGCTTGGGTTGCTCCTTGCAACGTTCGTGATCCTGTATCGGCTCTTCTTCCCACAAGATTTCCCGCCAAACGCCGTCGGATGGGCGTCTCTTATGGTGGCGCTTTTGGTACTGAGCGGAATTCAGATGATGTTCTTCGGAATCCTGGGAGAGTACACCGGGCGAACTTTTCTGCGAGTGAATAACAAGCCTCAGACGGCAATTCGTCAGGTTCTCAACCACAGCTCGGAAGAAGTTGTCTCACATAAGTGATAATCAATGGCCACCAGCCTCATCTACAAAAACACCTCAATGTATGAGCTGGCGATGCTGTTGCTGTATGGCCGGCATTACCCGTCGCGTTATCGCGCCATTGCCGACTTGATTCCGAGCGGATCGAGCGTCCTGGATTTGTGTTGCGGGCCGGCGCTCTTGTATCACCGCTATCTGCGAGCAAAATCAGTTCAGTACACCGGACTGGACATCAATCGAGCGTTCATCGATCGATTGACGGCACGCGGCGGCAGCGGACAAGTGTGGGACCTTCGAAGCGAAGAGCCCTTGCCGCCAGCCGATTATGTAATTATGCAAGCGAGCCTGTATCACTTCTTGCCGGACGCTTCGCCGGTTGTGGATCGTATGCTTGAAGCTGCGCGCAAGCGAGTGATCATCGCCGAGCCGATTCGCAACCTGGCAACCAGCAATTCCCGGGTTCTGTCGTGGCTTGGCCGAGCATTCACAGACGCCGGAAGCGGCGCCCAGCATTTGAGGTTCACCGAAGCGAGCCTTTCGGAATTCTTTTCTGCTTATGCGACGAGCGTTTCTCAATGCCTTTCAATGGCCGGCGGTCGCGAGAAGATTTATGTCCTGATCGGAAATGTCTCCCCGAAGTGAGGTTGATATGTCCGTTTGCTTATTCACAGCCCTTGCCCTGATTGGCTTCGTCGGTCCGCTTTCAACGTACGCCCAAGAGAAACAAAGCGAAGCGACGATCAAAGTTCAAACAACTCTTGTGAGCGTTCCGGTTATCGTCAGCGATCGCCAGGGAAGATACATCTCAGATTTGAAACTCCAAGACTTCAAGCTCTATCAGGATCGGGCCGAGCAGGCGATCGCGGTGTTCGACGCGACGGAAGAACCACTTAGTGTCGCGTTGCTTTTAGACACGAGCCACAGCACGAAGGACGTGCTTGGGGATATCAAGAAAGATGCCGCGAACTTTCTCAAGGAGCTGAGGCCGCAGGATCGCGCGATGGTTATGAGTTTTGACTATGACGTGCGCTTGTTGAGCGCGTTAACGTCGGATCGAAAGACTCTCGAGCGGGCGATCAAGGACGCGAGAGTCGGCGAGCGAGGTGGGACCGTGCTTCGCGGCGCGGTCGCGCAGGTGATCGAAGGACAATTCAAGCGCGTCGAGGGGCGCAAGGCAATCATTTTGCTTACGGATGGAAAAGATGTTGGAAGCCATATCACCGAACAAGACTTGTTTGACGAAGCCGCCGAATCAGGCGCGATGATTTATTCGATCTACTTCGAGACTGAAGGCCGTCGTCAAGGCTGGAACGCGCCCCCTTGGCCGTTGCCCCGTCGCGGGCGAGGCGGATGGGGCAGACGCGATCCATTCCCGCCCCAACGACCGCCCGACAACCGTCGCCGACAGCGAGTTGAAATGCGGAACGGGGAGGCGATCGCGTTCCTGACTGAGTTGGCTGAAGTTTCCGCGGGCCGCTTCTACAGCAGCAAGGTTTCAGACTTGAAAAAGACGTTCAAGCTGGTTGCAGAGGAGCTTCGGCACCAATATCGATTAGGATTTTACCCAGATAGCAACAAGGCTGACGGCCGGCGGCACAACCTGCGAGTCGAGGTGAATTTGCCGGACGCGATAGTGAGGGCGAGAAGAAGCTACCAGGCCGCGGTCGCGGCAGCGGGTTCGTAGAGTTTATGCAACAGTGCTTATGTTTGACAGGCTTAAGGACCGAGTCTACAATGAGTTGGTCTGATCTCAATCGTTAAGGAGTACAAAATGGGTCCACTTGGAATGCCCGAATTGCTGATCATCGCGCTGATAATCATCATTCTGTTTGGTGCGCGTAGAATACCGGAGGTCGCCAAAGGGCTCGGCGAAGGCATCCGCCACTTCAAGTCTGGAATTCGCGGCGAGGATCGTGAGTTGGACGATCGCAAGCATCGCGAAGATGATCGAAAATACCGTGACGATGATCGAAGGTATCGCGATGACGATCGCAGATATCGAGATGAGCCCGAGCGAAGAGAAGAACCCCGCTCAGCTTAAGCTTGTGTTAGGCGCCTCTCCCTGAGCCCCTTTTTCGGTTCTGCCTTTCATCTCTTGCTAAAGAGTTGTAGTTCCGCATGCATGCGGAGTTTGTGACAGTGCAAGCTGGCGCAAATGTGAGGCTCAAATCTCCGCATGAGTGTGGCGCTGACTGCGTCATTCGAATTCATCGGTGAGCGGTTGGCGGCCCGCAAACCCTGCGTCGGTCTCGTGCCACCAGTCTATCTCATCCTCATCTGGCTTCCAGCACAAATACACGATGCGGCCATCATGATCGTAAGGGAAATCTACCAGACCTGTTCGGAAGTCCTTGATGTGAACGCCTAAATATTCGATCTCCTGGACGGCTTCGCTGAACGCGATCAAGTGCTGAAGGTAAATGGCGCCAAGCGGACTGCCACCGCCGCCTTCAAAAGCCTTCTCTCGGGCCTGGTCTATCTCAACCCGCATGTCCAAAAGCCTTTCGCGTTCGCGCATAACACGCGCCAGCAGCCTGCGCAAACGCGGAATCAGACTTCGAGCTTCGCTCAGAGTGAATACTCTGACTTCCTCTCCATCTTCATACTCGTCAAGTGGGGAGCGGTCTTCGGACATTCGGAGCAATAGTAGCACAGACTTTAGTCTGTAGGCGCTTCAGGTACAGACTGAAGTCTTGCTACTTGGCGGAGTGGCCTATTGGATAGAAGCCAGGCAACTCTACAGGCAACTTGCCTTTGAATTCAATTTCACCGAGCACGGCTTTCAGCGCCGCCTCTTCCGCAGCCGGGTAATACTCGTACGCCAGCACATAAGTTGGAAGCTCTGGCACAAACGATAGCAAATAAGGGCTGCCATAAAGCACAAAAGCAAATGGTTTCTCGATTGCAGACAGATACTTCAGAAGACTTATCTCCTCCTCGGTTAGATCAATCGAGCCTTTGTAGGATGCGACTCGAATAAACCCGTTGACGATGATCGCGTCAGAAAAACTCGCCAGCTTTCTGATCAATGCAAACTCGGCAGGCGCTGACTTGTCTGAAACGTAGACGCTGGTGGAGTTCGCGTGCCTTTTGACAAGCTGGGCGAAGAACTCCCGGCCAGGCACGCCGTCGCGCCAGCCCTCGTTGTTGTCGACGATTGTGATGAAAAGGGTTTTCTGGTCTCGCGCAAGCTTGAGCGGCAACACTCTCCGCTTATCTCTCACCAACGTGATCGCGCTTTCAATGATTTGCTGCGCCGTGCGCCGGTTCTCGGTGCTGCCAAGCACTTTGTCGAGTTTGTCCAGATCAACAAACCGCTCTCGATCGAGCCCAAGCTTCGCTTTTGCGCCCAGAATTCGGCGGACCGACTCATCGATGCGCGATTCTTTGATCTCGCCTGACTCAACCGACCGTTTCAACGCGACAAAAGCCTGCTCGACGCTTGGCGGAAACAAGACTATGTCCACACCTGCCTTCACAGCGCGCACGGCAGCCTCACCCCCGGGATAATGCGCAGCAATCCCCCGCATTGTCATCGCGTCGGTGAAGATCACGCCGCGAAACTTGAGCTCGTCTCGCAACACACCGCTGAGAATTTTCGGTGAGAGCGTCGCCGGAAGATTTTCGGTTTCAATCCGCGGCAAAGCGATGTGCGCGCTCATCACTCCGCCGACGCCTTCTTCGACGGCTGCCTTGAACGGCGGCAACTCGACAGCGTTCAATCGCGCGCGATCGACGTCGATGACCGGCAGCTCGAGGTGTGAATCCGTCGAGGTGTCGCCGTGACCAGGAAAATGTTTTGCGGTCGCCATCACACCGTGCTCCTGCGAGCCTCGGATGTACGCGCGAGCCATGCGCGACACGAGTTGCGGGTCCCCGCCAAACGAGCGGATGTTGATGATCGGGTTGCGCGCGTTGTTGTTCACGTCGACGACTGGATAGAAGTTAACTTGAACTCCAAGAGCGCGCGCTTCTTCGGCGGTGATGCGCCCTGCTTGATAAGCGAGGTCGGGATTGCCTGTCGCTCCCATCGCCATCGCTCGGGGGAGTCTCGTCGCACCGGCGTAGCGAAGTCCAACGCCGCCTTCGAAGTCAGCGGTGATCCACAGCGGGACCTTAGCCATCGCTTGCAGGTGATTTATCAGCAGCGCAACGTCCGCGGGTTCGTGAAGGACGTTGTTCTCGCCGAGCATGTGATAACCGCCGACGTGAAACTCGGTTATGTCGCGGCGTAATTGCTGAAAGGTTTCGCTCTCCTGGCTGAGGAACATTCCGACTGTCGCGGGAATGATCAACTGCCCGATCTTCTCATCGAGCGTCATTGATGCGAGCGTCTTCTCGACCCACGATTGTTCCGTCGGTTTTGGCTTCTGCTTTTGAGCGCCTTCGATAGGCAGGACCCTAACCATGCTCGATGTACTGAAGAGCATGATAGCAACTAGGAATCTACTTATAAAATGCACCTGACCTCCTCTGCAGGAGTTTCGTAATACTGCATTCATGCGGAAGTTTGTAACTCGTCGCTTCGCGCTGGTTCTGTCGAGGTCGATTGCCAGGACGCGCGCTGGAGATTTCGCATGATGACGGCGCCGACGATCACTCCAACCAGCAAGAATCCGCCGGCCTTAAGCATCTCGCCGAAGACCAGATAGCCGATGCCGAACAGAAACGCGTATATCAACACGCATCCGAGAAACCAATTGGCAAACTGTACAGCTAGTCCACCGCTCACGTTGAGGCGCTGAAGTCCCGCTTGCGACGCGACCCGCTTCCATCCCGGGCCTTCCGGTTGCACCCGGCGGTAGAAGTGCACCAGTGTCTCCTGCGGCTCGGGCCGCGTCATGAGCGTCACGAGCACCCATACGGTGGTGGTGACGCCCACGGTCGTCAGCATCAGATAAGCAAATTGCAGCGGGTCGCCGCTGTTCCATTTGATTACCTCTTGCAGGAAGATCGAAACGATGGCTGCCGTCATCATCGCGGCAATCTCCGACCAGCCATTTATTCGCCACCAGAACCAGCGCAGCAACAACACAGGACCTGTGCCTGCGCCGATGACCAGCAACAGCTTCCAGGCATCGCCGATAGATTCGAGCCTCAGCGTTACCAGCAAGGAAACGATCATCAACAACATAGTGACGAACTGCGAGGCGATCACGTAATGCCGCTCGCGCTTCCCGCGCACCACAAAGCGACGATAGAAATCGTTGATCACGTACGATGCGCCCCAGTTCAATTGCGTGCCGATGGTCGACATATAGGCCGCCGCAAACGCCGCCAGCATGAAGCCGCGCAAATAAACCGGAAACACATTCGGATCCATCAGCGTGCGAATGTAGCCGGACTCTTTGTCGACAAGCTCAGGGTACAAGATCAGCGAAGCCAGCGCCGTCAAGATCCAGGGCCAGGGCCTCAAGGCATAATGCGCGATGTTGAACCACAGCGTCGCCAGCACGCCGTGCCGTTCGTCTTTCGCCGAAAAGATGCGCTGCGCGATGTAACCGCCGCCGCCCGGCTCGGCTCCCGGATACCAGCTCGCCCACCAGTTGACTGCCAGATAGACGAAGAACGTCAGCGCCGGCATCCAAGCCGAATGAAGGTCGGGAAAGAAGTCGAGGCGCGAACCTGCATGGTTGCTGGCGGCGTCAAGCGCCGTGATCTTGACCTTAAGCGCATCGATGCCGCCGACGGCGCGCACGGCGAGGATCGCCAGGACGATGACCATGCCCATCTTGAGAACGAACTGGAAAAGGTCGGTCACCAGCACGCCCCACAGCCCGGAGATCGTCGTATAAAATGCCGTAAACAGCAGCATGCCGATGACTATCAAGATGGCCGTCGACTTATCGACGCCGAGCGTCACCTGAAGAATCTTGACCATCGCCAGGTTGACCCATCCCATGATGATGCAGTTGATGGGCAGTCCCAGGTAGAGGGCGCGAAAGCCGCGCAGGAAAGTTGCGGGCTTGCCGGAGTAACGCAGTTCGGCGAACTCGACATCGGTCATCACGCCGGCACGTCGCCAGAGCCGCGCGTATAGAAAGACGGTGAGCATGCCGCTCATCACGAAATTCCACCAGAGCCAGTTGCCAGCGATCCCATTGGCGGCGACGAACCCGGTGACTGCAAGCGGCGTGTCGGCAGCGAAGGTAGTCGCGACCATCGACGTGCCAGCCAGCCACCACGGCACGTCTCGACCCGAAAGAAAGAAGTCGGTCGTGCTGCCGCGCGCTCGTCTGGCGTAGTAGATGCCGATGCCGAGGTTGAACAGGAAGTACGCGGCGATGACTGACCAGTCGAGGAGCGATAGTTTCACTTAATGACCTCGATCGTTGGAGAAGCAGTCGAGGATTCTAATTAGCTGCGTCAATCGAAGTCAATCTAATGATTCAGCGCCCATTCTCTTGTTAGAATGATCCAGTGCCTGAACTGCCCGACATAGTTTCCTATATCGAAGCTCTCGAACCTCGTATTCTCAACCAGCCGATCCTGGACATTCGTCTCTCAAGTCCCTTCCTGCTACGTTCAGTCGATCCAGCTTTGGCGGAAGCGTTGGGGAAGAAAGTCATCAAACTTCAACGACTTGGGAAGCGCGTCGTGTTCGGGCTCGAAGACGATCTGTTCCTGGTCATTCATTTGATGATCGCTGGCCGGTTTCACTGGAAGGAGAAGCCGCACAAGCCAAATCGCCAGACGCTCGCCATGTTCGTCTTTCCGTCGGGGACTCTGACGCTGACCGAAGCCGGCTCAAAGAAGCGCGCCTCGATGTATCTGGTGCGAGGCGAATCGGCCCTGGCTGCTCATGATCCCGGTGGTATCGAGGTCCTCGAAGCTGACTTGGAGAGTTTCAGAACTCGATTGACTCAAGAGAACCACACGCTCAAACGCGCACTAACTGACCCACATTTCTTCAGCGGCATCGGAAACTCTTATTCAGACGAGATTCTTCACGCGGCCGGGCTGTCGCCTCTGAAATTGACTAAGAGGATGGATGATTCTGAAATTAAACGCTTGTACGAAGCAACGCAGAGAACCTTGGGCTTCTGGTCTGAGAAACTGCGGAGAGAGGCGCGTGAAAGTTTTCCAGAAAAGGTCACTGCCTTCAGAGAGGAAATGTCGGTGCACGGACGCTACGGCAAGCCTTGCCCGAAGTGCAGCACGCCGATCCAACGGATCGTCTACGCCGAGAACGAAGCAAATTACTGCCCCGCGTGTCAGACCGGCGGGCGATTGCTCGCCGACCGGGCGCTTTCGCGGTTGCTCAGGGAAGACTGGCCGCGCACACTGGAAGAACTGGAAGACAGGAGAGCGAAGCGAAGTCGCGAGTAGAGAAGGCTGACTTTCCGACACGCCACAAAGTCTCGAAGCCTCGAAGACTCACCAAGTCTGACAATCTTCGTGCGGCCTCGTGCCTTAGTGACTTTGTGGCAGAACTCACGACACGACCAAGATATCAGGAACAAATTCTTCGGATTGGCGTCTAACTGGATAGAGCGCCGCGGGGCGCGTCGGATTGCAAGACGCAGCACACTGCAGCGTTCTTTAATCGAAAAGAATCGCCAGCCCTGCAACCACATCCAACCACGAAGAGGAGATCTCTATGCGGCTTTTCGCAAGTCTCTGTGTCTGTGTTGTTATTGCGTGTCTTTCCATCGCTTGCTCATCGTCACACGCGGACAGCCCCACAACTCAAAAAAGGCTCAGACCCGTAGCGCTCAACTCAGCGAGCGGCCCTCTACGGTCAACTTGGCGAATAGGCGCGCCAGTTGGCCATGACAGGCTCACAATTTATCCTGTCTTGTCTGATGAATCAGCCGACACAAGCGATCTGATAACTCTGGATGAAGGATTACGCGCCGGCACCGTCACCATCACCGAACTCGGCGCTGACGGCTCGCGAACGATTGTTCACCGAGAACGTCTTGGCGACGGCGCCGAGGTGAACAAGCTCGCTCTGACTAACAACTCCGGGAAGATGCTTATTCTGATCGCTGGCGAAATGCTGATTGGCGGCAAGCAAGATCGCATCGTCGGGCACGATTGCATAGTCGCTTCAACTGGCAAACCTATCCCGCTCGATGTGTTTTGCATCGAGCACGGCAGGTGGTCCGAGGAAGCGTCGTTCGGTCCAAGCCGCGGCGTATCCAGCGGCGGTTCTGTGGTAGCTGCCGGTGCAGATAGCGGCGGGGGAGGAGGCGGTGGCGGCGCGAGGATGATGGCTTCACCCAGGATCCGCGAAAAGGCTCAGGCCAAGAAGAGTCAGCACGAAGTGTGGAACAGCGTTGCGCAAACAGTAACGGTCAGCGGCGCACATTCTTCAACCGGCGATCTCAAGAGCGCTTACAACGACCAGAAGATGAACGACCGTATCGAAAATTACGAACACGCGATCAAGAGCAAACTATCGGCTAAGAACATCGTCGGAGTCGTGGTCGCAGTTGGCGGCAGAATCACAACCGCAGACGTGTTCGCCAACTCGTCTCTGTTCCAAGCTTACTGGCCGAAGATGCTGAAGTCTTACGCCGCGGAAGCTATCGGCAGTCAGAGAACCGAAAAGGTCGAAGCGAACACGACGGACGCTGAAAACTTTCTCTCGAGAGTGGAGGGTAGCACTTCGTCCGAAGGTCAGGACGGTGTTTACAGATTGACCGAGCACCAATCGGGCCCGGACGCGAGCTTCGAGCTGCAGTGGTTGGCGAAGAAGCCGGCGCTGCTGGTCCACTTCAACCGGGTGACCGACAGGTGAGTCACCAGCCGAGCCGGTTCAAGACGACTTTGCCGTTATTGACCACTAGAATCACATCTTGAATCGCGCTGATGTCAACGAGCGGATCGCGTTCGACGGCGATCAAGTCGGCTTCCATCCCGGCTTTCATCGAGCCGGTGCGCTTATCAACTCCGATGCAAGCGGCCGCGACTGAAGTGGCAGACTTGATCGCATCCATCGGAGGCATGCCGATGTTCACCAGCTCGATGATCTCGTGTGGAATCCGGCGGACGCTCGCGGGTCCGTAGCCTGTATCGGTACCGGCGACGATCTTCACGCCCATCTTCCACGCGTGCGCCGCCGTCTCTCGCACCCGCGGAAGCATCGCGCGTCCTCGAATCGAAAGGATCGGGTTGTCGTAATCTCCGCCGGGGTCGATCAGATCGATTACAGTCGCGATCGTTGGCACGAAATATGTTCCTCGCTCCTTCATCAATGCCAACGTCTGATCGCTCAAGTAAGTGCCGTGTTCAATCGAGCGCACGCCTGCGCGAACGGCCGCCGCCGCGCCTTCATCGCCGTGGGCATGAGCCGCTACGAATACACCTGACTTGCGAGCTTCGTCCACGGCGGCCGCGAGTTCCGCATCGGTGAACACGCGTTTTCGTGGATCTGTGTCGGGCAAGCCTGCACGCTCAGTGGCCATTATTTTTATCACGTCAACGCCGCGCTCGATCATCGCGCGCACCATTCTCCGAACGTTCTCTGCGCCACTCACCCCGCTCATCAAATCTTTCATCTTTGGCATGTCGAGAAAGAACTCTTCTGCGGGCCGAGGGCGAACGTGATAACCGGCGGCAACGACATCTGGAATGTCAGAAACGCCCGCGTGATTGAGATCACGGAATCCGATATCGACAAAATGGTTTACGCCGAGGCAGCGCACGGTAGTCGCTCCTGAAACGAGGGCCCTTCGCGCGGCGCTCATATCGGCAACGTGCGCGTGAGCGTCAACGAATCCTGGCAGCAGCCACTTGCCTTTCAGGTCGAGAACTGTGGCGGTTGCCGGCATTGGGGCCTTGCCGGAACCGACTTGTTCGATGCGACCGTCGTGAACGATCACCGTAGCACCCTTAATCGGCGCGGCTGAGATCCCGTCGATTACGTTTGCGTTGATGATGACCAGAAAGTTTGTCGGTTGGGCTTGCGAGCGGAAGGCCGCGACCGCAAGAGCGCAAGCCATCGACAAAGAAACAAGCGACAGAATGAGTCTCTTCATAACTGGGCCTCGCTGAACGGACGTTGGCGGATGCGAATCGTACCATTGGCTTGAATGCATCTCAAGACCGGCACACGAAGCCCGATCCAGGCTTGAAATTCGTGTCTGATGCCGCTAGCTTACACGCTTACTCAACAAGCGCTTATCAAACTGACTGAGAAAGAGGAACATAATTCGTGCACCGATTCGTCGACTCCTGGCACAGCCCGAGCTTGAACAAACAGATGGAGATAGTCACCTACGGGCACTGGGGCTTCCCGCTCCTGATGTTTCCAACTGCGGCGGCAGACTTTCTCGAATACGAACGTTTCTATGTGATCGATGCGATTCAAGACTCGATCAACTCGGGCAAAGTGAAGGTCTTTTCGATCAACAGCATCAATCGCGAAGGCTGGCTTAATCCCGAGCTTCATCCGAAATACAAGGCACTGCGTCAAGGTCATTACAACAACTACATCACCGATGAAGTAGTCCCCTACATCTGGAACAGTTGTCAGGGACGCATCGGAATCATTACCACGGGGGCGAGCCTGGGCGCTTTTCACTGCGCGAATCAGCTCTTCCGCCGACCCGATCTGTTCGCGGGCATGATCGCAATGAGCGGGTCGTTCGACATTCGCGGCTATTATCACGGCGACTATTACGACGACAACGTGTACTTCAACAATCCGGTTGACTATTTGCCGAACCTCGAAGGCTGGGACCTCGAAGCGCTTCGGCACAAGGAGCACATCCACATCGTCACCGGGCAAGGCAGCTACGAGAACCCGGACGCGTCGCGCAGATTGTCGGGAATTCTTTCGGCCAAGGGAATCCCGCACGAGCTGGACCTGTGGGGATATGACATGCCGCACGACTGGCCGACCTGGCGAGAGATGATGCGGTATTACCTCCAGTCGAAGTTCTGAGGGTAGAAAGATCGAGGCCCGTGAAGGGAGAATCGAGGATGATGCGGAAGCTTGACGGTCAAGTGATAATCGTAACCGGCGCATCGGCTGGAATCGGCGAAGCGACAGCGCGGAGACTGGCAAGCGAGGGCGCAATCGTTGTGATGTTTGCTCGTCGCAACGATCGACTCGGAGCGCTCAAACAGGAAGTCGAAGCGAAGGGCGGGCGCACGCTGGCCGTAAGTGGAGACGTGACAAACGAGGAAGATCGCGCGCGGTTGGTGCGAGAGACGCTCGACAGCTTCGGGAGAATTGACGCGTTGGTGAACAACGCTGGTTACGGTCAACGCGGCCCGATCGAACTGGTTCCGATTGACGCGATTCGACAAAACTTCGAGACGAATCTCTTTTCGCTCATCGCGCTCACTCAGTTGGTGATTCCGAAAATGCGGGAGGCGCGACGCGGTCGGATTGTCAATGTCAGCTCGGTTGCCGGACGGATTGCGCGGCCGCTGTCCTCGGTGTACGACGCCACGAAACACGCTCTGGAAGCCATTTCTGACGGGATGCGCGGCGAGCTAGCGCCGTTCGGCATAGAAGTGGTGGTCATTCAGCCGGGGTTCATCGTTACTGAGTTTCTCGATGTTGCAAACGAAAACGTTCGCGACATCACAGAGCACGCCGGCCCTTACGCTCCGTTCTTCGAAGGGTTGACCGCGGGCTTTAAGAGGGCGCGCAAGATGTCGGGCCGTCCCGAAGACATCGCCGACGTAATTGTCAAAGCGCTGCGCTCCGACAATCCCCGCGCGCGCTACGCGGCGCCAGGTCACGCTCGACTTGCGCTAACACTCAAGCGATGGCTGCCCGCCAGCTTGTTTGATTACATTCTGAGCCGGCAATCAGGCGTCCCTGAAAAACTAGTTTGATTGCCCGCGTACCCGAAACGTGGTGTTCTCGCTCTACGCAGCTTTTTCGGGGTCGAGCGTCGCCAGCAGCCTCACAAGATCGTCGGCGTGCTCTTCTTCCTTCTTGAGGATGTCTTCGATCAGGCTCCGCGTCGTCGGATCGTCGTTCCCGAGCCAGCGGACAATTTCTGAATAGGACTCGACGGCGATTCGCTCCGCCACGAGGTCTTCGCGAATCATATCCACCAGCGAGCCGCCTTCGACATATTCCGAGTGGCTACGAGTGGCCAATCCCTCCGGGTTGAAATTAGGCTCGCCCTGCAGTTGGGTGATGCGCTGGGCGACCTGGTCCGCGTGGCCTTGCTCATCGTTGGCGTGTTGCAAAAACTCCTGCGCGACCGGCTCGGCATGAATGCCGCTCGCCATGTAATAGTGACGCTTGTAGCGCAGGACACACACAAGCTCGGTGGCCAGCACTTCATTCAACACCGCTATCACCCGTTCGCGGTCCGCCTTGTAGCCGTCGGTGATCGCTCCTTGCTCGATATGCTGCCGAGCCCGCCGCCGAATCTCTTTCACATCCGACACGAATGCACTCATAACGTGACTCCTTCTGTTATTCACTCACTGCGCGTCACAGCTCGAGTTCAACTGTTCATTCTCGCAACGAACCGGCATGCCATTCAAGCTTGTGATTCACACTCACTCTGGCACGGGTGTGATTAGAAGTGGGACTTTGATATGAACAACGGCCACGTAGTAACGAATTTATTCGTCGGGACTCTAAGAAACGAATGAATTCGTCACTACGTGGAAGTCCCACTTCTAATCACACTCACTCTGGCACCGAAGCAGCGCCCATGGCTTGCGAGCCTTACTCGAGTCCACCTATGGGCAATACGTGACCCGCTGAAGGGCGCCAATCCACCCAATCCGTTGAATAGCGTGCTTCTTACCCGCCCTCGCAACGCTTCGGGTGTGCCCTTGCAAGTGGTTGAAAAAACCTTGAACCAAATCTTTCCTTAACTTAGCTCGCTTTCTCCCGCATCTCTCCCTCGAGGGCGTTCAAGTCTATTTCAAGAATCCGTCAACCACTACGCGTTACCCTGAGCATTCACAGATGAAGTATCTCGGCCCAAGCGCCGACCAAACCATGCTGCTGCCACTTCTCAAAAAGAGATATCAAACCATCCGAATCTTGAGGCTTCCGATCACTATTGTTGCACTCGCTCTTGCGATAGCCGGACTTGTCACCTTCCGTGCGAGCGCTCAGTCACCGCTTACTTCCATCATTGTCGAGCTGAAAGATTCTCGCAACGCGTCGCAATTGGGAATTAATGTCACGCATCGATTTTCACAAAGGGGAGGTCCGCCATGTTCAGAACGCTTAGATTAGCCGCCGTAGCGGCTCTCATAGCCGGCTCGATGTTTCTTGCCGGACATCAAACATCAGCCAATCTTGGAGCGAACATCTCGGTCATCGTCGAGCTTCGAGACGATCCCGGCGCGATTTATGCCGCGAAGGCAAAGCAGAATGGAACGACGCTCACGGACGATCAGGTGCAAGCTTATCGCAACGGTCTTACCGCCGCGCAGGCTCAGTTCCTGAACGCGCTCACCAGCAGCGGAATCTCGGCTCAGGCTCAGTCACTCAGCATAAAGGGCTACGACGGTAACGTGGCTGCGACGGTGCCGCTAGGCTACACGCTTGTCTACAACGGCATCACGCTGAGCGTTCCCGAATCGGCCGTGCCTGCGATCAAATCCATGCCTCAGGTGAAAAGCATTCACGACAACCTGTCGCTTTGCACAGACCTCAACACGAGTGTGCCGTACATTCGCGCGGACAAGGTCTACGGGAATCCGCCGCGGCTGACGCAATTCGATAACCTCGACACTGGAGGTCTGGAGGGCGAAGGCGTTTACGTTGCCGTAATCGATACGGGAATCGACTGGACGCACGAGATGTTCGGCGGCGATCCAACTCCTCCGCGACTGGCGGTTCAACCGCAGGCTGCCGCGGTTAACACAAATCAGAAAGTCATCTACTCGCTTCCGATGGCCGATACTGTGACGGACGGTTTCGGACACGGGACACACGTCGCCTCAACGATCGCCGGTTACAACGGCTTTGCGCCCCACGGCGGGGGGCTTGCGCCGGTTGGTTCGGACACCTGGGTCCACGGAGTGGCTCCGCAGGCGAAGCTGATGACCTACAAGGTATGCAGCGATTCGCTGTCTACGGTTGGAGCTGTCGGCGGTCCAGTCGGTGGTTGTTTGACCTCGAGCATAATGCTTGCGCTTGAAGACGCTGTGTCGCCTCGAACTTTGAACGGTCTGCCGAAACCCGTCGCTCACGTGATCAACATGAGTCTGGGCGGCGGAGGAGGACCTGATAACCCGACAGCAGTAGCGTCTGACAACGCGGTGATCGCGGGCGCGATCGTCGTCGCGGCAGCGGGCAACTCGGGTCCTGCCGAAGGAACGCTCGGCGCGCCGGCTGCGGGTCGTCGAGTAATTGCTGTAGCTGCCAACACCGACCCCGGCTCGAACGCAAACTGGTCAACCGACGTGCTCGCGGCCTCCGCTGTGAGTCCTACGCAAACTGGCAGCGTTACGCCAGCGAGCAATCTGCCGCTCGCTCAGGGACAACGCAATCAAATAGCGCTGTTCCCGATGGCCGGTACCCCCGCGCCTCCGTCAGGCTCGATGGCCCAATACTGCGTGTTCGTGCGCAACGGGCAGACGCTGGACGAGTGGCCAACCAACGCAAGCGGGCGCATTGCTTTGGTGAAGTTGACCAATCCTCGAATACCGCAGACGCTCTTCGCGCAGGTGGCCAATAACGGCGCGGCGGCCGGCGCCGTCGCGGTGTTATTCGTTTCAAGCACTCAAACTCCGACTGCTGTCAAAGCCACGATTCCGGCAGCCAATATCCTTCCCGACGACGGGCGATACCTTGAAAGCCTGATGCCTGGAGGTAGCGCGACCACAGATCCGGCCAACGGTGCGGTGTCTGCATTTCCGATACGAATCAATCCGTTTTTCGGAACGAGCTTCGTGGGCCAGATGGCTGGGTTCAGCTCCAGAGGCCCGGTCCAGGGCTACGGCCAGGTCAAGCCGGACGTCTCGGCGCCCGGCGTGAACATTCTCGCTGCAATGCCTCCGGCTAGCGCGCTCGGTGCGCTTTCAGGCGGAAACTACGGCCGAATAAGCGGAACAAGCATGGCGACGCCTCACACCGCCGGAGCGGCTGCGCTCATAAGACAAGCGCATCCAAGCTGGAGCCCTGATTGGGTTCGCACGGCATTGATCAATACGGCGACGAACATGCGAGACCAGTCGGGATCTCCAAAAGCTGACGCTTCCGCTGATTCGATCAACGATCAGGGAGGCGGGCTCATCGACGTTTACCACGCAGTGCACGCAAAGGGGTTGATGGGCGTCGCCGGTGACGGCATCAGGACTCCCTCGATCCTCGGCAGTTATTCATTCGCCGAAGTCCCGGTGGTCAACAATCGCGTGACGAGCACGCAGAGCGTTACCGTCACAATCCAGGATCTTTCAGGTCAAGGCGGAACTTACAATCTCGCCGCTGTTGACAACCGCGATACGCAACTGGCTGGCATTGGAGTTTCAGTTTCGCCGTCCAGCGTATCCGTTCCTGCCGGCGGCTCGGCAACCTTTACTGCAAGCGCCACATTCGACGGCAATCTCAATCGCGTTCCGACCCACCCGGTTGCCGTAGTCAACGGCAATCAAGTCACGTTTCAAAACGTGCAGATTCAAATGCAATGGTACGTCGCCGCCAGACGAAGCGATGGAGGTGAATCGTTGCGAATGCCGCTCTACTACAGACCAGCGCCATCGCTTCCATCGCCGAGCCTCAGCTCCTCCGACACCAAAACCTTTACAGGCACGATAGTAGCTGGGGACGCCGACAATGAAACAGTTCAAGGGGTCACATACACCAACACGCAGTTCAACGTGGACAATGCGACCACTAGACTCGTCGCCGACCTGGATTTCATTCAGGTTGTCGGCGGCACATTTCCAGACCTGGATTTCTACCTATACGATCCTGACGGCAAGCTGGTGAAGAGCTCGACCAATTCCGGCGGTCCCGAACACATAGATGTTGCGATCAGTCGTGGAGGTACGTACACGTACCGGGTTGACGGATTCCTCAACGGACCTACCGATTACACGATCACCAGCACCCAGGTCAAAGCGGCCGCAACGCCGCCGGTGCTCTCGCAAGTGCCTGGAGACTACGTCAACAACGCCGGCCAGCACATCGATTTCGATGGAAGCTTCAACTTGCAGTGGTCTCCCAACGGCGGCGAGCAAGGGTTCGAAATCGAGCAATCGACTGACGGTCAAAACTGGCAGATCATCTCGGATGTAGCGGGCAATGTGAACAGCCTCGCTGTATCAAGTCTCGCAAACGGCACGTATTACTTCCAGGTTCATGCGATGTACCCCGGCCAGATCGGCTTATATGTGACGCCTCCGAGTAACGTCGTGAGCGTGCTCGTCGATCAACGCACGCAGGCGGATATCACCAGTCTGGTGAGAACAGCGATCGTCTCAGGTAGCCTGGCATTTTCAGGGGGCGTGTGGCAGCAGGATATGAACCTGACAAACCTGTCAAGCAACACCTATGTCCCGCTGCTGCAGCTAAAGATCATTTCGATCAGCACTCCGGGAATTACTTGCATTAATGCCGACAACGGTGGCAGCGGAACCAGCGCCGCGAATGCCGCTCTGTTCGACTACTCGCGCCAGATCGGATCCGACGAGCAGTTCAGCCCGAACGAGGTGAGTGGCGCCCGAACGATGAAGTTCCAGGATAGCGCGGGACAGTTGTTTACGTTCGACGCTATTGTCACCGCCTACCGCCAAGTCGGCGGTGGCGGTGGTTCGTCGAGCAACCCGCCTTCTGGCGGTGGCGGCAGCGGAACGTCCGGATCGAGTAGTTTGCTTCCCGGTCTGACGTCTGTGTTGCGATTCACAGTCAATCCTCTCCTCAAGACGGTAACAGTCAGCCTTGTCCCGATAAACCCGTAATCGGATAACCCCGACCGCGGAGTCGCGGAGGACCAAGACATCGCAGCATCACTGCGTACCCTCCGCGAACTCCGCGGCTCTGCACTGAAAGAAACGCAATGAGTAACGGTGGTCCAAGGAGGTCTCAAGCATGAAAGCGAATACGCGACCTAATAATCTCTCAAGGCTGCTGATGTTGACGGCCACGATTACTACGGTGGTTTGCGTCCCGGCTCTGTTCAGCGCACGGGCGCAAAATCCCGGCTCGGGCACAATCCACGTAACCGACACATCTCAAATAACCTGGGTAAGCACTCACCCCGCTCCAGGAGCCGCCGTCAATACCGAATCCCTATGCGTGGACGACGTCAACTGTGAAACCTTCACGCTCACCGTGGCGGGCACGCAAAGCGACTGGGTCGGCAAAAGAGTTCAGGTTTTGTTGACGTGGTCCAGCGGCGCAAACGAGTACGACATTTACATTCATCAGGGCTCGAATAGCGGCAAGCTCGTGACCTCCTCTATGAACGGCCCCGGCATCACCAGCCAAATCGCTTTCATCGACATCGCCAAATGGGGCACCGGCGTCTTTACGATTCACGTTGCTTATGACATAACGCCGACCTCCGCGACAGACCTCTATCACGGCGCCATAAGCGTAGTCGCCGCGATACCTGCTCCACCACCTGCTGCGATACAGGACACCGGTCTAAAGATCGGTTATCAGAACTACGAGGCGCCAGGTCTCCTGACTCAGGTTACGCAAACCAGCTCCGGCGCACTTACCGTCGAGTATATGGGACGAGGCGCAGGGGAGCCTTCCATCGGCGCCAATTTGAAGAGCGGTGTTGTGAATTTTCAGTCGGATCTCGAAACGCTGTTTATCACTTTCGATGACAGTTGTCCTGCCAACAGCCAGACCGCAACCTGGGTGAACAGACGGGCTACAACCTCCCAGTTCATCGACTCCGATCCAATCGGCTTCACCGACCCGCAAACCGGACGCGTGTTCGCGGGCGAGTTGACGCTTTTATCGCCTACCTGCAAGACCTCTTACTCTGATGATGACGGCAAGACGTGGGTGCCCACGCAGGGAAGCGGTCTCGCATCGGGGGTCGATCATGAGACGATCGGCGGCGGTCCCTATCACGCGCCACTGACCAGACCATCAGGTGTGCCGGGTTTGTACCCAAACGCGGTCTATTTTGCCTCTCAGGATCTTGAGACTGCGCTGTGCTCTCGAAGCGACGACGGCGGGCTTACCTTCGGTCCGTCGATCCCAATGTACACCTTCACCGAGTGCGTAGGCATACACGGTCACCTGAAAGTCTCTCCAAAAGACGGAACGGTTTTCATCCCTAATAACAATTGCAACAACGAAGGCGCCGTGGCTGTCTCAGAAGACAACGGAGTTAACTGGATCGTTCGTCCGGTGCGAAGCACGACGGTCGACACACACTCCGGGCACAGCGATCCAGCAGTCGGCATCGACGCGAATGGCCGCGTCTACTTCGCGATAGCCAGTAATGACAACTCGTGCGCCGTCGGATGGTCGGACGATAATGGAAAGAACTGGAACAACATCGTCAACGTGGCGGCTGCTTACGGGCTTCAGAATGTAAGGTACCCAGCAGCAGTGGCTGGGGACGCCGGCCGCGCGGCGGTGGCGTTCTACGGATCAACGACTCCGGGAGATGCCAATGACAACAACTTTGCCGGCATCTGGCATCTTTACATCGCGCACACGTTCGACGGCGGAATGACCTGGACCACAACTGACGCGACGCCAAGTGCTCCGATTCAACGCGGAAACATATGGACGCAGGGCGGGGCTAATATTGGGCGCAACATGCTCGACTTCTTTGACATGACTATCGACAAGGAAGGCCGCGTGCTGGTCGGATACGTGAACGGTTGCGCGGGCGGCAACTGCGCTCAATCGTCTTCCACCGCCAGCGGCAACGCGTACACCGCGACTGCGACCATCGCGCGCCAATCCAGTGGGCGCAGGCTTATAGCGGCGTACGATCCTCCGAACGTACCCACTGCGCCTGGGAGGCCAACAGTCACAACCGTCCGGGTTGGTAACGTGGTTCACCTCGGTTGGTCCGAAGGTGATGACGGCAACTCTCCGATCCAGAGCTATAAAATAATGAGGGGCATCACAAGCGGCGGCGAGAGCTTGTTGACCACGGTTGCGGGGACTCAGTCGCGTTATGATGACGCGAGCGCGACCGACACCAGCAAGACTTATTACTACAAAGTCCTTGCGGTGAACGCCGTTGGCACATCTTGTGGAGCTAACGAAGCTGCGGCGCCATACGTCGGCGACACATGCAGCGGCGTTATCGTACGACGAAATGACCCATCACATCCCGAGGCGGTTGGGGGCACCGCTACGAAACCGCCGCTGCCTTCGCTGCTCATCGATTACATTGCTGTCGGCGAACCGGCCGGCACGAACAATCTGATGTTCAAAATGAAAGTCGGCGATCTGAGCACAGTGCCGCCCAACAGTCGTTGGCGCATCGCTTGGGATTCGATGTCATCTCCTGGGCAGCAGTACTACGTGGGCATGACTACCGGAGCGTCAGGGGCGCCGACGTTCGAGTACGGAACGCTTGCCGACGCGGGAGTGCCCGCCATCCTCGTCATCAGCGAAACAATGGTCGGAGCTGCCGACCCCGCGAGCAACTTTCAGACTGACGGCACGATCACGATCTACGTTTCGAAGTCGTCGGTTGGGAACCCGCAACCCGGGGATCTGCTCGGCGCGGTAAATGGAAGAACGATCACCGCCGACACGCCGGCGACAAACACTCTCGAACGCTCGACGCTTTTCGTCGATCACACGTTCTGCAAGGGACAAGCAGATAACGGCTATCCGACTGCAACCTACACGATAGCCGGCAACGGACAATGCCCGCCGTTCATCGAGCAGGTCGTCAACTCGCTGGTCAGCTTGCAGGTGAGCAATCCAAGCTTCAGCGGAGGAGTTGCGTCGTACAACCTGACAATCACCAATACCTCATCCCGCACGATCTACACTCCGCTGCACGTTGAGGTCGCATCGATAACCGGAGCGACGGTTGCCAACGCCGATAACGGTGTGACCGGTGCCGGCGCCAGTTGGGACTACTCAAGTCTTGTTGGCGCTGATTCGGTCCTCACGTCTGGAGAGACATCCGGCGCTCGCAATCTGCGCTTCAGGGATCCGAGCGGAGGTCCGTTCACCGTCACCTACAACATCATTGGCAACCTCGCACGTTCTAGCGGCGGCTCGGGTTCGATGAGCAGTACCGCGACCGGCGGCGGCGAGGGCGGTGGAGGCTCCGGCGGCGCCGAAACCTTGAGTGTGACTGATCCGGTGACGAGCCTGGTGTTCAAGGTAACCTATAATCCGCTGCTCAATATCGTCACAGTTCAGCTTATCCAACCTTGAAGGTTTGCCCCGCGCGAGGAGTGACTGCGGTTCTTGGCACTCCTCGCAAACCCTTTCAGTGAGACAATGCAGGAAAGTACCGTGGTGAGTTTTGTTATTCCTACGCGGACGCCACCGCCCGGAACCCGCTGGTGTCGTAACTCTTCCGCGTCCCGCGGTGCAACCCGTCGTAGGTGAAAGTCATGATCACTCCTCGCGCGTCCGTCTTGGTGGCAACCTCGCCAAACTCTGTGTAGCTATCGAGTGTCGCTTGCGAAGCCATTCCATCCCACGAGCGGGCAATTGCGTCCCAAAAAGAGAGCGTAATCTGCATTATAATAACTGTGGTATACGCCCCTAAGAGCTTGCCTGCTCCGAAGTTACCGGTGTCGCATTGGCTGTGAGTCTGTTTGGCATATATATTGCAGGCGCGGACGAGC
>DASXSR010000047.1:0-3410 GCA_036505875.1 Blastocatellia bacterium | reverse complement strand
CGATCGGGAAAGCTGAACAGCCGGGTCGTCGTAAACGCGCGCGACCCGGCGGATGGATTATTGGGGGGCTGATTCGGAAAGCGATTTATCACGCTCTGAATGAACGCGCGGTTGGCGGCATCAGTCACGGACGGATCAGGGGCGCGCTCATTGGCCAGAAGTATGTCTTCGGTGAAGCCGAGCGATCCGCCGTTGTCGACGCGTTCGGCGCTTGCAAAGAAAAATAGCTTGTCGCGTTTGATGGGTCCGCCGAAGACTCCGCCCCAGTCGTGTCGGCGTGAGGGCGGAACCGGCGCGCGCAGATCGCCGGGCTTCTGAAAAGGCAGCAAGGCTTCGCCACGATCGCCGAAACGGCCCGCCGCATTACGGAAGAAGCTATTAGCGTTGAACGCGCTGTTTTGATGAAACCAGAAACCCTCGCCGTGATATTTATTCGAGCCGGATTTGGTCTGCACCAGAACGGTTGCTCCATAAGCGCGACCGAATTCCGCCGAGAAGTTGTTGGTAATCAACTGGAAGGCGCGAATCGCGGCGAGGTTGACGCCCTGGCGGTTCTGGTTTTCAGAAGAGTCGTCGTTGTTGACGCCGTCGATCTGGAAGGTCGCGCCACGCGAGCCGGTACCGTTGAAGTTGATCGAGCTTCCCGTTGACAGCGTCGGGTTATTGACGCCCGACAGCGGGCTTTCCTGAAAGCCGGGCGCCGTCTCCGCCAGACTCAAGAAGTTGCGCCCGGCAATCGGCCGCTCCGTGATTTGTTGAGAGTCGTAGGTTGTCTTAACTTCTCCGGAGGTCTTGTCGATTTCTGCGCCGCCTCCGGTTATCGTCACAACTTCCTGGGCTCCTGAAGCGGTGAGCGAAAAATCCTCAACTGTCGTTGAGTTGAGCTGAATTTCAACCTTCTGCTTCGTCAGTGTTTTGAAGCCGGACATCGAAGCGGTAACGTCATAAGACCCAATTGGCAGGAACGTGAGCTGGTAAAAGCCTTTGTCGTCGCTTACCGTCTTTCGTTCCAATCCGGTCTCGACGTTCTTGGCCGCAATTGCAGCTCCGGCCACAACGGCGTTTGCCTGGTCCGCGACTTTGCCTTGAAGAGTACCTGAGACGGTTTGAGCATTCGCGCTGACTGTCAGAGAAAACCCCGCGAGCGCGATTACAAACAAGAATCGCAGTTTCATAGGAGCCTCCTTAGTTTCTTCGAGCGCCGTGAGCGGAAGGCGCTGTCGAGAGAGTTCAGATCGAGCTTTAGCTTGCTGTCCGAAGCCCGAAGGCTGAACTCAGAACCAGCTTAGTAAATCAGATACTTCTTTCTGATGCTTGCAAACTCGACGAGTCCGGCTTGCCAGGTCGCCGAGATCTCCGATGGCGTCTTGCCTGCCTTCAAAGCAGCGAGCGCCGCGCGATTCACGAGCAATCGCAAGTAGTCATCAACCTTCCAAACGCCCGGATGAAGCCGGTTTACCTGGTAAGCGATCTCGATGCCGGTCGCCACCGGGTGAAATGATCCGCGATCGGTTACGACGATGCTTACGCCGCCGCATTCTTCATTCGCAAACTTCGATGACTTTGGCGTAAATCTCACCGGCACGAAGCGAACCCCGGCAAGTCCCGCGCGGTTGAGCGCCTCGGCGAGGTTCGATCCATCAACCCACGGCGCGCCGATCAGTTCAAACGGCGTGTCGGTCCCGCGACCTACTGAAAGGTTTGTCGTCTCGAGCAGGCCGATTCCCGGATACAACAGAGCTTCAGTGAGGTTGCGCATATTGGGCGACAGATTCACCCAGGTAAGCGCTGTGCCGTCATAGTAGTCCGCGCGCCGCCAGCCTTCCATCTTTATCACCGTCAAGTCGGCGTTGATCTTGCGCTCCGAGTTGAACAGCATCGCGAGCTCGCCAATCGTCATGCCATAACGCACCGGCACCGAATGATATGAAATGAACTGGTTGATGAACTCAGTGTCCGTGACCGGGCCCTCGATCTCGTAACCGTTGATCGGATTCGGGCGATCGAGCACGACGAATTTGATCCTGTTCTTCGCTGCCTCCTCCAAAGCGTAGCCGCACGTCGTGGTGTAAGTGTAAAAGCGCGCACCTACGTCTTGAATGTCGAACACCAACGTGTCAATACCTTTTAACAACTCGGCAGTTGGCCGGCGGCGGTCTTTCTCATAAAGACTGTAAACCGGCAGCCCCGTCTTCTCGTCGCGCGTGTCGCCGACGTGCGTGTCTTCGATCCCGCGCAAGCCGTGTTCGGGCGAAAACAACGCGACGAGCTTCACGTTCTTCGCCGAAGCGAGAACGTCGATTGTCGAGCGGCCTTTGCTGTCACGACCAGTGTGATTAGTGATCAAACCGACGCGTCGGCCTTCGAGTTGTTTGAACCCGTCGCGCTCGAGCACGTCGATTCCGGTGAGCACCGGGTGAAGCGGGCCCGACGGAACGCCTCGGGTGACGACTGCGCGAGGCGCGTCAACGTAGGTTGGCGGCGACTTGAGATGCTCGAACACCGGTGCGTGCGGAGGCTCGGTGATCGCGCCCGCGACGATTGAAGCCACGAACGATCGAAGCCGGGTCACGTCGCCCTTGCCGTTGGGGTGAACTCGATTGGTCAGCAGTACTACAAAGGTCTCGGCGGCCGGATCGAGCCACAAGCTCGTGCCTGTGAATCCCGTGTGGCCGAATGTGCCGACCGGGAACAGGTCGCCACGATTCGAAGAGTAAGATGTGTTGATGTCCCAACCGATGCCTCGCATTTGCGAAGTCGGCAGCGACTGCGCGCTGACCATTCGCTCGACGGAGTATGGGGCGAGAATGCGAACGCCGTTGTACTCGCCTTTGTTGAGAATCATCTGGCAAAAGATCGCCAGATCATCTGCGGTCGAGAAGAGTCCGGCGTGCCCTGCTACGCCGCCCATCTCGTAAGAACGCGGGTCGTGAACCTCGCCGCGCATCCACCGGCCTTCTCGGTTTTCGGTTGGAGCGGTTCGCTGACGAATTGCCTCTTCCTCTCGCTGCATCGATGCAAGCGTAACGGTAAAGGACCGCGATGTGGGTTCAACAAAGAACGTATCATGCATCGCGAGCGGCGCGAATATATTATTAAGAGAGAATTGATCGATCGATTTGCCCGATACACGGCGAACAATCTCTGCGGCAACTATGAACCCAACGTCTGAGTAAACGAACCTCGTTCCCGGCTCGTAGCTTGGCCGCAGATCGTAGATCTGCTGCATCGGATCAACAGTCTTGCCGACGTAATCTGCGATCTCATTATCCGGCGGGAGCCCCGCGCGGTGTGTCATCAACTGCTCGACCGTGACTCGTTCTTTTCCAAACTCGCCGAACTCGGGAATGTAGAGCGCGACCGGATCAGCGAGCGAGACCTTGCCGCGCTCGACCAGGATCATCATCGAC
>DASXSR010000046.1:0-7371 GCA_036505875.1 Blastocatellia bacterium | reverse complement strand
GATAATGGAATGAATAGAGCGCGCGAGATGCCGACCATGAAAAATGACGGGACGAACACAGCCAGCACGGCGAGCATCGCCAACATCCGAGGTACGATTGTCTCACGACCTGCCTCGAGGACGGCGCGGGCACGCGGCTCCGCTCGCGCTAAATGAGCGTGGATGTTCTCGATCAGTGGGAGAGCGCCAAAAATTATAGGTGAAATCAGCGATGGGAAAAAGTTCTGAAACCGGAAGACAGCGATATCTCAGCTTTCTTCTGCCCGTTTCTTCAAGAACTCGATCACCATCAGGATCACGAATGATATTCCGGCGAGCACCACCGCCATTCCATTCGCTCCGACGTAATTCCGGTCATCGAGTGAGCGGAAGATGAAAATAGTAGATGTCTCAGTCAAGCGGCTCACATTACCGCTCACGACCAGCACGGCGCCGATCTCGCCAACCGCCCGCGCGAAGGTTAGCGATACGCCATAAAACAAGCCCCAGCGTATTGCAGGGAGTGTCACATGCCAAAACGTCTGCAATCCGCTCGCGCCGATCGTGAATGCAGCATCTTCTTGCTCGCGGCTGACCTGGCCAAGAACCGGCATCACCTCTCGTATCACGAAAGGCAGGGATATGAAGACTGTTGCGAGCAGGATTCCCGGCAGAGCGAAGACCACCTTGATCCCAAGCGCGTCGGTCAGTGACGTGAGCCAGCCGCCCCTGCCGAACAACAGAATCAACATGAAACCCGCGACGACCGGCGAGAGCGCAAACGGCATATCGACGAGTCCGCTCAGGATTCGCTTGCCCCAGAAACTGTCGCGAACCAATACCCAGGCGATCAAAACTCCGAACGCGGTATTGATGACCGTCGCACCAATCGCCATTATCAGCGTGAGTTTCAGCGAGCTGAGCGCATCGACCGAAGTGATTTCGCGCAGCACCGCGCCTACGCCTTCGGCGAAGGCTCCCAAAACGATGGCAACCAGCGGCGCGACAAGCAGACCCGCCGCATACAACACGACAAGCGCAACCAATGCCCACTCGATTAGCCTCGAGCGTCTGCGACGGTAAGAGCGGTTGAGAGAGGTCTTTTCACTATCGAGAGCTGCAGAATGCTGAGACCGCGTCGAGGCGTTTCTGTTCGTGCCCTCGGCGTCCTCTCCGTCTCTGCGGTGTATCATACGTTCAACGCGATACATAGCTCTTCCTACTCCGGCTCTGAATCCATTCGACGGTAACGATCAGACTGAACGACAACGCGAGCAACACGATTGAGATCGCGCTCGCTCCGCGCTGGTTCTGCGATTCGATCTGGCCATAGATGTAAACAGGCGCGGTCAGCGTGCGCCCGGGGATGTTGCCCGCCACCACGACGATCGATCCGAATTCTCCAAGCGCGCGCGCGAAGCTGAGCAGTGAGCCGGTTATGACGCCCGGTGAAATATCCGGCAGCACCACGCGCCAAAACGTCGTCCACTTTGAAGCGCCGATCGTATGAGCCGCTTCTTCCTCGCTCCTTTCTGCTCCCATCAACATTGGCTGAACCGTGCGAATCACAAACGGGTAAGTGATGACCAGCAGCGCCAGCAGAATCCCCGGCGTCGCAAAGATCACCTGAACGCCGTGCGCAGCCAGCCAAGCTCCGAGCGTTCGCTGGGGGCCGTACAGCGCGACGAGCATCACTCCGGTCACTAGAGTTGGAATCGCAAACGGCATGTCCACAATTGCGTTGAACAGTCGTCTTCCAGGAAACTCATATCGCACAAGCACGTAGGCAGTGAGTGTTCCCATCACTGCATTGATGGCCGTGACGATGGCGGCCATTATCAAGGTCAGCTTGAGGGCCGCAAAAGCCGTAGGGTTGATCACGTCATCGCGGAAAGCTGAAAGCCCATCGGCCAGTCCGTTCCGAATGATCGCTGCTAGTGGCAGCGCTACTATGAAGCCAAGATAGAGGAGCGCCGTGGCTCGCAGTCCCCACTTACCCCACGGCAACATCGCGGGCGCAAGCTGCTTCTGTGCCTTTGTTTGGACGCTACTCATTTCGACTTTTGAAGCTCCTCGCTTATCTTCGAATAGACGCCCTGCGGCCCGTAGATTTCGCCAGACACTTTCTTCCAGCCGCCAAGATAATCTATCTTCCAGAGGTCCTGGACCGCCGGGAATTGTGTCATCACGTCGCCGCCAACTGCAGTGGGGACGACTGGTCTCAAACCATACTTGGCATAAGCACGCTGACCTTCCGCGGTCCAGAGGAAATCAATGAAAGCCTCAGCCGCGTCGCGCACTCCGTGCTTGTCAACGTATTTGTCGACAAGCGCGATCGGATTTTCGATCAAGATGGTTGAGTGCGGGACAACGTACTCGTAATTCTGACCGGACTGACGGGCTACCAGCACTTCATTCTCGTAGGTGATAGCCGCATCGCCGACACCCTTTTCGAAGTTAGTGATCGACTCTCGGGCCCCTTTGTCCATGATCGACACGTTACGAAGAAGACTCTTCAAGAATTCTTGCGCAGCAGCCTTGTCCTCCTTGGGGACGCCGGCAAACCCTCTCAGCGCCGCGCCGTAAATCGCGTTGATATTCCACTGAGCGCCGCCTGATGTTTTCGGGTCGGGCGTCAGCACGTTCAACCCCGACTGGGTCAGATCCGGCCAATCCTTTATGCCCTTCGGATTGCCTGGACGGACAGCTATGACAACGATCGAGTTACTGACCATCCCGTGATTGGGTTTTGATTTCCAATCGTGCGTGATCAGCCCGGCTTCGGCTATCTTGTCGATATCACCCTCGAGCGAGAGCGCTGCAATATCGGCTTCGAACCCGCCGATGATCGCACGCGATTGGGCGCCGCTGCCCTGGTAGGATTCCTGGAACTCAGCATCCTGGCCCGTCTTCTCCTTCCAGTACTTCTGAAACGCAGGGATTACGGCCTTACTGTACGCTTCACGCGGTGTTGTGTAGCCGCCCAGAATTAGCGTCACAGTATTGCCATGCTTACCAGGTTGACGCCCGCACGCCTGGAGCGCGCCCGCCAGGAAAAGTGCAGCTGCCAAAGTGATTAACGTCGCGCAGACACTTCTCATCTTGCGTGTGGTCATTTTCATTTGAGGTAACAACCTCCTAAATGCGAATAGGCTTCGCCGTCCACTCGATACAAACGCTATTCACTTTTAGCAAAGGGAATTAGCCGCGGTTTGTAAGGATGCAACGCGGCGTAATGCCCTTCCCTTAAGCCTACGAGGTTAGCTGACGGGCTCGGACTGGAAGTGCCCTACGAGAACTAAGTCTCGATGCGCCCCGTGCTCCGATGCTGCTGGAGCTTTTGGTTCCCCCGCGTCGCTCGCATGAGATGGCCACGTGGCCCGAGCGACTTCGGCAGACATACTATGAACACCAGAATCCTATTCACAGCACAATGTTATTGTCAAATTAATCATTCGCCGAGATGTGAGCGGGTGTGATTAAAAGTGGGACTTGATTTGAACAACGACCACGTAGTAACGAATTTATTCGTTGGGTTCCTAAGAAACGAATGAATTCGTTACTACGTGGAAGTCCCACCTTTAATCACACCCGATGTGAGCCAGTCATCATCCCTTCGATCTCCTCGATTGCTTTGGGCACACGCGCCGAGAGGACTTCGCTTCCAGTTTCGGTCACAAGAACGTCGTCTTCGATGCGAATGCCAATGCCACGATAACGTGGATCGACACCCTCCGCATCCTCAGAAATATAGATTCCAGGCTCGACCGTCATCACCATTCCCGGCGCGAGCCGCCTCCATTCATCCGCGACTTTGTACGGGCCCGCGTCGTGAACATCCATGCCAAGCCAGTGACTTGTGCGATGCATGTAGAATCCTCTGTAGCCGCGAGGCGCATCGGGCTGCTCCTTGAGCTTCTCATCTTCTTCAATTCGCTTTCCGTCCTCAATCAATTTATCAACGTCGCCTTTCAGCAATCCAAGCCGCACCATCCCTTCAGTCAACACTCTCACCGCGCGTTCGTGTGGCTCGATGAACGTGCCCCCCGGCCTTATGGCGCTGACCGCTTCGGATTGAGCGTCGAGCACGAGTTGATAAAGGGTCGCCTGGTCCTCGGTGAAGCTGCCTCGCGCCGGCAGCGTGCGCGTCACATCACCTGTGTAGTAACCGAACTCGGCGCCAGCATCGATCAACACGAGATCGCCGTCCTCAATACGCCGGTTATTCGTAGTGTAATGAAGGACGGTGGCGTTCGCAGCGGACGCCACGATCGGCGGATAGCCCGAGCGCGGGCTGCCATTCTTGCGAAAGACGTATCGGATCGCCGCTTCAATTTCGTATTCGTGCACGCCCGGCCTGAGCGCGCGAATCGCCGCCAGATGACCTTCGCAAGTTATGTCGATCGCCCGACGAAGCAATTCGATGTCGTCGGCCGTCTTTATGAGCCGCATCTCGTGCAACATTTCTGCGGGATCAATTACCGAGGTCGGGCCGGTGCCTTCGCGCTGTCGCTGTCGCTGGAAGCGTTGCATTAAGCCGACCAACCGTTCATCGAAGGTCGGATCGCTGCCGAAGCGGTAATAAATCCGGTCAGCCTTTGCGGTGAGCTTTGGTAGTTCTTCATCCAGCTTGTCAATAGTGAACGCGCCATCGGCGCCGTAATCGCGCTTCGCGCCTTCTTCTCCGGCGCGCCAACCCGTCCAAACTTCGCGCTCGCGATCCTTCTTCTGAACGAACAAGACAAACCTATGTTCTGGATGATCAGGCGCAAGCACCGCGACCGCGTTCGGTTCTTCGAAGCCGGTCAAATAGTAAAAGTCGGTGTCCTGTCGATATTCGTGCTCAACGTCGGAGTTTCGAATTGCGGTCGGCGCCGCAGGAAAGATCGCGACCGCGCCGGTGATTCGGCGCATGAATTCATCGCGCCTTCGCTTCGTTTGTTCTTTGGTTGGAATGGCAGATCTGGCTGTCATCGAAGGTTGAATGTCGACATGCTTGATGTAACAATCTCAACTATAATCGAGCGCGTGTTACTTTCTCAAGCGAGGCCCTCTTTCGCCGACGAGCGAGATGGATCAGAATGAGCGAGACGCCCTTCACCTTGATCACCACCGAGCCAGCCTTGGAAGAGGCTCTGGGAGCCATTTCCAGGCATCAGGTCATTGGAGTCGATACCGAGACCACCTCGCTTGACCCATTTCGCGGACGCGTGCGGTTGATTCAGCTCGCAACTCCGGATCAGACCTTCGTCATCGACCTATTCCCGCTTCCGGCGCTCGAGCATCGCGGGCTACGAGAGCTGCTTTCATTCGATCAGCCCATCAAAGCGTTCCACAACGCGAAGTTCGATGTGAAGATGCTGCTCCATCATTTCGATGTCGAGGTGCGGGGGGTATTCGATACTTACTTGGCGAGCCAGCTTATCGGCGCGGGCAGAACCGAAGGCGGGCACGGCCTGGCGGCGGTGAGCGATCGACATCTGGGCGAGCTTGTGGACAAGTCGATGCAGCTTAGCGATTGGTCGGGACCGCTGAGCGACGGTCAATATGAGTACGCAGCGAAAGATGCGGCACTGATGCTGCCGCTCTACGCCAGACTTTCGGCGAGACTTTACGAGCTGAGTCTGCAGGAAGTCGCGAGACTCGAGTTCGATTGCGTGCTGCCAATGGCGGCGATGGAGCTTGCGGGGATGGCGCTCGACGCTGAATGTTGGCGGCATCTTGTTGTGAATCTAGAGCGCGCGCACGAGCTGCTTTCAGACGAGCTAAAGCGCGAACTGGCGGCGGGCGTGCCACAGCTCACTCTGTTTGGCGAGCCGCCTAACATCAACCTCGACAGCCCAAATCAGGTGATGGAAGCGCTCGAACGGATGGGGATTAAGGTTGAAGGCACCCGAAGCTGGCAGCTTCAACCTCTTTCGAAAGAGCATCCGGCGATTGAGAAGCTGCTCGAATATAGAAGCGTCCAGAAGCTGCTCTCGAGCTACGGTGCTACGGTGCTCGATCACATCAACCCGGTCACCGGTCGCATTCACGCCGACTTCCGCCAGATGGGCGCCACCGGCGGTCGCATGAGCTGTTCGGACCCGAATCTCCAGCAAGTACCGAACACGCCCGAGTATCGCGCGTGTTTTCGCGCGCCTGCCGGTCGCAAGCTTGTGATCGCAGATTATTCTCAAATCGAATTGCGCATACTTGCCGACTGGTCGCAAGACACCGCGCTGGTCAAGGCGCTGATGTCCGGCGAGGATTTACACCGCGTCACTGCGAGCCAGATGCTCGGCATCGCGCTTGAGGAAGTTTCAAAGGAGCAGCGCGCGGCGGCCAAGCAGCTCAACTACGGAATAATGTACGGTCTGGGCGCGCAGGGCTTGGGCGCGCGAATCGGCTGTTCGCTGGAAGACGCCGAGGTGTTGTTGCGAAAATATTTCGACGCATACAGCGGAGTTGCCTCGTTCTTGCGAGACGCGGCCGACCGCGCAGTGACTGATCGTGAGACCCGCACGCGGTCTGGCCGGCTGATCTATTTCAGCTTTGACGCGAATGATCGCGCTCAAGTGGCGGGCGCTCAGCGGCTGGGAAAGAACGCGCCGATTCAAGGCTCATCGGCTGACATCACCAAGCGAGCGCTGGCATTGCTTTATGAAGCGCTGAAGCCGATCGACGCGAAGATTGTGAACTGCATTCACGACGAGATTGTGATCGAAGCGGCAGAAGAACAAGCAGAAGAGGTTGCGGCGATTCTGGAGCGCGAGATGATCGAAGCCGCCCGCGAGTTCATTCGCAGCGTCCCGGTGACGGTTGATGTGGCGATCGCTGATGCGTGGTTGAAGTAACGGATGCCCGCGCTCAACCGACACGGCTCAGCTAGTGCTGAAAGACAAGGAACACATCGTAGGCCCATCTTCCGCGTTGGGCTCCCTGTGAGTCACTGCGTCTGTGGCAGGACGTTTCAGAACCGAATGAGCTACATACGTTACAGAAACAAGGTCAACCAAGCCATCGCCATTCCCGCTGTTTTCTGGCTTATCGTGTACTGCTAGGGCAAGGAAGCCTAGATATGCCGACTTCGGCATCATGACCACGGCGGCCCTCATCGCGAGGTATCCTTTCGCCGCCGTTGCTCGCTCTCCTTAATGACTTCGCTCAAATCCGCAACCGGCCGTATCTCATTCAGTCCAAGCTCATACTTCATGCCGCCTGGATGTTGTGACAGAAGCTGAACGGCATGATTGAGGTCTCGCGCCTCAAGGATGAGAATGCCGCCGAGCTGTTCCTTGGTTTCCGCATAGGGGCCATCGGTGGTCGCGACTTTACCGTTTTTCCAGTACAGGGTCAACGCGGTCTCCGGAGGCTGAAGAGGTACTTCGGCGACAAGATGTCCGTTGGCGC
>DASXSR010000045.1:0-28255 GCA_036505875.1 Blastocatellia bacterium | reverse complement strand
AGCGAAACTACCACATCAATACCAGCCTCGCGCCAATCGCACACTTCATCTTCGAGCCAGTCTCCTCCACGAGGACGCGGCATGGTGACCAAACGTCCTCTCCATGGTCCCTTGATCCAGTACAGCTTGCTCGGCGTCGTTCTACTCTTCATCTCGCGGGTGAATCCTTAGCCACGATCTCGCGTGGCAAAGCCTGGGGTCATTGGAAGCTTGCTACAGCAACACTCCGCCGCTTAGCGAGACTGCGTCGGTGTACCTTGATCCGTTCCAGTTCGTGCAGTGTCTCAGCGGTCAAATAGCTTTCACCACAACTGGGGCAAACTATTATAGGTACATTCTCGATTACCAGGAGGTTTGCGCCTTTGCCGTACGTGCGCGTTATGTGCTTAACTTGAGCACCCGCGCGGCCACAGACATCGCAAGCGATAGTTTGTGAGTTCTTGTTATTCGACATAGACGGTAATGATCACTAGCTTACCAGCAGGTCCAAATTTCGTCACGACGACAGCATCTTCATCTCCAAGCACGATTTGTCCGCGGACTACATATTTGCGTTCTTTGGTCTTTGGGTCACGCTCGCGCCGAATGATCTCTCCGGTCAGGATGACGCTCTCAACGTCAAAAACCGTCAGATCATCGTCATTCATCTCGTCGTCCGCGTGCAGAGTCATGACGTAGTCGCGACTGCGGACGCTGTCGCGCATTCGCTTGAGTATTCGACTCGGCACGGCTACATTCCACTGCCTCCCTTAATCGTGCTGAACTTGCCAACGACTCGGTCACGGGTTGCTCGTGACAGAGTTAGACAATACCGGCTGCGATGCTTGCTTGCGCGGGGCGTTCTTCTGCTTTGCGAAGCCGATACCCGCTGGTTCGATACGTGGCTACGGGGTCAATCGCTCCGCCCGAACGCTGGCGAGCCACCGCGAGGATCGGCGCGACGTCGGTTGTAAAGGCCTGCTTCAACGTCGCTAGCGCCATCAACGCGTCGCACTTCTCCTGAGCTTCATTCAATGCCTCGCGGTCGACCAAATGGGCCTGAACGTAAGCGCGAGTTAGCTCGACCGCGCTCATCATCAGCGACTCGATCGGATCGGTCACGTTGTGCGATTGATCGAGCATGTAAGACGGATTGAAGTTCGTCGCGCCGCCGAGCTCAGCATCAACCAATTCGTTGAAGATCAGGAAGAGCTGGAACGGTTTGATCGAGCCCGCGTCGAGATCGTCGTCGCCGTACTTGCTGTCGTTGAAGTGAAACCCGGCGAGCTTGCCGAATTGAATCAAGCGCGAAACGATCATCTCGATGTTGACGTTCGGCGCGTGGTGTCCAAGATCGACCAGACAAAACGCCTTTGGACCAAGCTGCGTCGCACAGTAATAACTCGTCCCCCAGTCGTTGATCACCGTCGAATAGAAGGCCGGCTCATAGAACTTATGCTCCAAGAACACCCGCCAGTCGTCGGGGAGCGCCGCGTAAATCTCGCGTACGCTTTCCAAGTAGCGCTCGAGCGCACGGCGAAAGTGCATCTGGCCGGGAAAATTCCCGCCGTCGGCGATCCACACCGTCTGCGACTTCGAGCCGAGCGTTTTGCCAATCTCGATGCATTCAAGATTGTGCTCGATGGCCTGTCGTCGGACCTCAGAGTCAGGATGTGTGAGGCTCCCGAACTTGTATGAAAGCTTCTGGCCGGGCTGATCTTGAAACGTATTCGAGTTCATCGCGTCGAAGCGCAGCCCGCGCTCGGTGGCGAACTCTCGCAGCGCAGCAGCGTCGTCGGGCTTGTCCCAAGGAATGTGAAGCGACACTGCATTTGTCGAGCGCACAAGCTTGAATATCGTCGCGCAGTCTTGGAGCTTTTCGTAAACGTCTCGCGGCTCGCCCGGACCGGAAAACCGCGCGAAGCGAGTCCCGCCCGTTCCGACGCCCCACGACGGGACCGCAACACGAAAGGATTGGGCCTTCTTTGTGAGATCTTCAATGTCTACATTCCGCCGCCGCAGCTTCTTTGCGAGATAATCGTAATCCTCTTCGAGCCACGATTTCGCTTTCTGATTTTGGTCCGCGATGAATTCGTCCGCTATGTCGAATTGTGTAGCCATAGACTGTCTCCGGGAAATGCGTTCGTAGTCCCTCCTTCAGGCGGAAGTTTGTAGCGGAAGTTTCTGTGCAGGCAGAGACTTTACAAAACTTCCGCCTGAAGGCGGGACTACGAACTATCTCAAGAATCCATCCTGCAGCCCGCCGTCTACCGGTATGATGTGCCCGGTAGTTTTCGACAATCGTTTAGAAACCAGTAAGAAGATCGCTTCAGCCTGGTCTTCCGGTTCAATGCGTATTTGCGTGAGCGACCGCTTTGCATAAAACGCCGCCAGCTTGTCGCGCAACTCTTCGGTTGATTCATCATCGTTGAACGCGATTTCGTACTTTGCAAGGGAAGCGATCACGCGCTCGCGCGGGAACATCGTGCTGCCTTTGACAACCGTCGCCGGCGCCACCGCATTTACTCGAACGAGCGGCGCCATCTCCACGGCAAGCTCGCGCACAAGATGGTTGGCCGCCGCCTTGCTCGTATCATAAGCGATGCTGCCTCGCTTAGCCACGACTGCATTTGCGCTTGTCGTGAGCACAATGCTCGCCGGAAGACCTTGCCGTTTGAAAACCTCGTGCGCTTCGTCCGCGACCGCGTAAGCGCCTGTGACGTTGATCGCGAACGTGCGCGCCCACTGATTGTCTTCTATGCGACCCGACTTGTCGGGCGCGACGAATGTGCCGGCTGTGACAACTACGGCGTCGAGCCCGCCATAGGCAAGGATCGCGTCTTCAAACACTCGCGCGACGCTCGATCGATCGGTGATGTCGCACGCGACTCCGATTGCCGGGCCGCAATTGCTGATGCCCGAACCCGCGACGCCTATGCCTTCGCCGTGTTCGCCGACAATTTCCTGTGCCGTAGCTGTCGCGCTTGCGTCATCGACGTCCACGCATACGACGTGCGCACCTTCTTGCGCAAGCCTGTGCGCAGTGGCTTTACCGATGCCGCTTCCCGCGCCAATCACTGCGATGATCTGGCGATCAAGCTCGCGCTCGGGCGGCAGCAGCTTGAGCTTCGCTTCTTCGAGCGACCAATACTCGATGTCGAACGCTTCCTGTTCGTCCATCGCTTCGTAGCGGTCAATCGCCTCCGCCCCGCGCATGACCTGAATCGCGCCGTTGTAGAATTCGGCCGTGACGCGAGACTCGCTCTTGTTCTTGCCCCAGGCGATCATTCCGAGCCCCGGGATTAGAACCACAGTGGGATTGGGATCACGCATGGGAGGCGAGTCGTGTCGCTTGCAACGGTTGTAATAAGCTTCATAGTCCGCTCGGTATGCGGTCAGGCGCTCGCTCAGCAGAGTCTTTAAAGCTTTGACGCCGCTTTCAGGGTCCCAATCCACAAAAAGCGGCTTGATCTTAGTTCGAAGGAAGTGATCAGGGCAGGATGTTCCAAGCTCGGCCAGTCGTGGGCCGTCCACGCTGTTCACGAAGCGAAGCGTCCCGGCGTCGTACTGTACGGTCGCGACAAAGCGCTTGCCGGTCGAGATCAAACCGCGCAACGCGGGAAGCACCTCGACCAGCGCCCGCTGCCTAGCCTCGTTTTCGAAGCCCTGATACTTTGCGCCGCCGAATGTCATTTCGCCCTGATCATGTGCCTTGATGTAAGCGGCGGCTCGCTCGACTATTTCGAGCGCGGTCTCGTAGCAAGACTTGTCATCCTCGCTCCACGAGCTCATTCCGTGATGGCCCAGCAGCACCCCCTTTGCTTTTGGGTTGTCCTTGATCAGAGATTCAATCATCAAGCCGATGTCGAAGCCGGGCCGCTGCCACGGCACATAGATCACTTCGTCGCCATAAATCTCTTTACAAAGCCGTTCCTGATTTACCGACGCGGCAATGGCGATAACCGGGTTTGGGTGAAGATGATCGACGTGTTTGAAGGGTACGAAGGTATGAAGAGGCGTGTCGATCGAGCAGGCACGGGGATTCAAATTGAAGACGCAATGGTTGTACATCGAATACATATTGTCTTCGATCGGAGTCTTTGGGCCTCGGTCGGAACTGCTCAGATAACGCGCTTTCATCCCGCGCACCTTATCCAGATAGAGCGAAGCGAACCCGGCACGATTTGCGGTTCTCAGATCGCCCCCCGAACCTTTGACCCATAACACCTCGACGTCTTGACCTGTGAGCGGGTCGCGCTCGATGAGCTTGGATGAAGTATTGCCGCCACCGGTATTGGTAAGCGTCAGGTCTTGGCCGAGCTTGTTAGATCGGTAGACTAGACGATCGAGCCCAGACAGCTTATCGGCCTCGTCGTCTTGCCATAGGTATCGAACGTACTTGTAATTCACGGCTGTGTTGAATCAGTGGCGATGAGTCCCGTTGCGGCGTAACCGGACGCGGGAAGAAACTGCTGTCAGCGCGTTAGCACACTTATCCCATTCTCAAGTAAGCCCTTGCGGGAATCCCCAATAGCGTTGGGGCACCCGAGCTTATATCCATAAAAGTTAAGCGCGTCAAGTTAATTTTTAATAGTTTATTGTTTATCGTCCGGCCCGCAGCATCACTACTCCGTGTCCGGGGACGGTTACTTTGTCTTCCGGCCCTTGCGATTCGACGCTTTGATGCAGCCAAAGGTCACGCAGCTTGGGCTTGCCGGTGATTCCCAAATCTGCCCAACGCACGCTCACCTGAGCCGACTCTGCAGCGCGATTGAAGACTGTCACCGCAACCGCGCCGCCAGAAAGCTGCCGCGTCCAGATCTCCTGATCGCTCGACTTCCAAACCCGCTTCCCCTGCTTCCCCTCTTTGTCTTGATCCACAGCGATCACTTCGCGATTGGTGAGAATCTCGAGTATGGCGGGGCTCGTGCTTCTCAAATCGTTCCCCGCTAACAACGGCGCGGCGAGCATAGCCCACAGGCTCATATGCGTCTTGTACTCAGTCTCACTCATCCCGCCATTTCCGATTTCCAGCATGTCGGGATCGTTCCAATGACCGGGCTTTGCCCATTCGGCGAGATCGCTCTGTCCAAAACCTATCCGCGACATCGAATCCCACGCGTCGCGAATATCGCCAGTCGTGCGCCAGAGGTTTCCGCCCACGTCAGCGCCCCACTTCCACACATTCAGGCGGCCGTACTGGCAGAGGCTGTAGACGATGGGGCGACCGGTTGCGCGAAGCGCGTCTCCCATCTTCTGGTAGATGGCCGGCATCTCTTCATCGGTGTAGATCGTGCGCGCGCCGCACCAGTCATACTTTAAATAGTCGATCCCCCAAGCCGCATAGGTCTTGGCATCTTGTTCCTCGTGTCCGTAGCTGCCTTCGTAGCCTGCGCAGGTGTTTGGTCCGGGAGAAGAGTAGATACCCAGCTTCAATCCTTTCTTGTGAACGTAATCTGCAAGTGCCTTCATGTCTGGGAATTTCTTGTTTGTTTGAATGTTGCCCTGCGCGTCTCGACCTGCCTCCCAAGTGTCATCGATATTGATATAGACATAACCCGCCTCTCGCATCCCATTGCTCGCCATTGCATCGGCGATGGCGCGCACCGTGGCGTCATCGATTCTTCCCGCGAATTTGTTCCAACTGTTCCAACCCATGGGTGGGGTCCTGGCGAGGCCGTTGTCAGGCACCTTATGGAGCGCAGGCGGAGGAACTCGAGCAGGGAGGGCTCCTTCGCCCAGCGGCGCGCGACGAGCAACCATCTCAATCGGCTGAGCCGTTGGGTTGCGACGCGTCGAGACGTGCAACTCATCTCCAACCAGCTTTCCTTCGTATTTGACGCTACGAACGCTTGATCCGTCTTTCATGGCGCCAGTCAGAGTGAAACCGTCCGGGCCCCCGGTACTCTCGGTGATGAGGTAGTAAAACTGGGTCACGCGAATTGAGCCTGTGATTCGCGAGCCTTCCTGTTTCAAATTCAAGTAAGTCACGCGGAATGTGCCGTCCGCATTCGGCGTTCGCACTGCCCAGTTGCCGGTCAGCTTATCGTCAGTCTGCGCACTTGTTTGCCTTGCGGTAACGACCCCAGCGATAAGAGAGGTAATCAACAACAAAAAGGTCGTCACAGTGGGAGCGTGACGGAAGCGACGACGCTGTTCTGTACCGGCACTGAACATGAAGGTTATCTCCTGAGGAATTCCTTTTCGATTCACGCGCCAAAATAAGCGTCGTGTTTTCGTCCGAGCTTTCGAGGAATTGCGTTGAAGGGCCGGATTAGCCTCCGCCGAGCAGTTTGTTGAGTTCATTGACCGCGGTCGCGGCGGCGCTAGTATCGCTCTTTCCGTGCAGCGATTCGACTATTGAACTGTATGCCGCCTGCAGCGCGCGCTCGGAGTCGTCGATCGGAGCGAGCCGTACGTTCAGTTGTACGCGCCGGAGATCGGCCGCCACTCCAAGCACATTGTCGGAAAGCGGCTCCAGCTCCAGGTACAGCACCCCGGTAAAGGAGGTTCCACCAGTGCTCTCGACCTCGGGAAGATTGGACGCTGGCGCGCCGCTGGCAGGATTGCCTGGCCGCGTGGGCGCGGTCCCGATTCCTCCTTGCGTCGCAATCAGCATCGCTCGGACCTGGTCTTGCGTGCGAGCCTGACCACGCGCGTCTTTCACTGTTGCACGCCCTTGCAACTGAAGTCTTCGGCCAACGGTGGATGCCTTCGCCGGAGCATAAGAAAATTCATACCTTGAACCGCCGACTTCGAAGCTACCTTTGAACTGTTTGCCGCGCAAAACGGCCGGGATTGAATGAACTCGCGTCGGTTGGGACGGCAGCTTCAGCAATGCCTCATCGCTGTCTCGTTTCTCAGATTGTCGGAATAACATAACCCTCCGATTGCTGAATGCGGACTTCGGATTGCGGATTGGCGCGCCTTCAGCCCTCGGCAATCCGCAATCCGAAATCCGCAATTACAGGTTTCCTTTCTTATGCTCGTCCGCCAGATAATCGCACGCCCGCATGGTCAGCGCCAATATCGTGAGCGTCGGGTTCTGATTCGCGCTCGTAACAAAAGCTGCGCCGTCCACGACAAACAAGTTCTTGACGTCCCAACTCTGATTGAACTTGTTGAGCACCGACGTCTTCCGGTCGTCGCCCATCCGCGCCGTGCCAAGCTCGTGAATGATCCTGCCCGGCGCAGTAATTCGGCCGCCGGTCGAGACGACCTCGGCGCCCGCCGCTCGCAGGATCTCTTCGCTGGTCTGCGCGGCGTCGCGAGCCATCTCGCGCTCGTTGTCCGAATACTGGATGTGCATCTTCAACACCGGTATGCCCCAAGCGTCGACGACTCCGCCCGGGTCGATCTCGGCATAATTCTCTCTCCGCGGAAGCATTTCGGCGCGAGTGGTCATGCTCACCGGCGTGGTGTAGTAATGACGCACGCGTTTTTTGAACTCCGACCCGAAGCCAGGCGTAAGCGCCGGACTCTTTGAAAAAGCCGGAAACATTCTCGAACCCGATCCGCACTCGAAGCCGTAACCGCGAATGAATCGCTGCTGCTTAGTTTCCCTGCTGATGTTACGGAAGCGAGGCACGAGCAGCCCCGAAGTCTTGCCGTCCTCATTCACCGGGTCGCGGCCAGCCAGAATGTTGAAGTAGCCGCTTGCGCCGATCCCGCCGAAATGGTCCATCAAGTAGTGACCGAGCACGCCCGACGAGTTACCCAACCCGGTCGGATGCTGGCGTGATTTCGAATTGAGCAAGATACGCGTCGATTCCAGAGTCGATGCGCCCAGGACTATCACTTTGCCGAGCGCTTCGTACTCCTGCCGAGTCACCCGATCGACAAACGCGACGCCCTTTGCTTTGCCGGTGTTCGGATCGACGGTAATGTGCCGCACAATCGAGTTTGGGCGCAGCGTCATCCTGCCCGTAGCCTCGGCCACCGGCAGCGTCGACGAAAGCGAGTTGAACATTGCGCCGACGTCGCAACCGTCGCCGCAGTTACCGCAGAAGTGGCACTTCGCCCGCTTCTTCATCCACGGTTTGGGCGGAGCGGTCAGCATCGCCACCCGCATAGGAATGCCGTGACGGCCAACTTTCTCTGCGCCCCTTCGCAGAAGCTGCTCGCCACAGTTGAGCTTCATCGGCGGCATGAAATTTCCGTCGGGCAGATTGGGCAAGCCATCTCGGTTTCCGCTCACGCCGATGAACTCTTCGGCTTTATCGTAGTACGGCGCGAGTTCGGCGTAGCTGACGGGCCAGTCGTCTCCGAATCCGTCATGAGTGGCGGCTTTGAAGTCGAGGTCCGACAGCCGATAAGACATTCGTCCCCAATGAAGCGTCTTGCCGCCGACGATTCGCGCGCGCACCCAGAGGAACGGTTTGCCGGGATCCGTTGTATAGGGATGCTCGCTGTCCTTGACGTAGAAGTGACGGCTGAATTCGCCGGCGGTGGCTTGCATCCATTGTTCCTGGTCTTTCCAGCCGGGCGGACCAAAGCCTCGATACATCGATTCATAAGGCCAGCGATGAGTAGTCAGATCGCGCTCGGGAGTGACTGGCGGGCCCGCTTCCAGAACGAGAACTTCCATGCCTCGTTCGGTTAATTCTTTCGCAGCCATACCGCCCGACGCGCCCGACCCGATTATGATTGCGTCGTAGATTTTTTCTTTTGCCACTTGGTGCCTCCGAGGAAAACACAAACCGCTGACTTGCGCTCTGAGTCTGACGAGCGAGAACCTATCACAAAAGATCGTGTGTCGCCAGTCAGTTGTGCACCAGTGAGAAGCGAAACTAGAGGGGCCTTTGCTACTGAAGTTCGGGCCCCCGACGCGATGCCGAGGGCCCGGCGTTGGGCACTTCACTGCTGGAGACAGAACCTTCCCGTTTGCTGCAAGCACAGGAACTGCTGCTGAGTGTTTGGCACGAGTGGCGAACCGTCAGGATGTCTGGTGATATCCAGGAACGCATCCGGCGCTATGGCTCCCCCACGGGGATCCGTGATGGCCGGTCATATGATCCAAGGGAATCCTTGCGAGCCGTCCGGGGCTCGGGTCTGTTCCATCGCCAGGCCCTTGCCTTCCAGAAAGTCTATCTCCTTCACCTCTCGGATCATTGGCGTGCCGTCCAGATCGGTTCCATTCTTTGCCGCCAACGTCGCCAGTATCTTCCGGCCCTCGGCAGTGTTGAAGGCCGCTGGTGTGTAACTGACAAAGACGGCAATCCAAGTTCCAAGCGGATTGTTCACGAAGTAGCCGTGCTGAGTGTCGAACAGGTTATCTTGTCTCCGGTTCGACAACGCCGGACTCAAGGGATCCCCGCTGGCCTTAGGGAAAATGTAGGCCTCGAAATCGTTAGCGATCTCCATCGCCTTCTGGCCGGCGGCATCGTTTGTGAACGCGTTCGGCATCAAGAAGCCATTGATGGTGTAGTAGAGGACGTTGCCGTCGTGGTCGAAGCCACCGGTGGTCTCGGTTATCCGGATATTGTTCCGATTGGGGTCCGTGTTGGAATTGTCCACCACAAAGGCGCTCGCCGAAGTGGAGCTGCCCACCCGTTGGAGAATGTTGGCTGGGTTGATTCCGTTTGCCAGGTAGAACGAGTCTGAAAAGTCAAACGGAGGTTGTCTTCGAGCGCCGCCCGGAAACGCGGCGACTGCAGACATGGAGAGGATGACGAGAATCCCTAGCGCGCTTCGCGTATTGATTCTCTTCATCAGAATGCTGAGATGATGTGTCACTAGTTTCACACGTACCTCCCTTTCACCGCTCGGCGTCCGAGCGTATCTGAGGCAAGCGTCTCGGATGATATGAGCGGACTGACAGATGAAACGTACATCGGAATAAGAAAATGATTGGCCGGTCGGACTATTGCTTTCGCGCAACGACACTAAACGAGAGGTTTATTTCGTCTTTCGCAGTGACGGCGCCGCCGACTGCGGAAATGCGTTTCATCTGGTAGTCGCTGTGCTTGATTGTGAACTCGCCGCGCGCGGTGACAGTGTCACCCTGTGTTGCAGCCTGCGCGGGAATGCTTATCGGCTTGGTTACTCCGTGCAGCGCGAGATTGCCGTTGATCTGAACCTGAAACTGTCCCTCGCCGGTCTTCCTTGCTGACACGCTGGTGCTTTTGAAAACGATCTGCTGATATTTCCCGGTCTCGAGCCCTTCTTGATGGATTGCTCCATCTATCTTTTGTCTATCCGAATCGCTGAAGCTCTTTTCGCTCTCGCCGAGCGAGTCCCCCTTAATTGCCAACTGGAGCGATGCTGGCTCGATCGAGCCTGGAGTGAGCTGAGCCTCCCCCGAGAAATCGCGGATAGCAACCACGTGCTCGTGACCAAAAGCCTTGAGCATGCCTTCGACGCCGATTCGGGCGGTGAACTGACTGGCGCCAGCGTCTATTTTGTAACGGACACTGCCGCTCGGCTGTTGCCCGTTCGACTGATTGGCGTTCTCGGCGCCGGAGGCTTGGTTGGCATTCTCGGACTTCGCGCTCTCTTTATGCGACTTGCTGCAGGACGGTGAGCTCAACGCGACGACGATCGACAGAACAAGAATTGAGACGAATGACTTCATTACTAGCCTCCTCACTAACCTCCTCGCTTCCCCCCTTCTCTTTTCCGGCTGAAGATGGGAAATTGCGTGTTGAACACAGGAATCATGCGATATTTAGCGCTCGCGCGAAAGAGAGTATCTGAAGCAAGCGTCTCTGATTATTGGAGCGGGCTGACAGCCGAAACGTACATGCCAAACTAGAATAATTGGCTGCTCACTTTTGGCCCTGCGATTTACCATGTTCTCCTGATCTGCTAGTCTGTTAATAATGTGGGCGCTGTAATTGCGTCATTCGGCAAGTTCGAGGCGAATGAGGAAACGCCCCGACATCAGAACTACTGATTCCCTGAGGCAGCAAAGCGACGCCGAACTTCTGCGCGCCTGCCTGGAGGGCGAGCCCGCCGCGTGGGAAGGCTTAATAGTTCGCTACCAGCGCCTGATCTATTCCATTCCAATCAAGATGGGTTTATCTTCGAATGATGCCGCCGACGTTTTTCAATCAGTCTGCGTTAAGCTCCTCGAAGGGCTGTCCTCACTTCGCGATCTGGAAAAGATCAGCGCGTGGTTGACGACAACGACCAAGCGCGAGTGCTGGAGGGTCGCGTCCGGCAGGCGACGTGAGCATGTAGCATTCGTTTTAGAAGGATCAGGCAATCCGAATGAGAGCATCCATCCGGCGGATTCATCGCCTTTGGCGCACCAGCAACAGGAAGCTCTCGAACAACAGCAAATACTACGCGCGGCGGTTAACGCCCTGCCCGAGCCGTGCCGAAATCTGATCACGATGTTGTTTTATGACGAGAGCGAGTTGAGCTATGCGGAGATAGCTCGAAGGATGAACATGCCGGTAAATTCGATGGGGCCGACGCGGGCGCGGTGCCTCTCGAAACTTAAGAAGCTCTTGGAAGGGAAGTTATAGATCGACGCAGTTGTACTTTTTCTGGTCGCGCCGGTTCTTATACAGCGGAAACAAGGAGCGACAAATGAAATGCCCCACATTTGAGCAGCTCATAGATTACTGCGACGGACAGCTTGACGAGCGTGACGCTCAACTTATCGCGACACATTTCGCGGCGGGATGCTGCAAGTGTGCGGACAACCGCCAGTGGTACGAGCGCGTGCGCCGGGTTGCGAAGAGCGACGATTCGCGAGAGCCGCCACCCTGGGTATTGAAGCGGGCACTGAAGCTTTTTGACAAAACGAGATGGCAGGATAGACCTGTCGATAATCTCGGTCGCATTGTCGCTTCGCTTGTATTCGACAGCCTGTCGCAGCCGGCGCTTGCGGAAGTGCGTTCGGCTGAGATGTCGGACCGTCAACTGCTCTACCGCGCGGGCCGCTACAGCATCGACCTGCAGATTGCTCTCTGCGATCAATCGACCGCTGAGCTGAACGGCCAGATCTTGCGAGAGAATGAATCAGGGTTCGAGTCTGTTGCAAGACTTCCTCTTAAGCTAATCGGGAAAAGTGAAGAGCAGTATGCAGGGGTTACTAATGAGGTTGGGGAATTTTTTATTCAGAAATTGAATGTTGGCTACTACGACCTGTTGATCGAAACAAGAGAAGGATCAGTTGCAGTCACGCAATTGCCTGTTAAATCTTCATGATCGGGTTAATCTTGAAGCGGTGAAAGTGAGCAGCGAGCTAGCGGACAAACTGATGAGGGCCAGGAGCTTCGATGCTTTCTTGAGTAAGCATAACGGGGGTCCGAGATGGCAAGTGTTTGCCGCGCTAAAGGACGATGTAGATCGTCTCGTAGGCTGCGACCTAAACGCCGCAGCTAATCTGACCGGCCGTATCGAACGCTTGGCGGCGCACGTGGGTGATCCTCCATCTAACGCGTTCGCCGAAGCGAGCCGCGGGCGGGTCTTGCACTTATTGGGTAGACATCACGAGGCCAACGCCCTTTACAATCGCGCCCTGACAACCCTTCGCGCCGCCAGGCTTACGAATGAAGCTGCTGGCATACGGATTCACCAGGTGTACGCCCTCACGCAGATGGGTCAGTACGATGAGGCCTTGCTAACGGCGCGGTCGGCGCGGCGCGTACTCGCGCGCGGCGAGACCTTAGAGCTTGCGAAGCTAGAAATGAACGTAGGAAATGTTTATTACCGGCTCGATCGCTACAAGCGGGCGCTCAAGCATTACGATCGAGCGGACGAGATTCTGCGCGCGACCGGCGACGACGCGATGCTCGCTTTCGTTGATTTCAGTCGATCGAACATCCTCGCCGAAATGGATAAGCCCGAGCAAGCAGAGGCGCTGCTCGAACGCGCCGCCGCGGCGTGGGAGCGTTCAGGACGAGCATTGCTCGCGGCGCAGGCTAAGTTTCAGGCGGCCTATCTTCAATTCGTGCGAGGCAACTACAACTCCGCGCTGACAGCTTACTACCAGGCGCGTGAGCGTGTTGCTGAGCTTGGCGGCGCTCTTCTTGTAGCGTGGTGCGACCTGGAGATCGCCGAGATAATGCTGGCGCTCAACGCCTTTGACGATGCAGCGGCCAGCGCCCGAAGCGCGCAATCGCGGTTCGGCGAACTCGATGTGCCCTACGGCAGAGCCAGGGCTGCGTCGGTTCGCGCGCTCGCGGCGATGGGACTCCAACAGTTCGATCAAGCCCAAACGAGCTTGATGGGAGCACGCGAAGTTTTCGCCTCAAGCGACAACACAACGCTGATCGCGCAGATGGACTCATATCTTGCCGAGCTCGCCCTGCGACGCGGCGATGCGGTCGAAGCGGCGCGCCGGGCGGCTTCGGCTCTGCGCGTTTTCGCTCGACAGAAGCTCGCGACTCGAACCGCGTATTGCCGGTTACTGATAGCGCGTGCGGCTTATGAAACGGGAAACCGACCGAAGGCTCTGCGAATGGCGCGGGCAACGCTCAGGCAAATCCAGACTCTGGTTGCTCCCGGGATCGCCTATCGATGTCATCACCTGATCGGCCGCCTCGAGCGCGACCGACGAAGGCGAAGCCGTGCGCTGGATAGTTTTCGCCGCGGTGTTGACGTAATTGAGCGGATGCGAGGCGGCGTAGCAGCAGACGAATTCAAGGCTACCTTCCTGCGCGACAAGATCGACGTTTATGAAGACGCGATAGCAGCCTGCCTCGATGAAGGCACGCCTGATCTGATTGAAGAGGCGTTCCGCCTTGTCGAATCGTCGAAGTCCCGCGCGCTTGCTGACCTGCTCGCCCGTTATGCGCGGCGCCCGGAGACTGGCTCTGGAAGCCGAAAGCTTGGCATCGGTAATGAAACTCGCTCGCGGCTTGTGAAGCTGCTTGAAGACTTGAATTGGTATAGCTCGCAAGCGCGGCTCGAAAATGATAGAGGCGATCAGCGAAGGTCGGCTGTTGCCGATCGCTATGTTCGCCGCATGTCGGACTGTGAGCGCCAGGTGGCGCAGCTCTTTCGACGCGTAGAAATTGAAGACGCGGACTACTCCATAATTCATGGAATGCCGACGGCAACTGCTTCCGATCTGCGCAGCGCGGTCAAAGGGGACGAGCAGGCTATTGAGTACTTCACTACCGGCGACGAGATCTCGGCTTTCGTCGCGTCGCGCCAGGAGGTCAACGTTGTACGCGCCATCGCATCAAAGCGTGAACTCGACCTTCAGCTGGCAGAATTGAGGTTTCAACTCGAGAAATTCACCTATGGCGCCCAGTACGTCGACGCGCATTTTTGGCAGCTCAAAGAGGCCACCGATCGATGTCTGAGCAAGCTGTACGATGCGATCTTCGCGCCGCTCGAAAAATCGTTGAGCCATCAGCGACTGATCATAATACCTCACGCCTCGCTTCATTATGTTCCGTTTCATACGTTGTGCGACGGCGATGGGAATTACATGATCGATCGGTTCGAGATGTCCTACGCGCCAAGCGCGGCTGTGTTGAAGCTATGCCGCGCGAAAAGGAAGCGGCCGCGGGGCGACAAGCTGGTCGCCTTCGGCGTCGTTGAACGCGGAACGGAGTGCATCAAGGATGAGCTGCGGGCGCTCGGCACGATCTTTCCTGAAGCTGTGATGGTCGCAGGAGGCGATGCGACGCGTGACAATCTGATGAGGCTTGCGCCGCAGGCGCGATTTCTGCATCTGGCTTCGCATGGTTATTTCCGTCGCGATAATCCGATGTTCTCATTTTTGAAGCTGGCCGATTCGCGCTTGAGCTTCTACAACCTGCTCGACTTGAACCTCAACGCCGAGATGGTAACGCTTTCGGCATGCCACACAGGTATGAACGAGGTCTTCCCCGGCGATGAGCTCCATGGATTGATGCGAGGGTTTTTATATGCGGGAGCGCCGGCGTTGATTATGAGCCTTTGGGCAGTCAACGACCGCTCAACGTCTGAGCTTATGCGTGAGACGTACTCCCACATCCGCGCCGGCGCTGACAAAAGATCGGCGCTGCGACGCGCGCAGCTTGCGATCAAGGATGAATATGGTCATCCGTATTACTGGGCGCCGTTTATTTTGATGGGCAATCCTGAATGAACGGAACGGCGGCTTGGTACCGCGACCGGTAGCGAGCTAGTTGAATCCAGTTCCCAGCTTCTCAACGCTCGCTACCGCTCGCGGTACCGAAATTAGGAACCGCTGGAATAGAACAGGGCGCCGCTGATGCGCTATAATCTGAGCATTCATAGTGACGCTTGCCGTTGCCTATTGTGAGGGCACATATCAACGAACAAGATGGGTATGGGTCATGAAGTTCAACAGACTGGTTCTCCTGCTCTTGGCGGTCATCTGTCTGCTAGCGGTTACTTCAACGAGGTCGCGGGCAGACTCGGCAGCCGGCATCGAAGTCTTCCGCAAAGGCGAGATCGTTGTTGAAATCAAGCCGGGCGCTTCGATCAATGCGATAAACAAACGCAACCGCACAAGCACGATCGAGCAGATCTACGGGACTAACTTCTACCGCCTGCGAGTCCCGGAAGGCAAGAGCGAGGACAAATGGATCAACCGCATGTCGCGCGACGCGGACGTGCTTAGCGCCTCGCTCAATCCGGTCGTGACCAGCCCTGTAACTCTGTTTGGCCGATCGATCGTTGGATTCCCCGACGACCACGCCTCACCCGGCGCCAGTCGGGCAGATTACGTTTCGCAGCCTGATCTTCTGAATCTCCTCAGTCTTAGCGATGCCCAGTTGCGTTCGCGCGGCGCAGGCATAGTTGTCGCAGTCATTGACACCGGCGTAGACCGAACCCATTCCGATCTCGTATCACATCTCTGGAGAGACCGCCGTGAGCCAGGAACCGGCGGCGTTGACATTGATCACGATGGATTCGCCGACGATGCGTGGGGTTGGGACTTTGTCGACAACGACAACGATCCGTCGGAGAAAACCGGCGACGCCGCGATATCGGTCGCCGGACATGGAACTTTCATCGCCGGGCTGATCGCGCTCATCGCACCTGAATGTCGCATCATGCCGATTCGCGCCTTCACTCCCGACGGCATGAGTAACGCATTCACGGTAGCCGCAGCCATCAAGTACGCTGTGGACCACGGCGCTAATGTGATCAACCTCAGCTTTGGCTCGCCAAAGAAGTCCGCCGTCGTCCGAGAAGCAATCAAATACGCGCGACAAAACGACGTCGTTTTGGTCGCAGCAATGGGGAACGAAAACAGGGACACCGACACCGAGCCGCAGTATCCGGCCATACTGAGCGACGTTATTGGCGTCGCCGCGATAGACTCCGATAGCCGCAAAGCTAACTTCTCAAATTTCGGCACCAACGTTCGCGTCGACGCACTCGGCGTGAAGCTCACCAGCACATTTCCCGGCAACGACTATGCTGTGTGGAGCGGGACCTCGTTCGCGACGCCGCTGGCCGTGGCTGAGGCAGCACTCATAATCGCTGAAGAGCAGCGGCAAGATGCAGCGAGCACAATCGAGGAAACCGCTGTTCGAATTGACGATCTCAATCCTGGTTTCTCGGGCATGCTTGGCAGAGGCCGCATAGATCCGGTTGGTGCGCTCGATAGTCTTTTCACCGACGAGGCGCCGGCGGGAAACTACGCGAGCATCGAGTTGACTCCCGGACTCGGCGAGCTAAGGGCCAGGGGTGAAGCTGGAATCTCGATTACCGGCTCGCACGAAACATTCGAATTCGTAGCCCAGTCGCTGAACGTTGGCGATACATACAGATTGTTTCTCGATGGTGAGGAAATAGCATCCGATGAGCTTGCGGTGAGTAGTTTCGGCGGTCTCAAGCTGTACTTCTCAAACAAGCCTTCAGTTAGTTCAGGACACTCGCAGGGGCCATCTCAGGTTGACCTTCGTCCTGTCAAAAACATCAAACACGTCGAGCTGCGTAATGGCGATCGCTTAGTGCTTGAAGGAGACTTTGCGCCAGTCGTCGGCGTGTCGGGACCGGTCGGTCAATTAGCCGAGAAGCGCGCGCCGCTGCGGCCGACGGAAACGCTGCCGCAGGCTGGCGGAAAAGCTCGCGTTGAAGTTGAGGGCGACCGCCAAGAACTCACGATAGAAGCCGCAGGACTCACGCCCGGCGCCGCCTTCAGGATCTTTGTCGATGGAATCGACCTCGGGCTTGCTGTTGCTGAATCGGTGTCGAGGCAATCCGGCTTTCTCCACGTTTCGCTGACAGGAAATGGTTCCAACGGGCGCGCTCTTCCGCCATCGCTCCTCACAGTGATGAGCATCAAACACATCGAGCTGCGCGACTCCTCGAATCGAGTTTTCTTACAAGGCGACTTCCTCCCCGGTGGCGACGATATCGGCGGTAGCCGGTAATTCGCACCTCTTCTGCGTTTCTTTCAACATCACTCATCGCCTTGCGTTAACTCATCTCGCTTTCTATACTGCAAGCCGCATTAATCCCAAAACCAGAGGTACAACGATGTACTGCCCAACTCGCAGGGAGTTCTCTCTCGGTCTGGTCGGCGCGGCCGGAGGACTGATGTTTCGCGGCTCGGACGACAAGATCAAACCTTCCGTCTTCGGCGGAATCCAAGTCGGTGTGCAGAGCTACACCTTTCGCACGTTCACTGTCGACAAGATGATCGATGCAATGAAGTCGATCGGGATCTCCAGCGTCGAGCTGTGGGACGGACACCTGAACCCAGGAAAGGCTTCAGAGGCTGATTTCAAGGCGATAAAGAAAAAATTCGACGAAGTGGGGATTACAGTCGGCGCCTACTGCGTCAACTTTCCGGTCAACTCACCGGACGACCATCTCGATCGCAGCTTCAATGGCGCGATGCTGCTCGGAACCAGAGTGATGACCTCATCGGTTAAGAAGCCAATCGTGCCGCGGCTCAGTGACTGGTGCCAGAAGTACAAAATCAAGCTCGGCCTTCACAACCACTGGTTCGGCTATCAAGGATTCAAAGGAGACAGGACCGAGGAGTTCGAGACGCCAGAAGATTTCATGAATGCCCTGAAAGGCTCGTCGGATTACTTGAGCATCAATCTGGACATCGGGCACTTTTACGCCGCGGGTTATGATCCGGTGTCGTTCATCCGAGATCACCACCCTCGCATCGTGAGTCTGCACATCAAAGACCGTGACAAAGACTCTGAGCACACGCAGCGAAGGTTCGGACAGGGCGCAACGCCGATCGTAGAGACAATGAAGCTGTTGAAGAAGATCAGGTTCAAGTACGCGGCTAACATCGAGTACGAACCGGAGGAGGCAAACCCGATCGAAGGAACGCAGACGGGGTTTGAGTATTTGAAACGCGCGCTTTCGTGAAGCAGAGAGCAACCACGAAGTCACCAAAACTCAAAGGGTCGCAGTGAGCTTGCGACTTAGTTTCTGAAGAGAGGTGAAATTTTGAAGGACGAAATATACGACGCGATTGTTATCGGCTCTGGAGCGACGGGCGGTTGGGCGGCAAAGGAGCTCACGGAGAAGGGCATGCGGGTGTTAGTTCTCGAGGCGGGCAGACAACTCGACCCGATGAAAGACTTCACCGAGCACGCCTGGCCGTACGATCTGAAGTACCGAGGCAACCGCCCAAGCACATCGGTTTACGGCGCAAGACAGCCGACTCAGTCCAAGTGCTATGCCTGCGACGAGTACGGTCACCAGTTCTTTGTCGATGACGTAGACAATCCTTACACGACGCCCGACGGAAAGCCCTTCGATTGGATTCGAGGCAGACAGGTCGGGGGGCGCACGATTATGTGGGGTCGGCAGAGTTACAGGTTGTCGGACTACGACTTGAAAGCCGCAACTCACGATGGATTCGGCGACGACTGGCCGTTCTCGTACGCCGAGCTGGCTCCGTACTACGACCGCGTAGAAGAGTTCATTGGCGTGAGCGGTTCCGCCGAACAACTGCCTCAGCTTCCCGACGGCAAGTTCCTTCCGCCTATGAAGCTGACTTGCGGCGAGTGGCTGCTCAAGCGCTCGATCGAGAAGCGCTGGAAGGACCGCCGATTGACCATTGGCCGCGCGGCGATTTTGACTCAACGGCATAACGGCCGAGCGGCGTGTCATTACTGCGGCCATTGCGATCGAGGCTGCACGACTTTCTCCTACTTCAGCAGCCCCGGCTCGACGCTCCCGGCCGCCGCCAAGACTGGCCGCCTCACGCTCAGGCCAAACTCCATCGCCAGTCACGTAATCGTCGATTCCAACACTGGAAAAGCGAAAGGCGTCGCGTGCATCGATCAAGTCACCAAGAAGACGTTCGAAGTCTTCGGCAAAGTCATCATGATGTGCGCGTCTACGATTGAATCGACGCGTCTGCTGTTCAACAGCGCAACGCGTCAGCACCCGAACGGGCTGGGCAACTCATCAGGCGTGCTGGGCCACTATTTGATGGACCACACTTATGCGATTTCAGTCGGCGGTCTGGTGCCCGCGGTCGCGAACTACCCTTACAACTATGACGATGGTCGCGCCAATGGATTCTATATTCCGAGATTCCGAAATCTAGAGGATCGGCAAGGCAAGTTCATTCGAGGCTACGGAATCCAGGGCAGCGTCAGGCGCGGCATGTTGCCGGCGAACATCAGATCGATCCCGGGATTTGGATCAGAGTTCAAAGCGATGGCTCGCGATCCGAAGGGTCCGGCGCCGTTTGGAATGAGCGCGTTCGGCGAGATGCTCGCCCGCTTCGAGAACACCGTGACCATCGACAAAGACAAGAAGGACGCGTGGGGTATTCCGGTGGCTCGAATCAGTTGCGTGCACTCGGACAACGAACGCGATATGGCGCGCGAGCAGCTCGAATCCCTCAAAGAGATGGCGCACGAAGCGGGGTTCGAGACCCTTCGCGAGAACGCGCAGATGGGCACGCCGGGATTGTGCATCCACGAAATCGGCACGGCTCGCATGGGAAACGATCCAAAGAAGTCGGTGCTCAATCGCTTCAATCAAAGCTGGGACGTTAAGAATCTCTTCGTGACCGACGGCGCCTGCTTCGTTTCGAGTGGCTGTCAGAACCCGACGCTGACGATGATGGCGATCACCGCACGAGCCTGCGATTACATAGTCGATCAGTACAAGAAGGGCGATGTTTGATTGTTCATAGCTCAGGAGAACAGAATGGATGGGAAAACGTACTTCCGACTCAGCTTGATGATGTTCCTTCAATTTTTCGTATGGGGTGCGTGGTTTGTAACTCTCGGCACGCACCTTGGGAACATCGGCTTCAGCGGCAGCCAGATTGGATACACGTACCTGATGAATAACATCGCGGCGATCATCTCGCCTTTCTTTGTCGGGATGATCGCCGACCGCTACTTCGCCTCGCAAAGGGTGATGGGCGTGTTGCACCTTGTCGGCGGTGTAGTGATGTACTTGTGCGCAGGTCTCAGCGCCGCCGGACCGCTGATTCTCGGATTGTTGCTTTACAACCTGGCTTATATGCCGACGCTTGCTTTGGTGAACGCAGTCTCCTTCCACCAAATGCAAAGCCCCGACGCGCAGTTTCCCAAAGTCCGCGTGTGGGGAACTATCGGTTGGATCGTCGCGGGCCTGACGATTACCTTAATTCAGTTCAATTTTTTTGCCGAGGTAGAAAAGAGTTCACTGCCGATGAAGATGGCGGCGATAGCTTCAATCGTCCTGGCGCTGTACTCGTTCACCCTGCCAAATACTCCGCCGCAGAACGTCGGCAAAGAGGTCACGGTCGGCGAGGTCCTCGGCGTCAAGGCACTCAGGCTGATGAAGGAGAGGTCTTTCCTGATTTTCGTCATATGCTCGCTGCTGATCTCGATCCCTCTTGCCTTCTACTACAACTTCACCAATCTGTTCCTGAACGATCTGGGCATGCAAGGAGTTGCGGGTAAGCAGACGATGGGGCAGATGTCGGAAGTTATTTTCATGATTCTGATGCCGTGGTTCTTTGTGCGACTCGGCGTCAAGAAGATGTTGCTGGTCGGAATGCTGGCGTGGGTCGCTCGTTACGCATTCTTCGCCAACGGCAATATGGGCCCGACGGTGTGGATGCTATATGCAGGCATACTCCTGCACGGCGTCTGCTACGATTTCTTCTTCGTTACAGGACAGATCTACACCGACAGAAAAGCGTCTAGAGACATTCGCGCGAGCGCGCAGGGTTTCATAGCATTGATCACCTACGGTGTCGGCATCGGCGCCGGCTCGCTTGTGTCGGGTCTGGTTGTCGATGCGTATACAACTCAGGGTGTGAAGGACTGGCGAATGATCTGGTACTTGCCGTGTATCTTCGCCGCGGTGATCGCGTTGTTCTTCGCGCTGACGTTCAGGGAGAGGACGGCCGTCAGATCGGCCGCGATTCCGGAGGCGCCTACTGAAGTCGTTCGTTGATCGCATCGCAAGCCTCGGATAGACTTTCTCATATCACCCCCGAGCGAAAGGAACCGATACTCTTATGAGTAAGCCAAAGCGCAATTGAAAAGGAACTTGTTAAGGAGATTAGAGCGATGCCCAGTGAGTACCTGCCAAACCTGCTTCAGATTGTCCGAATCCTCCGCGAGAGCGTCGAGCTAAGGCCGGCTGAGGAGAGTTTTCGTGATGCTTGGCGTAACTCGAGGCGTGGCGAAAGAAGGCCGATATCTGAATTGTGGGAAGATATAGATGCCGAATGAAACAACTCGCGCGGCGGTCGATTAGAACCACACCAGGTCCAGCTCGTCTTTCCACGTGTCGAGCATCCTCTGATCGAGACGCATCACGCCGTCGCGCGTCACTCCCTTCGGTAATCCCGCCAGCTCGACCATTTTGTCGAATACTCGGGATCGCTGATCGCCCTCAATCCTCGAGAGCAAATGCCAGAGCGTGAATGTATCGCGCGCGCGAGACTCCTTCAGCACTTCCTTGAACGCGTTCTCGCCGCCGTTCTCAAAGTCGAACGCTTCAAGTGCTCGCACAAAAGCTTGGGATGCGTCTTCAAAGTAAGGCGTCCCGGGACCAACTCCTGGCCGCGCCTGGCACATACCATAACGAGGAATCCAAACTTCCCGCTGATTGTGAACCAATGCCACAAAACCCAAAGTTACGTGGAGCAAGCTGGCGCCGGAATCATCAACTTCAAGAGTGTACTCGCAGCCTAGGTCTATCGCTTCCGCAGACGGAGTATCGACAAAAAACAGTTTGGGAGGCGCCGAGATCTCCGCTTGCATCCGACCCCGATCAAGCGCCAACCTGTGCTCGGTCACTCTCGCTTGCAGCAGACGTATTCGCGAGTTGGGATCCAGCTCAACCTCCCCGATCGCTCCCACGCTGATCTTCGCTTTCGATCTGCTGTCAGTCTCGAGCGTCTCCCCAACAGAAAGCCTCCCCTTGTTTATACGCTGACCGCCAACTCTAATCGTACCCGCAAGACTGGCCACCTCCCACGACGGACCCGACGGAGTCGGGCGGTAGCTGAAGTACAACTTCACTCCGATCGCGAGCGCGACGGCCACTACCAGAACTGCGCTGTAGACAGCAACGCGATGCCAACTGAACGCGAAGGTGACTCTCGGAGCCTTCGGCTGGAAAACCTGGTGTCGCGACTGGTGACCCAGCAGCGCCACGATCTCGCTCCATAGATCATCGGGCGCTGACACCATCGGAAGTTGCTGGGCCAAATGCACGCCGAGCTTTATCTCGTCGTTCACTTTTCGACAGCGCTCGCAGTCAAGCAGGTGCTCGCTAACCCGTTGCGCCTGTTCAGCCGACAGCTCGCCGTTGCAATATGCCGACAGTTGTTTGATTACATGCCTGGTAAACATCTTCATTCCCCTGCAAACTCACCGCGAAGATGGCCGAGCTTGCGCGCCAGCATCTTGTGACCGCGATTGAGTCTTGACGACACCGTACCCATTGAAATCCCTAGCGCTTCGGCAATCTCGTCGTACGACATCCCCTCGACGTACTTGAGCAAGATGGGCAAGCGAAGCTTTGGTGTCAGCTCCGCGATCGCGCCGCGAACCGAGTCGGCCACTTGCCTGCGATGATAAGCCTCCTCTTGCGAGCCTTTCGCCGTCATCTTCCTTACCTCGATCTCGGGGCTGAACGGCACGAATCGTCGGCGCTTGCGATGCTCATCCGTGCAGGCGTTGGCCACAATGCGATACAACCACGTCGTGAATTCAGAATCCTCTCGAAACTGCCCGATGCTCGTGAAAAGCTTCAGGAATACCTGCTGGGTCACATCTCGTGCCATCGACTCGTCGCCGCTGTAATGAAAGGCGATCGTGTAGATGCGGTCCTTATGTTCCTCATACAGGAGGTGAAATGCTTCGCGGTCTCCCTGCTTGCAAGCCTGGATTATGTCAGCCTGTGTTTGGAGATCGCCCATTATCCGAAGCTGCTCCTTCAATGCCGCCATTCACAAACCCGTTGATTAGACGCCGGCGGCTGGCGGTTTCTTCCGTCAGCACCGCGAGCGTAGCGAGTGCTTCTTCGCTGCCGCTACGCTCGCTACCCTCGCAGTGTTAACCACTGACATTGTATAATCATCAGCCCGCGACGGCACTCGCGTGACAATCGTGAGAGGGGTTGCATGAATAAAAGAGAAATACACACGGGATTGATCCTTGGACTCATACTTTCGTTATCGTTGCCGCTGAACGCGATTCGAGCGACCGCGGATGGAGCCGCCATCGAACTGGCGGTCGACACAGCTAACTTCAATCAGGACGGCCTGCTCGTGCTTTTCGGCGGGCTCAGGATGCAGGGCGAAATCGGATTGCCGGTGGCGGCCGGCGACATAAACGGCGACGGCCGGGCGGATGTGATGTTTTGCGGAATGTACGGAAGCACCGACGGACTCAACAACGGCGTCGTCAACTTCTATATCAGCGACGGACGAGACAGCGGGGTTATCAATGATGCTCTCAATCCGCCAAACATCTTCAGGCTGCACGGCGCGAGATCGGGAGACCTGTTGGGGACCTCGGTGTCGGCCAACGGCGACGTGAACGGCGACGGCATACCTGACGTCGCAATCGGAGCGTGTCTGTGGGACGCTCCCGGCGCCGGGATCGCGGACAACCGCGGCGCGGTTTATGTGGTGTTTGGCGCGCGTAACTTTAATCTCAGCGCACATCTCAACGCGGGGCTTCCGCCAGGAGTGATTGAGATCCGCGGCCCGCAAGCCGATGGGCGGATGGGGATATGGGTTGACCTGGGCGACGTCGACGGCGACGGGCTGGCGGACATCATCATCGGCTCTGACCAGATCAACTCGGACGCCGGCCAGCACGTGGGTGGCGCTTACATCGTATTTGGATCGCGCTCGCTGCCGTCAGTGATAGATCTTGCAAACCCTCCCGCTGGGGTTCGGACGGCTCGAATCGTCGGCGCGCACCGGGAAGATCACTGGGGCGCCGCCCTGCAAGTGGGCGACATAAACAACGACGGAATCGGCGACATAATAATCGGTGGCGCGATCAACCGTGACTCGGCCTCTTACGTGACGCCGGACGATCAAGTAAGCGGTCACGATTTTGACGCAGCTGGGTTTGGCGGACAAAGGCCCTTGTGTGGCGAAGTGTACGTTATCTACGGGCAACGCAACTGGCCCGCGTCAATCGATCTTCGCAATCCGCCTTCCAATGCGACTCACGTCATCGGGGCGACCACGGGCGACTTCCTCGGCTCGCAGGTTCATAGCGGGGACATAAACGGAGACGGCCGCACGGATCTGATTATCGGCGCTTTGCGGGCTACGGCTCCCGACAATAAAGGACAAACAGGCGCGGTGTTCGTGATCTATGGATCGGCTACTCTGCCAGGAGCGACGATCGACCTGGCCACTCCCGACGCTTCCGGTCAAAGAGTGACAGCGATCTACGGGGAGCATCACCTGGACTGCGCGGGAGATTCAGTTCGTACTTACGACATAAACAAAGACGGGTTATCCGATCTTTTCATCGGAAGTCCTGAGCGCAGTTTCACGATCAACGGCGAAGAACGTGATGACGCCGGGACGACCGAAATTATTTTCGGCCAGCGCGACTTCCTGCCGCCGGTGATAAAGCTCTACGATCCGCCAGCCACGCCGCGCATCTTCAGGCTCGCCGGCGCGGCGGGGGATTCGCAGGGACTCGATGGCGGAAACGAGTTTTCCTATCGGCTTGCCGGCGGCGACGTCGACGGAGATGGCTACATTGACTACGTTGCTAATGCGATGCACGGTGATGGTCTTAACAATGGTGTTCTGCACGGAGGGAACGTCTATATCTTCAGCGGCAAGAAGCTATCGTTGCGGCTCGGTCAGTTGGCGCCCGAGCAAAGCCCGACACCGCAACTTAGCGGCGCGACGCTCACGCTTAACGGCCAGCCGGTGCAGCAAGCCAATGCCGGACAGTCAGGGTTGCGGATCACAATCAGCGGCACGAGTCTGCGCAGCGACACCCGCGTGACGATCAATGGCGCCGTCGTTGTGTCGCATCTGCAAGCCGGGCCGACGGCTACCATCACCATTGAGCTTGACGAGAATTTGGCGATTAGGAACAGCGCAGGCCAGCTTGTCGTCAGCGCGCGCAACACGACGCCGCCAGCCTCGGATGTTTCAAACCAGATCGTCGCCGGGACGCTCATCGGGCCGCAAATCATTTCGGTGAAGGTCAAGAAGAAAGGCTCCGGCGCTTTGGTGTTGAACATCAGCGGGTCGAACTTTCCGGCCGACGGAACAGTAAGTGTAACCATCGACAACGGGATTGTGCTGCTCCTGTCGGCAAGCTTTGCGCCGCCTGACTTCGTCCAGGCAAGAATCAGCCCGGCCATTGCGCCGCCCGAAGGCACGACGATGCGAATACGTGTGGTCACCACTCAAGGAATTGCCTCGAACGAGGTGACCGCTACGGCGAAGTGAAAAGCGACCGAAAGGGACGAAAGCGACAAAAGGGACAAGAAGGCAAAGTCGGCCTTCGCCTCTTACGTCCTTTTCGTCCTTTGGGTCCCTTATGTCTTTTTGCCGATCCGATACTTCTTAGGTACTTTTTTTTTGGTTGACAGGCTTCTCGTGCATGTGTACGATGGTGCCCGTTTTGTTCAGCAGTAGTGTGAGGAGGACTGAAGTTGAAGTTAAGGTTTTGCGCGTTTTGAAGTTTGACCGCAAATGCTCTTTGCTTTGGCTCCGATCATCACTCTGCAATTTACTTCAGATGAAAAGGAGAAGAGAGCATTGAGAGAAACAGGAACTGTCAAGTGGTTTAACGCGACCAAGGGTTATGGGTTCATCACTCGCGAAGGTGGCGACGACGTGTTCGTTCACTACTCAGCCATCGAGGCCGAGGGTTACAAGACGCTCAACGAGGGCCAACGCGTTGAGTTCACCATTGTTCAAGGTCCAAAGGGCCTGGCTGCCAGCAGCGTAATCGCAGCAGCTTAATTCTGTGCACGAATCGCGAGCCCGTCCTGAACGGGCTCGCCTTTTCAAACGCTTCTCACCCACCGCATCTCTAAGTTAAACGAGGGTCTTTGGTTTAACCTTGCCTGCATCTGTGCTAGACTTCTTGTATCGCGGAAAGTGAAGTTAGCAATAAAGGCGGACTGTTATGCGCAACAATAAAGACGAGTTCATCGATGCAGGAACCGCAGAGAGCAAACAGTACGAGGCGGATGAAGAGGTCCAGCAGGAATTCGCGGACGCGCAACGGCTAGGCTCGGGATCCGAGCGGCTCAAACGCGAGCTTCTGCAGCACCATTCGCGCACGCCTCGACTCTCTGCCGGCGACTTGGATGCCGATTGGGCGCGCGCAGACATTGGGGACGAAACCGTAGGTGGTTCAGCGCCAACGCCTGACCAGGATATCGTCGAGGAGCTGGGAGACGCGGTTGGCTTGACCTACGATGACAACGAACCGCTGCATACGACCGAGAAGATCGAAGGGCGCGACCGTCGGCGTTGGGAGCTGGATCCTGCATCATCAGAAGACTACAACGCTCGCGTCAATCGCGAAGGCGAGTGACTCTGGCGGTGCGGCCAGCTTCCTGGTTGAGAGTCTTGGGATTTGAATGAGATTCGGCCAAAGCGCGGCCGGGTTAAGATTTAATATCTGACTCGTCTCAAAGTTTCCACACATTAAGGCACTCTGATATAATTCGCGACCGGACGAACGAATTCAACCGCGGAGGCGCATAATGCGGAAAGCCATCTGTTTGTCGTTGATCTGTGTTGCAAGCATCACCTCGACTGCCCTTGCCGACACGATACACTTGAAGAACGGAAGCGTGCTCAAGGGCAAGGTCACCAGCTTTTCCGACGATCAGTTTATTGTAATGCTCGACACAGGCTCGGGCCGTTACATGAGCAAGGCCATGGTCTACATGGGCGATGTGTCACGAATCGATTTTGACTCGGCAGGTTCGGCGGGCGAGTCGACCGCTGTCACAACTCCAGAGTCTCCGCAGCGAACCGTGGTTGTCGATCGCCTCGGTGAAAAAAGCTCCGGTGACCAGCGCGGCAATTCGTCAGGTGGTCAGCCGCGGAACACCAAGACCTCTGAACCGCAGCAGCGCGAAGTGGGACCACCCGAAACTCAGCCAAATCCGCCGGCCGCCAAGGAACCTGAGCCTGCCCAACCTGAAAAGCAAATCGACAAGCCATCTGTGACCGGTCCTCCTTCTGAAAGCGCCGACAGCGATCGCCTCCCCTCTCGCAAGTCCGGTGGCGCGGTTAGAACTATCACTGTAGATGTGGTAGGCAAGCGCGATTGGACGAGCACCGGGTTGATAGTAAAGCGCGGCGACCGCATTCGCATCACCGCCAGCGGCGTCGTCACTTTGGACCCTGCGAGCGGACGATCTTCCGGACCCGAAGGTATACCCGATCTCCCAGATCCGAAAAAGCTGATGCCGGACCAGCCGACTGGAGCGTTGATCGGAGTGATCGGCGCGGACAACGATGACTTTATCTTCATCGGACGATCCTCGGAATTTCAGGCGGCCCGTGACGGACTTCTGTTCTTGTCGGTGAACGAAGGCAACCTTGCCGACAACACCGGAACATACAAGGCTGTGATAGAAGTCCAGGGCGCGAAGAGGTAGAAACGCTTGACATTGACTCTATCATGGGAGGAGTATCTCTTGATCGGTGGCTCCTTCGGACACGAAAATTTGGGAGGGTAGCAGTAATGGCAGCGAATTTTGGGATTCATATCGCGCCAGAGAACCTGAGGCTTATCTTGTTGGCCTACGGGATCGATCACTCCTATCGCGTTGTCAGCCTTGAAGAGATCGTCCGTTCGATTCCCCACATCAGGAGAGACGAGATCCAAAATGAGCTCGAGTGTCTGGCCCGCGAAGGTTTGGTGACCAGGTTCTCCGGGCGTTACTGTTT
>DASXSR010000044.1:0-25263 GCA_036505875.1 Blastocatellia bacterium | reverse complement strand
ATATACTTTTCGCTTCTGAAACGGACACGATCGTATGCGCCGCACTTGAATCCTTATTTCTGAACGGAATTTAATCCGAGCTTCATTCTGGATTAACCTGTCCATGATAGTTATTCAAGGATGGACAATTAATGCGCATCCGGTCGGAACCAGCAACGGCAATGCAGTGCTCGAAGTTGCAGACAGCGGCGCAGGCATTCCTATTGAAGCAATGCCGCACGTCTTCGAGCGCTTCTACCGCGTGGACAAAGCGCGGTCGCGACAGTTGGGCGGCGCGGGTCTCGGGCTTTCAATCGTCAAGTCAATTTGCGCGGCTCATCATGGTCGCGTCACGGTCGAAAGCAGTGAAGATAAAGGCAGTCGATTTACGGTGGAGCTGCCCCTGGCTAGCGGGCACGCACTCGAGGTGAAACATGAACAGAGCTAATATTGGATTCAGCGTACTCGCGCTCTCGCTGTTGCTTCCAGTGGCCTGCGGCAAGAGCGGAGCAGCTAATGACGCGGGCAAAGACGAATCGTCTTCCGCAGCGAACAAAGTGTCGCCGGAGACTCCCGCGCCGGTTCAGTCAGCGGGCAAAGAGTTCCTCTACAACTTTGACAACGATCCCGTAGGCAACGTCCCGGCGAGGTTTCACGAAGCGCTGACGGGCGGAGGCTCGAGAGTGCAATGGGTCGTGAAAGCTGATCCGTCGGCGCCGTCTCAACCAAACGCACTCGCGCAAGTTTCGACCGACAAGACTGATTATCGCTTTCCGCTTGCGATCGCGGACGAAGCGACGTTCAAAGACCTGGAATTGAGCGTCAAGTTCAAAGCGATTTCAGGACAAGTAGATCGAGCTGCCGGTTTGGTTTTTCGGTTGAAGGACGCGAACAACTATTACATCGTCCGCGCCAACGCGCTCGAGAACAACTACAGGCTGTACCACGTGGTGGGCGGCCGGCGCGTGCAATTCGCCGGCGCGAATTTCAAAGTGGCTTCCGGAGAATGGCACGAGCTGCGAGTCGAGTGCGCGGGCAATCACATCGTCTGCTATTATGACGGAGAGAAGAAGATCGACGCCACGGATGAGACGTTCAAAGACGCTGGCAAGATCGGCTTGTGGACCAAGGCTGATTCCGTAACCTACTTCGACGATCTGCGCATAGTGGCGAAGTGAGTGTGGAACAAGATGGCATCTTTTCGTCTCCCGCACGACAGCTTCAGAATGGACGCATGAGGTTTCTTAACGTCTGGAGGACTTCAGCAATGAAAAAGAACTGGATTGATTGGAAGGCAGCAACAATAGCTATTGTGATTGGCGTGACGATTCACGTTGCGACCACAGGAGCCGCCGACGACGCGCCCGACGCAAAGAAGATAGACGCGATCATCGGCCGCTCGGGCGAGATGAACAACGGCGTGTATAAGATCGGCCTGCCTCGAACTGATTTGAAAGTGAAGGCCGACGGCGTCGACATCAAGCCTACTCTGGCACTCGGCTCGTGGATGGCGTTCAAGCGAATGGGCGGGCATACGATGGTGATGGGCGACCTCGTGCTGCTCGAAAGTGAAATCAATCCGGTGCTCACCAGGCTCGAAGAGAAAGGCGTCGAGGTTTCCGCGGTTCACAATCACATTCTCAACGAGCAGCCACCAGTGATGTACATGCACTTTATGGGAAGTGGCGATGAAGAGAAGCTCGCGCGCGCATTAAAAGACGCCCTCTCCTTGAGCGGCACCCCGATGGGCCCGCCCGCCGCGGGCGCACCTGCAGCTTCTACTGCGGACTGGAAGAAAGTGCAGGACGCGCTGGGCGTTCAAGGTCGAGAGCGTGGCGGAGTGTTGCAAGTCGGCGTGCCTCGCAAAGAAAAAATAATGACTGCGGAGGGGTTGGAGGTTCCCGGGTTTATGGGAACTGCCACCGCGATCAACTTTCAACCGACCGACAAAGGCGCGGCCATCACAGGCGACTTCGTCATGACCGCGAATGAGGTTAATCCGGTGATTCGCGAGCTCCGCAAGGCAGGCATCCAGATCACTGCGCTACACTCACACATGCTCGACGAAACGCCTCGGCTGTTCTTCATGCACTTCTGGGCCAACGACGATGCGGTTAAGCTTGCGCGAGGTTTGAGGGCGGCGCTCGACAAAACAAACAGCGCGCTGTAGGAGTCTGCTCTCCGCAAAACCTCGGCGTACTCTACGCCTCTGCCGTGAGATTGCTTGGAGCGGGAGTTCACCGCTGAAACGCTGAGCCCGCAGAGATTGCGCAGGGTCCGGCAGGAAAAGGAACGACGATGAAGCAATCGTTAACGGCGATCCTTGTCGCTTTGGTCGTATGCGTTTCTTTTTACGTCTGCGCAGCACAAAGCGCCGATCCGGGAATAACTCAAACGCGCGTACTCGGCCAAGTTGTCCAGACCGATCCGTCCGGCAAGCGATTGGTTGTGAAGACCGACGCGGGTAGCCTTGTAGCTGTCACGCTGGACGAGAAGACTGAGTTTTTGCGCGTCCCGCCCGGCGAGACTTCGCTGGAAAAAGCGGTCAAAACGACACTCGCCGAAATCGTTTCAGGTGACAGGGTCTACGTCCGCGGCAAGGTGAGCGACGATCGCAAATCTGTGCCGGCCCAAAAACTGATCGTGATGCCCAAGGCCGACATCGAGAAGAAGCACGAGCAGGAACGCGCTGACTGGCGGCGGCGCGGCATTTCGGGCATCATCTCCGCGCTTAATGCCCAGACGCGAGAGATAACAATTCAAGCGCGAGGACGCGAGGGCTTAAAGCCGGTCACCATCGCCGCGCCGAATACAATAGCGTTTCGGCGCTACGCTCCCGACTCCGTGAAGTTCAGCGACGCAAAAGCGAGTTCATTCGACGAGCTCAAAGTGGGCGATCAACTCCGCGCGTTGGGCGACAAGAGCGCCGACGGAAGCCGCTTCACCGCCCAACAAGTGGTTTCAGGCTCGTTCAAGACGGTGGGCGGAACAGTCAAATCGGTAAGCGCCGATGCCAACGAGATCAAGATCGAGATGCTCGGCAGCAAACAGCAGCTCACCATCGCGGTGAACAGCGATTCGATGCTGCGTCGAATACCGCAACAACTGGGGATGCTTTTAGCTCAGCGCGGTCAAAGTGGCCCGGGCGCCCAGGCTCCCGACGGTCCGCCACGGCAATCGAGCAGCCCGCCTGCTGGCGGTAGCAAGCCCGGCGGCCCGCCGCGATCAGAAGGCGTCGGGGATTTTCAAGACATGCTCGAACGCATGCCGGCGCTCTCACTTACAGAGATAAGGCCGGGAGATGTGATAGCGGTTTCGAGCACCGTCGGCGCCGACCCTTCGCGACTCACCGCGATAACGCTTGTCGCCGGGGTGGATGTGATCTTAGCCGCGATTCAGAGATCAGGCTCGCCGAGCCGCGCAGTGAACCTGAGCACGGGGCTGCCGAGCGGCGTGTTGGATTTCGGCATTGGCTTGCCGTAGCTGGAGAGCACTGAATGATCCGACCCAAAAAATCAATCGAGAGAACATCGTTCACACTTGCCCTGCTCCTCACCTGTAACGCTGTTGTAGCCCAAGCGACGGCCACACTGCGCGGTCAGGTAACCGATCAACTCGGCGGTGCGATTTCCGGCGCCACAGTCACACTCATCGACGCGAAGAACGTCGAGAAGACGGCAACGACAAACGATCAGGGCCTGTATGTCTTCAACGGACTAGCTCCGGGAAAATACTTTATGCGAGTGGTCGCCAGCGGGTTTGCGCTTTATGAGAACGAAGACGCCGATGTCGTCGCCGGCCGTCGCGAACCGCTCAACATCAAGCTGACCGCAACCATTGAAAAGCAAAGGGTGACGGTCAGCTCCAACGACACGCCGCTGAGCACCGACCCGGATGCCAACAAGGGCGCCATCGTTCTCAAGGGCAAAGATCTCGACGCTCTGCCCGATGATCCTGACGACCTGGCCGCCGCTTTGCAGGCGATGGCGGGACCATCGGCCGGGCCAAACGGAGGCCAGATTTTCATCGATGGATTCTCAGGCGGGAACATGCCCTCGAAGGATGCCATCCGCGAGATTCGTATAAACCAGAATCCGTTCGCCGCCGAAAACGACCGGATCGGTTTTGGCCACATCGAGATTCTTACGCGTCCCGGGTCTAACAAGTATCACGGCTCCGCGATGCTCACCTACAATAACCAGAGCTTCAACTCGCGCAATCCTTTTGTGATCAATAAGCCGGATTCACAGTACAAGGTCGTCAACGCAAGCTTCAGCGGCCCGCTGATCGCCGGGCGCTCGTCGTTCTTTCTGAGTCTGTTCCATCGAGACATCGAGGATAACGCAATAGTCAATGCGACGATTCTTGACTCGTCATTGAACCCGGTCGCGTTCAGCCAGTCGATAGTCGTGCCACGCCGGCTGACCGATCCGAGTCTTCGCGTCGATTACCAGTTGAATAAGAACAACACTTTGATGGCGCGCTACAACTACGGCAACGACAGCTTTAAGAATCAGGGCATCGGCGGCTTCTCTTTGCCGTCACGCGCATTCGCGATCTCGAACACCGACCACACGGTTCAGCTCACCGAGACCGCGGTTGCTAGCCCGACTGTGATCAACGAAACGCGCTTTCAGTACCTACGCAATCAACGTGAGCAGAAGGGCGACAATTCCACGCCGACAATCTCGGTGCTGGACGCGTTCACCGGAGGCGGGTCCAATGTTGGACACTCGGTCAACATCTTGGATCGGCTCGAGCTTCAGAATTACACCACGTGGGGAGTCAAGACTCACACATTCAAGTTCGGCGTGCGGATGCGTGGGATGCTGATAGACGATGTTTCATCAAACAACTTCGGCGGCACTTATATTTTCTTCGGCGGCGTCGCGCCGTTGCTGGACGCAAAAAATCAATTGGTGCGAGACCAGAGCGGTCAGATTGTGCTCACGGAAATCACAAGCCTCGAACGCTACCGCCGCACTCTGTTGTTCCAGCAACAGGGACTGACGCCCTCAGCAATCGCGGCGCTTGGCGGAGAGCCATCGCAACTGGGTATCGCAGGCGGGGATCCCGCGGCGGGCGTGCGGCAATGGGACCTGGGCGGCTTCTTCCAGGACGACTGGAAAGCTCGTCCCGATTTCACGCTGAGCTATGGCCTGCGATACGAGGAGCAGACAAACATCAGCAGCAATCTGAACTTTGCTCCGCGCGTCGCGTTCGCGTGGTCGCCGGGCGCGCTTGCTGGGCGCCAACCGAAGATGGTGATTCGCGGCGGAGCGGGCATCTTCTACGATCGCTTCAATGAGAACCTTACGCTGCAAGCTCACCGCTACAACGGAACCAACCAGCAATTGTTCACTGTGACCGATCCCACTGTCTTAGGGACCTTTCCGCGAGTCCCGTCGATTGGAACGCTTGCGACGTTCGCGCTGCCGCAGAACACTTATCGTGTAGCTCGCGATTTAACGGCGCCTTACACGATCCAATCGAGCATCAGCGTCGAGCGCCAGTTGCCGCACAACTTTACCTTGACGACGACGTATCTAAACGCGCGTGGTGTACATTACTTGCGATCTCGAAACATCAACGCTCCGTTGCCTGGAACATTTAACTCCGCTTTGCCGGGAAGTGGTGTGCGGCCTTTCGGAAACGCAGGCAATATCTTTGAATATGAATCGAGCGGGATCTTCAAACAGAACCAACTGATCTTCACCCTGCAAAATCGGCTGAATCGCGTTGTCACGATTACCGGCACCTACGTTCTCGGCAAGGCTCAGAGCAACACGGACGGCGCGGGCTCATTCCCGTCGAACACCTATGACTTGAGAAGCGAGTTTGGCCGCGCGTCGATGGACGTCCGTAACCGGGGTTTCATATTCGGCTCGATAAATTTGCCGTGGCGGTTGAGTGTGAGCCCGTTCATCCTTGTCTCGTCGGGCTCTCCCTTCAACATTACAACCGGCGTTGATTCGAACGGCGATACCATCTCCAACGAACGACCTGCACTGGCGACCGATCTATCGAGGCCAAGCGTCAAGGTCACGCGCTTCGGCGCTTTCGATCTGAATCCGCTTCCTGGGACTCAGATCATTCCGCGCAATTTCGGTGAAGGGCCCGGGTACTTCTCCGTGAACATGCGCGTGAGCAAGACGTTCGGGTTCGGGCGTTCAGCTTCGGCGAAGAATGCTGCAGCAGGGCAGCCGCAAGGAAGCGGAGCGATCGCGGGAGGCGGCGCGTTCGGAGGTGGAGGGCAAGGAGGGCAAGGAGGGCCACGCCCTGGAGGTCCAGGCGGCCCCGGAGGAGCATTGCCGCCCGGTGCGGTTGTAATGATGGCTGGCGGCGGAGGCAATGATCGACCTTACAACATCTCGATCTCGATTAATGCGCTGAACATCTTCAACCACGTTAATCCTGCCCCGCCCATCGGTAACCTCAATTCGCCCCTTTTCGGCCAATCAGTATCGCTAGCGGGATTGGGCGCGGGAGGAGGAATTGCTCTCGGGAATAGCGTCGCCAATAATCGACGCGTCGATTTGCTGCTCCGCTTCAGCTTCTGAACCCTGGGGGCGCAGGCGGGATATTGCGTTCCCAGCGTCACGATGAAAAGACGAACCGTGAGACACTCACGGACGGACAGCCCATCTCGACCGACGACTGCTAAGTCACTTCTCAATGCCGCCGGTCTCGCCACCAAATCTTTACTGCAGCAAGTGAGAACGATCCGGAAATCAGCATCATTACTCCGCCGACGTAAAGCCATTTGTCTCCTGGGGCTTGTTCCCACAGACTCGGATCGGCGCTCTGCAATCCGAGGTTGATCTGGGAGCCGAGACGATACAGAGCCAGACCCGCCGTCAACAACGCGAACGCGACAATCAGGAGCAATCGTGAAGGTTTCATGACCATCCACCTCCTTCTTCTACTCGTTCATCTTGAACGCAAACGTGATCACGCCAGTTACGCGGACCGGCACGCCATTGAGAATCGTCGGGCTAAACCGCCAGCGAAGAGCGGCATCGCGCGCAGCAGCGACTAGCAGCGGGTGCCCGCTCACGACGCGAGCAGATTCAACTCGTCCCTCGGGCGATAAGACCACTTCCACGGAGACTTCGCCCTGAAGGTGAATCCGCTTGGGAATCTCCGGATAGACGGGCACCACGCGCTCGATTGCTTTGCCTTGGAGAACGCTCGAGGGAACGGGCACGGGCTTCTTGTCATCCGTTCGCGGCTGAGGCTTGGGCGGGTCGGCCGGTCTGGGCGGCTCACCCCTCGGTTCTCCGCCTGTAACTCCCCCGCCAACTCCTATGCTATTTGGGAGCGCGTTCGGGTCACCGCCAACAACTCCTTCGGGTCCTTCGAAGGACGTGGCTCCCGGCAGCTTGAGTCGAGGCGGAGTCTGGTGCTGTTGCGAAACAAGATCCTCGTACTTCATAACGTGATTGGGATCTTGTAGATTCGGTGTTTCCGAATCGTTATGCTGCGGTCGAACGTGGGCCGGTGGGGGTGCGGGCGGCGGAGTGGGCGGGATCCAGATTACTCGCTCGCTTGCGGCGAGCTTCGGTTCCGCAAAGAGAATTGAAAGAGCAAACGCGCAGCCAATAACGAATGCATAGAGGGCCGCAGTTCCCAAGAAGAACTTAGCCGTTGTGTGTTTGCGCCTTTGAACCGTAGACACTACTAATCTTTCAAACATGGTCTTCTCCTTCGGGCTTCGCTCGCTAGAAGTCCAGCGAAGCCGCAAGGGCGCTCTTGGGTTAAAAAGTGGCGCTCGGGGATTAAAGGAGGAAGGCGCTCTTCGAGAATTAACTACTGACCAAGAACTAACTACTAACTACGGACTACTGACTACGGACTACTGACTTCGTCTCATCCAGTCACATCGACCTTCTCGACGAGCAGGATTATGCGAGTAGGCACCGGCCGGCCAGAAACAGTGGCGGGTTGGAAGGTCCGGTCGCGCAGCGACCACCAGAGCTGCTCGATCAAGTACGGGTCCTTCGGCGCATCGAGCACGTCCACAAGCTCACCGCGGCCCTCCGAATCAACCTGGACCAGCGCGGACATGCCTTGATTGCCCGCCTTCTGATACGCGATGTGGCTGAAGCTCACGAGCGCGCTATTATCAAGCACGCGCGGGAGTTCGTAGTAATGCTGACTGTCGGCAGAGCTCGCATCTGGGGGGGGCAGATTGTTATAGCTGTGAAACTCGCGATCGGAGCCATTGATTATCGGGTATATCGCAACCTGCCGGCTCTCGGTGCCGCTGAGAGGAATCGGCCTGAAACTCGAAAACAGGGTTGCAAATGACAGAAGCGAGATAACCACTCCGGCGGCGACAGCTATCGGGCGAGGGTTCATCTTCTGAAGCCATGCGACCATGCTCTCGCCCAAAGTGATCTCTCTTCTCGCTCGTCTGGTCGCTTGGATCATGACGTAGCTGCGAAGCTCGCGAGGCACTGTCGGATGATCGGCACTCTTCAAAGCGACGGAGACGCTTTCTGTCTCGGCCAGCAGCAAGCGGCAAGCGTCGCAGGCCAACAGATGGTTCCGGTACTCCATAGCTTCAGGCTCGTCGAGCTGACGATCCAAGTACGCGGAGGCTGTCAGTTCAAACTTCTTGCATTCCATAAGCACTCTCGATTTCGGATTTCGGATTTCGGATTGAAATATCACGTCGCGTTCCTGATTCCGCAATCCGCATTCTCAAATCCGCAATTCTACAAAAGCTCGATTTCGGATTTCGGATTGAAATATCACGTAGCGTTCCTGATTCCGCAATCCGCATTCTGAAATCCGCAATTCTACAAAAGCTCTTTCACCCGCCGGCGAAGTTCTTCGCGTCCTCGCGCGATTCGTGACTTCACCGTCCCAATTGAGATCGAAAGAGTCTGGGCGATCTCTTCGTAAGAGAGCTCTTCAATCTCGCGGAGCACCAGTGCGATTCGATACTCCGGTTTGATCTCGCCCAGCGCGCGCATAATGCTGCGCTCGCGCTCGCTTGATATCGCTTGCGCTTCGGGCGACGCGGCGCCGCCTGGAAGCAAATGTCCAAGGGTCGTTTCACCCTGACCGCGCGTTAACTCCAGCGAGATCGTGTCGTCGCGATGGCGCCGGCGCCACCATCGGCGCTGATTCATTGCCTGGTTTATGGCGATGCGATAAATCCAGGTCTTCAATCCCGCTTCGCCACGAAAGCTGCCCAGCCCGCGATAGACCTTCAAAAAGGTTTCTTGGGCCGCGTCCCGCGCTTCTTCGGCGTCCCCCAGCAGTCGGAGGCAGAGGGAGAACACCGGACGTTCGAACTCGGCGACAAGCTCCTCAAAAGCGTCCAGCTCGCGGGCGCGCAGCCTGGAGATCAACCCAGCCTCGGGCAGGCGCTCGAGCACGCCGGCATCGAGATCGAGCCCGGCTAGGGTGGTTTGCTCCAGTGCGGCCATGTCTCCGGCTGACATCGAGTGGCGCTCCTTCAGTTAACCGCTGACCGGAGTGGGCCACCGCCCGGCCTCGTGAAGCCGAGCGCCGTTTAGCTCCAAGTGAAACGGGCAGTGGCCCTTTACCTCACTTGTCGCTAGGTTAGACACCCCGTCCGGCCAGATTGTTCCGACTATTAGAACTCTAGCACAACGCAAATTTGCAATCACTTTGTATTTGTGCAGATCGGCACCGCGACGGTAGCGCGGATGCGTTTTACACGCCCGCAACAGTCTCAGTGCTCAGATCCGATTAGATTGGAACTCGATTAGCTCTCATGCCTACTCCTTCAGTTTCTTGACAGGCCGCGATTTGCCCCGCTATCGTTCTCTTTTGCTTATCAGACGGTGCGGGCGTCCTTCCGACTCATCATCGTCCCGCGCTAGCAATCCACGGCAAACCAAAGTTTGTCGGACAGATCACCAGGAGGCGTATAGCTTTGGCCAAGGCAAGCAGAAAGAAAAAGAAGGTCTCAGTTAAGGAGATGAAGTATCGGCACGACCCGATGATTCGGTTCTACGAGAAGACACAAGACTGGCTCCAGGAACGCGGTCGTCCATTTGTGATCGCGATGGGAATCATCGCCGGCGTGGTTTTGCTTTACGTGGCTGGAAGCTACTACTTCGACTACCGCAAGACAAAAGCCGAGACCGCGTTCGCCGATGCGCTGGAGAAGTTTAACGCGCCCGTACAAGACGCCTCATCCACTGCTACACCGCCAACAGGCAAATCCTACACCGACGAGCAAACAAAATGGCGCGAATCATCAGAAGCGTTCGAGCGATTGGCTCACGACTACTCGGGTTACTACGGCTCGATCGGCCTCTACTATGCCGGTGTGAGCTACCTGCACGTCGACCGGGACAAAGGCATACGCTTACTCGAGCAGATTGCCGGAAAGAATGAGCGTCCAACATCGGACCTCGCGCGCCTGGCGCTCGCGGAAAACTATGCGGTGAACGGCGATAACGACAAAGCGATCGCGCTGTATGAACAATTACTGAATGCTTCCGCGAATCTGAAGCCCGCGGTCGAAGTCGGTCTCGGTCACGCTTACGAAAAAGCCGGCGACACGGAAAAGGCTGTGGAAGCCTATTTGGAGGCGGCCAGGCCCGACCGATCTTCAGGAGCAGGGGCAGAAGCCGAGAAGCGCATCCAGGCGCTGGCGCCTGATCGGCTCAAGCAACTGCCTCCGCCGTCCACTCTCGCCCAACCCTAATCAAGTGGTCAGTGGCCAGTTGTCAGTGGCCAGGAGTCTTAATCTCGACTGGCGACTGACCACCGGCCACTGACCACTGAAATGGAAAACCTAGCGCACACGCTTCTCGGTCTCTCACTTGCAAAGTCAGGCCTCGAACGCGCCACTCCGCTTGCTACGACCGCCCTCGTTATTTCTTCGAATCTCCCTGACTTGGACGTCCTAAGTCGCGTCGAGGGCGGCACGGTACGTTATCTTGAATATCATCGCGGGTTCACTCACGGGTTCGTTGGCCTGGCGGTGCTGGCGGCCGGGCTGACGCTGCTGCTGATGTTTGTGGACCACAGGTTTCGTTTGCGACGCGACCCGTTCAGAAGGCCGCTCAGGCCTGTCAGAATTTTCTGGATCGCTTATCTGGGAGGCCTCGGGCACGCTTTCATGGATTTCACAAATTCATACGGCATCCGGCCACTGTTGCCGTTCAGCAATCGCTGGTTCTACGGCGACCTGGCTTTTGTCGTCGATCCGTGGATTTGGCTGATACTTGGCGCGGCGCTCGTGTGGTTGACTGCGACGAGCGCAACACGAACTGTAGTTTGGCTTGTGATAGGAACCCTCGCGTCGCTCGCTGTCGCATTAGCGCTTCGCCATCCTTACGATCCTCAGACGATCGCGATACCGTCCTCAGTGCGCGCCATTTGGTTCGGAGGGCTTGCAATTGTAATCGCAGGCGCTTTGTTTCGCTGGCGTCGGCTCGGCGCGCGGTTGGTTAGATATTCGCTATTGCTGCTCGCCCTCTACTACGGCGGCACGTGGATGGCTCATCAGTCGGCGCTTCAAGCAGCTCGGATCTCCTTGACCTCTTTAAGGCCTGAGGGCGCGGCTTCGATGGCGGCCTGGCCCGCGCCCGCCAACCCGCTATTCTGGCAATCAGCGGCAAAGTCAAGCGATTCAATATACGATGGCAGTGTGAATCTCTTGGAACGACGTGAGGAATGGCGCGAGTTGCCAGGGCTTGACCCGAAGCTTGCGGATGCGTTGCGACAGTCACGCGACGCGCGAGTTTTTCTGGATTTCATGCGCTACGGCACTGCGAATGTCGAGCAACGCGGAGATGGAACGACGGTCCTCGCCTTGCGCGATCTTCGATTCGATTTGCGGATGCGCGTCGAGTTGGATCGCGAGATGACTGTTACGTATTCTGAAGTTCGATGGTTCTAAGAGTCAGTAGTCCGTAGCGATCTTCGAGTGTTCGACCCCTGACTACCGACCACCGACTACGGACCAATTAATGTTGATTCACAGTGCGTCACTCAATAGAATTGAACCCGCTAAGATGGAGATTGTGAGCACGCGCCCTGGATTCGTACCCTACACGCTGTCAGCGGGTGTAGTGTTGACAGCAGGATCGGCGTTGCTTAGGCAAGGTTGGACTGTGGCTGCGGTGTCGTGTTGGGGCTTGCTTTTGCCGATCGTGCTGGCTGCAGTTTTCGACCGAATAGAATTCGACGGCAAGACCCTTCGTCATAGAGGGCCCCTGGCGTTTGTTCTTTCAACCCTGTTCCGTTTACGTCGCGAACTTGAAGTCTCTGAGATTGAGTCCATTGCGACCGCGACCATCAAGCTCAGCGTAGCGACCGGCGATGCCCGAATAAGTTACCACACAGTAATAACCGGGCCGCGGGTCGAGATGGTCGTGCGCTCGTATCGCTCCAGTTACGCGCCTTTCATCAAGGCGTTGCTTCGCGCAACCGGACCCGACAAGCTCGACCCGCTTTCGTTCGAGATATTCGAATATTTCGAAACAGGCAGCGCTCTGAAGAACTCGCCGATACTCAAGAGTGACATCGCTGCGATGCCGGCGTCTCGGCTGCGACGAATCGGCAACTCTTTGAGGTTGGCGGGAAAGCTTACACAGGCGTCCAACTATTTCCGCGTCGCTTATGAGAGAGAGCCTCGGGACCCGCAACTGCTCTACGAGATGGCTCGACTCTTTCGCTCATCGGCTGATAAAGACGACACGCGACTGCTTCAGCGATCGGATGCTTGTCTGAGACTTGCGTCACGGTTGGCAGGCGATAAGCCGGACCTGCTGCAACGAATCGGTGAGGCGTTTTTCGAGCGGCTCGACTACAAGCGGGCGTCCGGGTGTTTTCACCGGGCGCTGGCTCTCGATCCGTCGCACTTTCGGGCGAATATGGGGTTGGCCGAGATTGCGCTTCGCGACGGTAAGCTCGCTCACGTGGCTCATTTCTACAACGCCGCCGCTGCAAGCTCCGATGCGGCACTCGCTCGAAAGGCTGGACGCGAAGCTCGTTTCTACGAGCGATTGATGTTGGAAGACGGCTTCATTGAGGCCGAGATTCGACGCGTGAAGCTGACAAATCACATCACGTGGGCGCGACGGTTTGCTTCAACGATTTTCTTCATCGCTTGGCTGGCAGGCGGTGTAGCCGGCCGCTTTTCGTCAACCGTGGAACAGTTTGGTTGGGCTATTATGGCGACCTCCAGTGTGCTGTGGTGTGCCGCGGTTTTTTCTCTTCGCTACCTGCTGCGACGCAGCCACTAGTCACGCTGGTGACTTCTTAAAATCTCGACTCGTTGTATCGTGAGGTGAAACCATGAAAAGAGCGTCCGAAGAATCAGAAACCGCGAGCAGGCGAGAATTCTTGGCTGGAACGATGGCACTGACAAGCCTGCCGCTATTTACGTCGCTTGGACTCGCCGAAAGGAGCCGACACACAATGTCAGCAGAAGATGTTTGGTCAGCCTCGACGATGGCGCGCGCGGCCGAAGCGTTACGCAATTCTCTGAGTGCGGAGCAACGCGCTAAGGCGAGCTTCACCATCGAGGACGAACAACGCTTCGACTGGCACTTCATTCCTCGCGCGCGAAAGGGTATTCCGTTCAAAGAACTGGATCCGGCCCAGCGTCTGCTGGCAAGCGCGCTTGTCAGCTCGGGGCTCAGCCCGCAAGGCTTCACCAAAGCTTCGACCGTTATGAGCCTCGAAGCGGTGCTGCGCGAAATCGAGCAGGGCAAAGGACCGGTCCGCGATCCCGAGCTTTATTACGTCAGTCTGTTCGGCGATCTCGGGATCAACAAGCCGTGGGGCTGGCGAGTCGAAGGGCATCACCTTTCGCTCAACTTTACGATTGCCGACGGTAGAAGCGCAGCTGCCACTCCCGCATTCTTCGGAGCGAATCCCGCGGAGGTCTTGCGCGGGCCGCGCAAAGGGTTACGAACGCTTGCAGCCGAAGAAGACCTCGCGAGAGCGCTCGTGAAATCACTCGATGACAAACAGCGCGCTCAAGCAGTAGTCGCTGAAAGCGCGCCCGCCGATATTCTCTCAACCAACTCGAGAAAGGCCCAACCGCTCAAGCCCGCAGGGTTCCAAACGAGTAAGCTCGGCGGTAAACAGCAAGAGATGCTGATGGCTCTGCTGCGTGAGTATGCGACAAGGCACTCCGGTGACATTGCAACGGCGCGACTGGACCGAGTGCGTTCGGATGGACTGGCCAATATCTACTTCGCGTGGGCGGGAGGATTCGATAAGGGTCAGGCTCACTATTACAGAATTCAAGGCTCGTCATTTCTTGTCGAGTATGACAACATACAGAATGACGCAAACCACATTCACTCCGTGTGGCGCGATTTCAACGGAGACTTCGGCCTCGACTTGCTGGGCGCGCACTACCAGAAGGATCACCGGTGAAACCCGAGAAGGGTTGTGACTAAGAAGGAACTGCAACAGTTTGTAGAGAAGAACCTCCGCAAAAACGCCAAGCCCATGATAGACACGGAAACCGGTTTGGCAGCTTTGCGCCGGGTTGTTAGCGTTGCCCAAAAGGAGCGTGTCGCGTGGGCTTTGGTGGGCGGTATTGCCATGCACCTTTATGGGAGCCGACGTTTGACTAACGAGGTTGATGTTATTGCGTCCGCGCTTCTTCCGCTCGAAGCACAAAAGCCTCTGGGGTTTGGTGGCGAACGATACCAGGTGAAAATTGGCAAACGATCTGTGCCGGTTGATTGGATTGTGCGTGACGATACGGCGCGAAAGTTTTATGAGCTGGCGTTGAAAGAAGCCTACAACCTGCCGTCAGGATTACCGATCGTGACGCCAGAGTGGCTGATCATTTTGAAATACATTGCCGGGCGCTTCAGAGATCAACAAGACGCAATTTACTTGCTCAGACAGGAAGGTCTGGTTGATCGGCGCTTGATTCGTAAGAAGATCATTGCCACCGCGGGCCGCGAGTTCTGGGCGTTAGTAGCTGCGGGACTGCAACGTTGGTACGATCTGGCAGACGGGCGCATCACGACTGAAAAGGAAGATTACGAAGCGGATCGGCTTTAGGCGTGGCTAACTCAAATACGCGTTGCAGCCGTAGCACCATGTAAACGAGCGCTCCGAGATCGGAAGCTCTCGAATGAGGGGATGTCCGCTCGATCGAGAGTGAGCGAGCGCGTGACCGCGAGCCGATTCGCAACAGCCGACGTGCCCGCAGGTCATGCACACGCGGTTTGGAGCACTCAGTCCACACTCCGCGCAAGCGCTGCCGGCCTGTTCCAAGACCTCGCTCTTGCTTTCCTTCAAATGAGGGCATTCATCAGCTCTGATCTTTTTCATGTTCCGAAACCTTAACCGCCGCGGCGCATCTTCATCGCAGCCAGTGTGTTCTTCATCAGCATTGCGATCGTCAGCGGACCGACCCCGCCAGGAACCGGCGTCAAGTAACCGGCCACTTCTGCAACTTCTCGCGGATTGACGTCACCCATCAGCGTGTACCCGTTTTTCTCGAAGGCTGCCCGCCGCTTCGGATCGTCGCCAAAGAAACGCTCAAGTTCTTCCAAATTTGTAACTTTGTTCATGCCGACGTCCACGACGACCGCGCCAGGCTTTATGTAGCTGCCATCAACCATCCCCATCCTTCCAATTGCCGCGATCAGGATATCGGCTTCACGCGCGACCGCGGGCAAACCCTTCGTTCGCGAATGACAGATCGTCACCGTCGCGTGGCGATGCAACAGCAGCAGCGCAAGCGGCAATCCCACAAGACGGCTACGTCCGAGCACCACGACTCGCGCGCCTTTCAGTTCGATCTGATAGCGATCGAGCAGCTCGACGATTCCAGCCGGTGTGCATGGCCTCAGGCCCGGCTCGTTGAACATCAGCCGGCCCGCGCTCATCGGATGAAGGCCGTCGACGTCTTTTGCGGGATCAACGGAATTCAGCACAAGCCCCGCGTCGATCTGACTAGGCAACGGCAGTTGGATCAATATTCCGTCGATGTCGTCGCGCGAGTTCAATTGGCGAACGAGATTCAGTAACTCATCGGTCGAAGTAGTGGCCGCCCGCTCGATCTTTTCCGAATGAAGTCCCAACTGCTGACAGGTTTTTACTTTGCTTGAAACATAGATCTGCGAGCCGGGATCGTCGCCTACAAGCACCGCGGCAAGCCCGGGCCGAAGCCCGCGCTCTGACAGGACAGCCACTTCACTTGCGACTTCATCTTTTATTGCGTTAGCTACTCTTGTGCCGTCGAGAATCTTCGCGGTCATGTTACTGCTGAGTATGATGTTGGCTGAAGAGCGGTGTCAAACGCGGTAAAGATCACCGATCCTCTGACATACTTGGTGATCGCCCTGCTATTGATACTGGTCGCGCTGGTGGCTTGTTTGATCCCAGCGCGGCGGGCGACGAAGGTCGATCCGATGGTGGCATTGAGATATCTATGAGCTGACTCATTCCAGTTTAAGCTCAAGCGCGCAGCACGCGACTTTTCATCCCGCAGCCGACGACTTCTCTGCAATCTTCGACCATCGATTAAATAGACCGCGCAGTCGTTCCAGCCGCGCCTCCACATTGGGAGTCTTCCTCACCAAAGTCTCAAGCTGCCGCAGATAATCGGGCATCCCTGCCGCCTCGCGTAGATCTTCGATGAACGGCTCCAGCTTCGAGAACACGCCGACGTGTTCGCCGTTCGCGTCCATAAACATTTTCTCGTCTATGCCGCCATTATTCACAAAGGACGCGGCCATGTCCCAGTAGGAAGTTATCATTCGAAAGTACGCGCTGCCGTCATGCCCGCTGCCCCACACTTTCAATATGTCGTCGACGCTTTGGGGATTGAACTCAGCGAAATACCACCTGCGCGCGCGGCGCAATCCTTCTTCGCGACGCAGCTCGTACAACTTTAATATCAACGCGACGTCTTGATGTTTGTCACTCATTTCGCCTCCTTTCTCGGCCGCTGTCCGATAAACTTCAGTTTGTTCCATTCGAGGCGCACTCCAAAGCGACAAACTGAAGTTTATCGGACTTTTGCGCGGACTGGGTAGTTTACGCCGCTTCTCTTATTATTGACCAGGTGAAACCCAGCAACTGCAAGGCGCGCGCGACGCAGGACCGATCCGAGGCGGTAAGAGGATACGAATGGTGGGATGCCTTGACCTAAAGAATGCATGTGGGTTTTCTTTTCGCAGGTTCATATCGGCGTATGCTTTTGGGTTGTTTTTCCGCCTTCTGCGCACTCCTTCTGACGTATGACGTATTGGAGGCGAATTATGCAAACAGTACTTCAAGACTTGCGTTACACACTGCGTTTGCTGGCTAAGAGACCCGGATTCACCTTCGTCGCGATCATAACCCTGGCGTTGGGGATCGGCGCGAATACCGCGATCTTCAGCCTGGTGAACACTGTGCTGCTCCGGCCTTTCCCGGTCAACCGTCCCGATGAGCTTTATGAGCTGTCCATTTTCGGCAAGAACGATTCGATGAGGGCGTTTTCTTATCCAGACTATGTTGACTTTCGCGACCGCAACGATGTCTTGAGTGGGCTTTTCGTCACCCGAATCTCGCCATTGAGCTTGAGCCGAAACGGCAATAACGAACGACTCTGGGCTTACATGGTTTCCGGCAATTACTTCGACGTCCTGGGCGTCAGCGCGGTTCAAGGGCGCACAATCACACCGGATGACGACCGCGCCAAGCTAGCCTCACCAGTGGTAGTGTTGAGCTACAGTTGCTGGCAGCGGCGCTTTGGCGGCGACCCGGAAGTCGTCGGCCAAGACGTGCTGATCAACGGTCACTCGTTCAAAATCGTTGGCATTGCGCCAAAAGGTTTCAACGGAATCGAGATGATCTTCACGCCGGAAGTCTGGGTGCCGATGATGATGCAGGAGTGGATCGAGCCCGGCAATCCGTGGCTGGATCGCCGAAGGACCCATAACATCTTCGCAACCGGGCGGCTCAAGCCCGGCATGTCGCCGTCGCAAGCCGAAGCATCGTTGAACGTGCTGGCCGCTGCGCTCGGCAACGAATATCCGGAATCAAATGAAGGGGCGACAATTCGCTTAATTCCGCCCGGCTTCATCATACCGACCATCCGCGGTGCGTTCGTCAGTATCACTGCAATTCTCATGTCCGTCGTTGCGCTCGTTCTGTTGATTGCCTGTACCAATCTGGCGAGCCTGTTGCTGGCGCGAGCGACCGAGCGCCGGCGTGAGATCGCAGTACGGCTGGCGATGGGCGCAAGCCGCGCGCGGCTCATCCGCCAGTTGCTAACTGAGAGCGCACTGCTTGCATTGATAGGCGGCGCGGTCGGCTTGCTACTCGCGATCTGGGTCATCGACCTGGTGGTCACTCTCAAGCCGCCGCTCGACGTTCCGGTCACCCTCGAGTTGCATGTCGACTGGCGCGTGCTGGGCTTCTCGTTGTTAGTCTCTCTGAGCGCAGGAATCGTCTTCGGTCTAATGCCGGCGTTGCAAGCGACTAATCCCGATCTGGTTCCAGCTTTAAAGGAAGCTTCCACGCAAAGCAGCGCGCGGCGTTCGCGTTTGCGCAGCGGCCTGGTCGTCGCGCAGATGGCGCTATCACTTGTTTTGTTGATCGCGGCCGGTCTGGTGCTGCGCGCGCTTGGTCATCTGCAGGACATGAATCCTGGATTCGAGGTCGCTGGCGGCTTGCAAATGTCGTTTGATCTCGGTCTTCAAGGGTACGATCAGACGCGCGGCCAACAGTTCTATCGCCAGCTAATCGAGCGCGTCGAGAGCATTCCAGGCGTTCGCTCCGCGTCCCTAACCGATTTATTCCCGTTGAGCGTCAACTACTCGTCCAACGGAATCTACGTCGAAGGAACCGAGCTAGTGCGCGGGGTGGATATGCCGAACGCGATGGTCGCATCGATCGGGCTGAACTACTTCGCAACGATGGGCATTCCGCTCCTCGCCGGCCGCGACTTCAGTGACCGCGACACAGACAAATCCACGCGCGTGGCCGTCGTCAACGAAGCTTTCGCGCATCGCTTCTACCCCGAAAAGCATTCGCTAGATGAAGTGATCGACAAGCGTTTCAGCTTCGGCAGGACGGAAGGGCCGTTTATTCAAATCGTCGGCGTCGCGCGCGACGGCAAGTACTGGAGCATAGGCGAATCGCCAACGCCGTTCGTCTACTCGCCGATGCAACAATCTTACAACTCCTCGGCGATTCTCGCGGTGCGCAGTGACGGTGACCCGAAGAGTTTGATCGCGTCGATCAGAAGCAAGATCGCCGAATTGGATTCGACGCTCCCCGTTTATGACATCAAGACATTCGCTGAACATCTCAACTTCTCGCTCTTTCCGGCGCGCATCGTGGCGACGCTTCTGACGAGCTTCGGCGCGCTGGCGCTGTTGCTCGCCGGCGTGGGAATCTATGGCGTGACAGCGTATGCGGTCAGCCAACGCACGCGCGAAATTGGAATCCGCATGGCGCTGGGAGCTCGCCGTGGTGACATCCTCAAGCTCATGTTGAAACATGGCTTGACGCTCGCGGCCATTGGACTCGGCATCGGGTTGTCAGCAGCTTTCATGCTGACACGGTTGATGGAGGCTCTACTCTACGGCGTCAGCGCGACGGACGCCGCAACCTTCATAGTGATTCCCCTATTGCTGGCGGGAGTGGCTCTGGGGGCCTGTCTCGTGCCGGCCCGCCGCGCGACAAGGGTCGATCCGATGGCGGCGTTACGGTACGAGTAGAGACGCTCGATAAACATTTTCCGGAAGTCTGAAACCTGAGCGGCTTCCCTGTCACTAACGATAAGCGACCGCAGGTCTGATCCTTTACGAGGGCAAGAAGCATGAATACTTTGTTTCACGACTTGAAATTTGGAATTCGAATGCTGCTTAAGACTCCGGGCTTCACGATCGTTGCCGTCATCGCATTAACCCTCGGCATCGGCGCTGACTCGGCGATCTTCAGCGTAGTCAATGCGGTTCTCCTCCGCCCTCTGCCTTATCCCGAATCAGACCGCCTGGTCATCTTGCGCGAGCGCAGCCCGCAGCTCGAAGGGATGTCGGTGGCTTATCCGAACTTCATTGATTGGCGAGAGCAGAACAGCTCGTTCGAGAACATCGGCGTCTTTCGAGGTCGCGAGAGCTACAACCTCACAGGCGTCGGCGAGCCTGAGCGGCTGATCGGCGCGCAGGTGTCCGCGGACGTGTTCGCCGTGCTGAAAGTGACGGCGGGTAGCGGTCGCGTCTTCACTAACGACGAAGACAAACCAGGCGCGGCTCCGGTCGCGGTGTTGAGCCAAGGTCTGTGGCAGCGCCGATTCGGCGGCGATCCCGGCATTATCGATCAAACGCTGACCCTCAACGGGCAGAGCTTTACAGTGATCGGCATCATGCCGCCCGACTTTCAGTTTCCCGGCCGAGGCATCGACTTGTGGAGTCCGGCGGGACAAGCTGCCGCAAATCCCAGTTGGCAACAGCGTGGTAATCATCCGGGTCTGGCCGGGATCGCGCGGCTCAAACCTGGCGTCACCGTCGCGCAAGCGCGCGAAGACCTGGACCTGGTCGCGGCGAATCTCGAAAAGCAATATCCCGATTCGAACACCGGCAATCGCGTTTCGGTTACTCCCGCGCTGGAAAACGCCGTGCGCACAATCAAGCCCGCGCTCCTGATTTTGCTTGGCGCGGTCGGATTTGTATTACTGATCGCATGCGCCAACGTCGCGAATCTGTTGCTCGCGCGGGCCGCCACGCGACAGAAAGAAATGGCGATTCGAACAGCGCTTGGCGCGAGCCGCTGGCGAATAGTCAGACAGCTGCTCACGGAAAGCGTGCTGCTCTCATTTTTGGGCGGGGTACTCGGCTTGCTGCTGGCGCGTTGGGGGGTGAAGCTGATAATTGCGATAAGCCCGAACACGATACCTCGTTCGCGCGAAATCAATCTGGATACTCGTGTGGTTGTGTTCACGATCGGAGTTTCGGTTCTCACCGGCGTGCTCTTCGGAATTGTGCCCTCGCTTCTGGCAAGCAAACCAGACTTGAACGAAACGCTGAAGGAAGCGGGGCGGGGTTCCACTGGCAGCCGGCATCTTTTTCGTAGTGGTCTTGTCGTTTCAGAGGTGGCGCTGACCATGGTGCTGCTAATTGGCGCCGGCTTGATGATTCGCAGTTTTTATCGCTTGCTGCAGGTCAACCCGGGTTTCAACTACGACCACTTGCTGACTTTCAATGTTGCGCTGCCTCAGAAGAAGTATGCAGAGGAGCAACAGAGGATAAACTTCTTCGATCAAGTCGTTGACCGACTCAGAGCGCTGCCCGGCGTTGAGGCTGTCGGGCTTGCTTCGGGTTTGCCGCTTGGCAACAACGGCTGGCAGACCTCATTTAGAATCGAAGGCCAGCCGCCGCCGGAACCTGGCAAGGTTCCGCTCACCGAAGCTTGCGTCGCGAGCCCCGATTATTTCCAAGCGATGGGAATCACCATGCTTGAGGGACGACCTTTCAGCGAGTACGACAAGAAGGACGCTCCCCGAGTCACGTTGATCGATGAGGAATTCGCGCGGCGTTATTGGCCAGATGAAACCGCGGTCGGCAAGCAGTTGAGAGCTGGCGGCCCGAACGAACCGCCGATCACGGTCGTGGGCATCGTCCGACGCGTCAAGATGGATGGGCTCAATCAAGATTCGAATCGTGTGCAGTCTTACTATCCATTCCGACAACTGATCCAGAGCGGAATGACGGTGGTTATCAAGACTGCGACCGAGCCGACGGCACTGTTTTCGGCCGTGAGGCGCGAGGTGCTTGCAGTCGATCCCGACCAGCCGATTTACAATCTCAACACAATGGAGCAGATTCGCGCGGACTCGATCGCACCCGACCGGTTGAACCTGATGCTGCTCGGCACGTTCGCAGCGGTAGCGTTGGTACTCGCTGCGGTTGGCATCTATGGCGTGATGGCCTACTCGGTGACTCAGCGCACCCACGAGATTGGCATTCGCATGGCGCTTGGCGCCGGCCAAGGCGACGTGCTGGGGATGGTCGTCCGTCAGGGGATGAAGCTGGCATTCGGAGGCCTTGTCATCGGTCTCGGCGGAGCGTTGCTGGCCACCCGCGCGATGACCGGTTTGCTGTTCGGCATCAGCCCTACTGACACCGCTACGTTCGCTGCGATTTCAATTGTGTTGGCAGGAGTGGCTCTGGGAGCCTGTTTTCTGCCCGCCCGCCGCGCAACCAGAGTTGATCCGATGATTGCGCTTCGATACGAGTGACGGCTCGAAGATAGACCATCGAGAATTGAGGATCGACCTTGTGCCGATCCTCTTTTGCATCTCTCCGAAGCCTAATCCAGGGGAAAAGTTTGTTCGTCATCGGTGGAACTTTGATCGAAAAGATAAGAACCGAATCGCAGTGGAGGCGTTGATTTGTCTGAGGAGGCCGGGAGATGAACCTAGGAACCTGGATTGAGAATCGCGGTTTCGAGGTCCGTTACGCGCTTAAGATGATTCGCAAGGCGCCCGGCACGTCTTCAATAGCAGTCATGTCGCTGGCGCTCGGCATCGGCGCCAACACGGCCATATTCAGCACTATCGACGCGGTGTTGTTAAGGCCCTTGCGTTTCCAAAATCCCGAACGGCTTGTCAAAGTTTTCGAATCGAACCCGGAGAAGGGTTACAACAGGCTTCCGCTATCGCTGGCCGATTTCGACGAGTGGAAGGGTCATAACAAAAGTTTCGACCAGATGGCCGCGCTTTCCTTCGTTAGCTTTAGCGTCACGGGAAGTGAGATTCCCGAAAATATTTCGGCAAACCGTGTGTCAGTCCAGTTCTTCGATATGCTCGGCGTGAAGGCGGCGGCCGGACGAAGCTTCTTGCCTCAAGATGAAGAGGCGAGCAGCGAGCCTGTTGCGGTCTTAACGCATGGTTACTGGGTTGAGCGCTACGCAGGTGATGGGGATGTCGTTGGCCGAACGATTACTCTCAACGGCAAGACTCACACAATCGTCGGCGTGCTACCTGAGGATTTCAAGGAGACTTTTGAAAGCCATTCCGGTTATGCCCGCATCTGGGTCCCCATCGTAGCTGACTCGAAGGAGATGTCGCGGCACGGCCCAGGCGGAAACATGGTGATAGCGCGTCTAAAGTCAGACGTCACCATAGAGCAGGCGCTTGCGGAGATAAACTCTGTCGCGGAGCAACTGGCAAACGTGTACCCCAAAACCAATGCTGGAGTCGGCGCCTCGGTTTTTCCGCTTCACGAAGAGGTGACTGGGCCAACTCGCCCATCGCTTCTCGTTCTGATTGCCGCGGCCGGGTTTGTATTGCTTATCGCCTGCGCAAATGTCGCGAGCATTATGCTTGCCAGAGGAGTTGACCGCGCGAAGGAGATTGCGATTCGGGCGGCGATCGGGGCCCGCCGCCGCCACATAGTGCAACAACTGCTCACCGAAAGCCTGTTGTTTTCGGTCTTAGGCGGAGCGCTTGGCTTGCTGCTGGCATTATGGGCGCTCTACGCGATCGTCCCTATGATCCCGCGCGAAGTGCCTCGAGCAAGCGATGTGAGGTTGAACACTCGAGCCCTTCTCTTCACGCTAGTGATTTCCGTGGCGACAGCAGTCATCTCCGGTTTGTGGCCTGCGCTTCAGACCTCAAAAGTGAGCCTCACCGAAGCGTTGAAGGAGTCTGGACATCAATCATCGTCAAGTCGTCGCAGCCGCTTCTTGCGCGACTTGCTGGTCGTCTTGCAGGTCGCTTTCACTTTCGTGCTGCTTATCGGCGCGGGCTTGATGACTAACAGTTTCGCTCGCCTCTACAACGTTGAGCCCGGGTTTAACACTCAGAACTTGCTGACGATGTTGGTAAGTTTGCCCCGCGGCGAAAAGGATGATCCCGAGAAATGGAGTGCATTTTGGACCGAAGCGATTGCGCGCTCGCAGAACGTTCCAGGTGTGCTGGGTGCAGCGGTTGTTAATCCGCTGCCTCTGAGTGACACCCCCTTTGGGATGTACGTGAGCCGTGCAGATGGGGCCTCGACAAATCACGATGAGCGGTTTCAGGTTTTGTATTCCACGATCAGCAATGACTACTTCCATTTGATGGGTATTCCCCTTCGTGGCGGTCGGTACTTTCACGATAGCGATCGCGCCGACTCAAGCCCCGTTGTGATCGTTAACGAAGCCTTCGTCCGCTTATACCTGAGTAATCAGGAGCAAGGCGGCGAGCGGCTGATCGTAGACAGAGGAGCAAAGCGAGAAAGAAGCGCCGCGATCATTGGCGTTGTTGCCGACTCAAAATCCAGACTGGATGAGCAGATAAGGCCTCACATTTATTTGTCAGTTCTCCAATCGCCTCAGCCATCAATGTACGTGGTCACACGGACGGCAACAGAGGCTTCGGGATTCGCACTCACAATGCGCAATCTCATCCTTGAAATGGACAAGAACCAACCGGTTGGACGCGTACGGACGATGAAAGCAATTCGGGCTGAATACATGGTGAGACCAAGATTCTACTTAACGCTGCTGGCGAGCTTTGCCTTGGTGGCAACACTACTGGCCGCGTCCGGCATTTACGGTATCTTTTCCCACACGCTCACCCAGCGCACGCATGAAATCGGCATTAGGATGGCTTTGGGCGCGCGGACAAGTGACGTGATGAGCATGATCATAGTACAAGGAATGAAGCTGACATTGCTTGGCTTAGCGGCCGGACTTATCGGCGCATTTACTTTGACCGGCTCGATAAAGAATTGGATCTTCGGTGTGAGCGTGACTGACCCGCTGACATTCATAACCGTCGCTCTGGTGCTGGCAGGAGTGGCTCTGGGAGCCTGTTTTGTGCCAGCCCGCCGAGCTACGAAAGTTGATCCGATGGTGGCGCTAAGATACGAATGAGACAGTAAACTGAAAGCTGAAGACTACAATGGATACACTGTTGCCAAGACCTGCGGTACTGGTTGCGAAAACAAGCCCCACCATTCCGAGAAGAACCAACAGCGGCGCTTTCGAATCACGTTGAAGGATCTGCCGTCCTTGGGCGGAAGCAGAGAGGCATCGCTCAGGATAACTAACTCGAGCTCCAGGAGGCGCGAATGATCAAGCCGGAACTCGCATGACTCTGCTCTCACACCAGCTTGCGTTTACGATAGGCTTGAAAATAGAAAGCGCCCGCTCCACGAGCTTTTGCCAGTGGACGGGCGCTGTTTCCGAGTGCGCTCGTCTTTAGTAGCGCTGCAGATTGAGAATCGTTTGCAAAACGCCGCCTAGCAGGCTGAGCACTCCGTTCGAGTACGTGCCGTACCGATAAGTCCCGTCGTAGCCATCTTCGTATCCACGGCGAAAACCTTCGCG